>DATNNN010000090.1:0-25365 GCA_035601815.1 Xanthobacteraceae bacterium | reverse complement strand
CTAAACTTTCAGCCAAGGCCCGGAACCGGGCCATCAGGAGGAACCCATGACCAAGATCACCCGCCGCGTGTTCGTCGCGGCCGGCGCCGCCGCCACGCTCGCGACACCTGCCGTGCTGCGTCACGCCCAGGCCCAGGCGCCTGCGGCACCCGCGGCGCCGGCCGGACCTTTCAAGCAGCCGCCACTGCCGTTCCATGAGTCCCAACTCGCGCCCACCATCGGCGCGCGCACCGTGACCCTGCATTACGGACGCCATCACGCGAGCTATTACGGCAACCTCAACACCCTCACCAAGGGCACCAAGTACGAGTCCATGAAGTTGCCCGAGATCATCGTCGAGGCTGCCAACGATGCCGACCGGCGCATCTTCAACAACGCGGGTCAGGCCTATAACCACGAGCTCTACTGGGAGCAGTTCAAGCGGGGCGGCGCCAAGGCGCCGGGTGGCAAGCTCGCCGACATGATCAACGCCGCCTTCGGCTCGCTCGACAATATGAAGACCAAGCTGCAGGGCGACGCGGTCGGCGTCTTCGGCTCGGGCTGGGGCTGGCTTGCCCAGGATGGCGACAAGCTTGTCGCTATCACGGCCCCCGGCGGCGACGGCCCGCTCACCAAGAAAATGACGCCGCTCCTGGGTCTCGACGTGTGGGAGCACGCCTACTACCTCGACTACGAGAACCGCCGCGGCGACCACCTCAAGGCGG
Source organism: Xanthobacteraceae bacterium (assembly GCA_035601815.1). Classification (GTDB taxonomy): domain Bacteria; phylum Pseudomonadota; class Alphaproteobacteria; order Rhizobiales; family Xanthobacteraceae; genus DATNNN01. Next base: position 24,661 of record DATNNN010000090.1, on the reverse strand, counting down.
TGCTCGACAACATCGTCAACTGGGACGTGGTGGCGAGCCGGCTGAAGGCATGAACTAGCGGTTGAGTAATACGCGCCCGGTCTCGGCGGTGTCGTAGCCGCCGAGCGCCGCGGCGCGGGCGGTGAACGCGGACGTGCGCATGAAATCGAACAGCGCCTGCGGTCCGTTCTCGAAATAATCGCGCCGCCGTGTCACGAGGTCGAAGCTTTCCCACGCCAGCGACACGAAATCGAGCCCGCGCGTGGCGGCGACCGCGCGCGTGGCGATTCCGCAGTCGGCGCGGCCCTCGCGCACGGCGAGCGCCAAGTCGTCACCGGTGCGCGCCGGCGGGCCGACGCGGGCAAGCGCGCCGATGTCAAGGGCCGATTGCTTGGCGAGCCGCAACAAGAGCGCCTGGGCCCCGGCGCCGGTCTGGCGCTCGATCAGGCGCGCACGTTTTGCCGCCACATCGGCGATCGTCCCGAGCGCGAGCGGATTGCCCGGCGCCACCACGAGGCCCTGCTCGCGCCGCACGAAGGCGATCAGCACCGCGTCCACGAGCGCGCTGTCGGCGGCGACCGCGGCGACGTTGGCGCCTTCGTCGGGTCCATCGACGTTGTGCAGATGGATGCCGGCGATGGTCGCTTCGCCGGCGCGCAGACGCCGCAAACCCGCCTCGCTGCCTTCGAGGAGAAGTGCGAGGCCCGATCCGGATTCGCGTAGCGCCCATTCCAGCAGCGGATCGTGGCTGCCCGCCACCACCGGCGGCGCGGCCGTCGGTGTGAGCCCTTCGGGCAGGGTCATGCCGGCGGCGAGCCAGCGGTCGAGCAGCCATTTGGGAAACAGCCACTTGCCCGTCGCCTTGGTGCAGGGGATGCGGCCCTCGGCCACGAGCTCGTAAAGCTTGCGCTCGCCGAGACGCAGATATTCGGCGGCCTCGGCCGTGGTCAGGTATTCACGCATGAGACTGAACGCGGCTGCATTGGATTGCATCCTATACGAACATTGATCGAAATAGAAAAGTATGCGTCCCTGCGCACATGCCAGACGTGCCGCACGCGGGAGCCATCGCACTCCAGCTCGTGATATCCGGCGATCCCGCCCTGTGGCGGATCGTGGGGCTGTCGCTGGCCGTCAGCCTGTCGGCCGTGTTCCTCGCGGCACTCATCGGCCTGCCGCTCGGTGCCGCGCTCGCGCTCGGCCGCTTCCCCGGCCGCGACCTCATCGTGGTCGTGCTCAACGCCTGCATGGGCCTGCCGCCGGTGGTGGTGGGGCTCGCGGTCTATCTTCTGCTGTCGCGCGCGGGCCCGCTCGGCCAGTTCGGCATCCTGTTCACGCCCGGCGCCATGGTGCTCGCCCAGGCGGTGCTGGTGCTGCCCATCGTGGCGGCGCTGGCGCGGCAGGTGATCGAGGATCTGTGGAGCGAATACGGCGAGCAACTGCGCTCGCTCGGCTCCGGCCGCGCCCGGTCCGTGGTGACGCTCCTTTGGGACGGCCGCTTTGCGCTGGTCACCGTTTTGCTCGCGGGCTTCGGCCGCGCCGTCGCCGAGGTGGGCGCGGTGATGATCGTCGGCGGCAACATCGACGGCGTCACGCGCGTGATGACCACCGCGATCGCGCTCGAGACCTCCAAAGGGGACCTCCCGCTTGCGCTCGGCCTCGGTATCGTGCTGATCACCGTAGTCGTCTTCGTCAACGCCGGCGCCTGGGGCGTGCGCCGCCTGGGCGAGAGTTTCGCCGGCTGATGCGCGCGCCGGAGACGAGACTCCCGCTCGCCCTCGACTGTGTGCGCTTTGCCGCGGGCGGCGTCGCCATCCTGCGCGATGTTTCCTGCACGCTCGCCGCCGGTCCGCCCGCGATCGTGCTCGGGCCGAACGGGGCGGGAAAAAGTGTTCTGCTTCGTCTTTGCCATGGCCTGCTCACTCCCACATCGGGCTCGATCCGCGCCGGCAACCGTGCCGCCTCCACCGAGCGCACCGCCATGGTGTTCCAGCGGCCGGTGATGCTGCGCCGCTCCGCGCTTGCCAACGTCGCCTATCCCCTCGATCTGCCGCGCGCCGCAACGAAGCAAAAGGCGGCGGCGCTGCTCGGCCGCGTCGGCCTGCCGCACCTTGCCGCGCGCCCAGCGCGGCGGCTCTCGGGCGGGGAGCAGCAGCGCGTGGCACTGGCGCGGGCCTGGGCGCTCGATCCGGAAATCCTCTTCCTCGACGAGCCGACGGCGAGCCTCGATCCCGCCGCCACCCGCGCCGTGGAGGAGATCGTGCGCGAGATCGCGGCCTCCGGCGTCAAGATCGTCATGGCCACCCACGACCTCGGCCAGGCGCGGCGCCTCGCCGGCGAGGTGGTTTTCCTGCACGCCGGCCGGCTCGTCGAGCATGCCCCAGCGGCGCAGTTCTTCGACCGTCCACAATCGAGCGAAGCCGCCAAATTCCTCCGCGGCGAGCTCCTCGCGTGATCAAGGGAGAGAATGCATGCGCTTAGTGAAATTCATCGTTGCCAGCCTGATGCTCTTGATCGCCCCTGCGGCGGGACATACGCAGGAGCGGTCGATCGTGGTGGCGTCGACCACCTCCACGGACAACTCGGGACTATTCAAGCACCTGCTGCCGCAATTCACTCGAAAAACGGGCATCGCAGTCCGCGTTGTCGCTCTCGGCACCGGCCAAGCGCTCGACGTGGCGCGCCGCGGCGACGCTGACGTGGTGTTCGTGCATGCCAAGGAGTTGGAGGAGCAATTTGTTGCCGACGGCCACGGGGTGGCCCGCATTCCGGTGATGTACAACGATTTCGTCGTCGTGGGCCCGAAATCCGATTCGGCCGACGCGCGCGGTCGCGACGTGATCGCCGCCTTCCGCAAAATCCGCACCGCGCAGGCGCCATTCATATCACGCGCGGACAAGAGCGGCACGCATGTCGCCGAGCTCAATCTATGGAAGGGCGCCGGCATCGACATCGCAACCGCCAAGGGTCCCTGGTATCGCGAGATTGGGCAGGGCATGGGCGCCGCCCTCAACATGGCGTCGGCCTCGAACGCCTACCTGCTCACCGACCGCGGCACCTGGATTGCGTTCAAGAACCGCGGCGAGCTCGCCATTCTGGTGGAGGGCGATCCACCGCTGTTCAACCAGTACGGCGTGATCCTGGTGAACCCGCAGAAGCACCCGCACGTGAAGAAGGAGCTCGGCCAGGCGTTCATCGATTGGCTGGTGAGCCGCGAGGGCCAGGACACCATCGCGGCCTTCAAGCTCGACGGCGAGCAGCTGTTCTTCCCCAATGCCACCGGCCGCACAGGCAGCTGACGCGCCGCTTCACACTGGCGCGGGGAGGGGCTATGTCCAGTAGCCACTTCCCCCGTGTGCCGGATGCAATACGCCTCCCCGCGTCAGGCCATCTTCCTGCTCGCCGTGGTCGCGGCGCTGATCGGCGTGGTCTGGCATGGATTGGGGCAGCCGGTGCTGATGCCGCCGTCGCCACTTGCCGCCAGCGAGAAGATTCCGTGTCTTTCCTACACGCCATTCCGCGGGCTGCAGTCGCCGCTCGATGACGTGGTGGCCGGCCGCGCCGCGATCGAGGACGATCTGAAGCGAATTTCGCGTATCTCCGGCTGCGTCCTCACCTATGCCGCGACCCATGGCCTCGAGCACGTGCCGGAGATCGCCCGCGGTCTCGGGCTCACGGTCATTCAGGGCATCTGGCTCAGCCGCGACGCGGCGCGGAACCGCGCCGAGGTCGAAAGCGCGATCGCGCTGGCGCGGCGCTATCCCGGCGTGATCCGCGCCATCGTGGCCGGCAACGAGGTTTTTCTGCGCGGCGAGATGAACCCCGAAGCGCTCGCTCCGGTAATCGCGAGGGTGAAGAGCGCGGCGGGCGTGCCGGTCACTTACGCCGAGACGTGGGAATACTGGCTGCAGAACCGCGAGCTCGCCGCCGCCGTCGATTTCGTCACCATTCACGTCTTGCCCTACGGCGAGGATTTTCCGGTGCCGGCGGCGGAGACCGCCGCGCGCGTCGTCGATGTGCAGCGCCGCGTCGCGGCGAATTTCCCCGGCAAGGAAGTGTTCGTGGGCGAGGCGGGCTGGCCTTCGGCCGGGCGCATGCGCGAGGGCGCGCTGCCGTCGGCCTCGAACCAGGCGCGGGTCGTGCACGATCTCTTGGCCGCGGCCAAGCGCTTCGGTTTCCGCCTCAGCATCCCCGAGGCGTTTGACCAGCCGTGGCGCCAGCGCGTCGAGGGCACCGCCGGCGGACACTGGGGATGGATGACCGCCGGGACGCGCGAGCCCAAGTTCCGCCTCGGCGCGCCGGTGTCCGACCATTCGCTGTGGCTCTACGAAGGGCTTGCCGGGATCTTGCTCGCGGTCGCAACCTTTGCCGCGGCCTCCGCCAGCGGGCGGACGGTCCCGGGGGCTCCTCCCATCGACTGGTTCAAGATTGCCGGCGTAGCACTACTGGGAGGCGTGGTTGCCGGCTGGGCAATCGTTGACACAGTAATTGAAAGCGTCCTGATAAGCACCTGGATTTATTCCGGATTATTGCTTATCGCCGCGCTACTCGCGCCGCCGCTAGTGGCCGCGGCCTTGGCCCGCGGAACGCCCGCCCCGGGGTTCGGCACGCTGCTCGATCCCGCGGAATGGCGCGCCGCCGACCGAGTGGGCCGGGCGGCCGCCCTTCTTCTGGGCCTAACCGTGGTGCTGGCGATCCACGCCGCGCTCGGCCTCGTGTTCGACCCGCGGCTCAGGGATTTTCCCTTTGCTCCGCTCACAGGGCCGGCCGCCGCTTTCGCGGCGCTTGCGTTCAGCAACGCCCGCGCACGACCAACCGCGGGCATCGCCGAGTACGCAGCGGCGGCGCTGCTCGGCGCCTCAGCGGCCTATATCGCTCTCAGCGAGGGTCCGGAGAACTGGCAGGCTTTGTGGTTTTGCGCGGGGCTCGCCGTTCTCGCCGCGGCGTGCGCGCGGCTTGGCTCGGCGCCGGGCGGGCGAAGCTCATGACGAGAAGACCGACGGCGAGCGCGGCGAGCCCGTTGTTGTAAAGGACGAGGCCGAAGGCCGCGAGCACGAGCGCCACTGCGAACACCGCGATGCGCGGCCGCCAGAGATGCCAGAGAGCGGCGGCGAGCGCGAGCGCGCCGAATACCTCGTTGCGGAAGAGCTCGGTGGCGCCGCGGCGCACGAGACAGGTCGTGGAGGAAAGCCCGCTTTCGCACGCGAGCCGCATGCTGCTGCCCTCGATCACGAAGTAGCGCAGATAAAAGGCATAGAGCAGCGCCGCGAAGCCGAGCACGATCAGGCCGTTGGCGGCGTGCGGCGAGGGCAGGAAAGGGCGCTGCATTCGCCGAGCTTGCCACGGGCCCGGGCCGCCCGGCAACGGTGCTTCAAGCGCGGCGAGCGAACGGATTGGTGGCGAGCACCACGCCAGCGAGGACCAGCACCAGCCCCGCCGCATGATAGGCCCGAAAGGATTCCTCGAGCGTGATATTGGCGACGACCACGCCGTAGACCGGCAGCAGATACATGAACACGCTCACGACCGAGGCGCCCACGGCCTGCACGCCGATCTGAAAAATTCCGTACGCGAGCACCGAAGGAAGGATGGCGAGTACGACGATGGCCGCCCAGGCGGCGAGGCCGGTCGGGAAGAACCCGGAGAATACCTCGAAGGCCATGGGCGGTGCGAGCGTGAGCGTGCCGGCGATGCAGATCGCGGCGAACGCAGGCAAGGTCGGGATCGCCCGCACCCGCTCGCGCCGCAGCCACACCGAATAGACCGCCCAGGCCGTGGCGCAGATCGCCATGACGATGTCGCCGGGGTTGAAGGCAAGCGTGAGCAGCCGCTGCGGCTCGCCCTCGAGCACGATCGTCGCGACGCCGAGGAAGCCGAAAAACATGCCGACGAGACGCGGCACGGTGATCGACTCGCCGAAGAACACGGCATCCAGAAGCACGATGAGGAGCGGCGCGACGGTATAGATCAGCACGCCGTGGATCGCCGTCGTCCAGTGCAGCGAGAGGTAGAAGGCGCCGCCGCACACCGCCATGCCGAGGAAACCGAGCACGAAGATGTCGCCGGCGGCGGCGCGCAGGCGAACACGGCTCTCGACCATGGAGCGCGCCGCGAATGGCAGCAAAATCAGGCTCGCCAGCGCCCAGCGCCAGAAGGCGAGCGTCCACGGTTCGATCGAATGGGCGACGGCGCGGCCGATGACCACGTTCGAAACGAACAACAGCGGCATGATCGCGAGCAGGAGATAGATGAGGAGGCGCGAGCGCATGACCACCGAAGTTGGGCGACGCGGGCCGGCGGCGTGCGGAGACTAGCGCAGTTCCACGTGCTGTCCGTCGTAGGTGGTGACGGCGCAAATGATCTTGGTGGTGTTGAGGCGTGCGCAGGCACGCGCCGCGTCGGCGGCGTTGGCGATCGGGCCCACCAGCAAGCGGAAATCGAAGGCGCCGGGCTGGTCGGCTTCGCGCAGGGCCACCAGCGGCTTCATGTTCTCCAGCGCCTTGCCATGATTGCCGCGCAGGCTCGCCCAGCGCGCGCGCAGGCCGTCGAGCGACGTTTCGCCGCCGAGGTCGAGGGCGAACTCGGTGCGCGTGACGATCGCCTGCGTGGTTTCGACCGGCGGCGCCGGGATGGCGCGAGGCGTTTCGCTGACGCGCGGCGGTTCGGCGACCCGCGCGGTCTCCATCGGGCGCGGGGTTTCCGGCCCACGCGGCATTTCCATGATGCGCGGAGTTTCCGCGACGCGCGCCGCCGGCAGTTGCGCGAGCCCGAGGTCCTTTTCGGTCAGCGGCTGCGGCATCAGCGCCGCGGATTCCCGCTCGGGCTGGAGCGGAGGCACGATCTCAATTTCTTTCTCCCGCGGCGGAGTAGGCGGGATCGGGACCGCGGCGACCTTTTCGCGCGGCGGCAGCGGGGTGATCCCCGCATCCTTGTCGCGCGGGATCGACGCGGGCGGGATCGGCACGTCGCGGTCGCGCACTTCGACCGGCGTAGGCCCCCCCTTCTGCTTCACCTTCAATCCATAGGGATAGGGCGGCGGGCCCCAGGCCACGTTCTTGCGGTCGACCGGGGTGGCGGCGGTGAGATCGCTCTGCGTGCGCTCGAAGTCCTCCACGCGCAGCGCCAGGCGCTGCTGCTCGACCAGAAGCCTGTCGATCGTCTCCTTCAGGCGCGCCACCTCGCTGGAGCCGGTGCGCAGCTCCGACACCTCGATCGGCGCCTTGGCCGAGTTCGCGCGCTCGGTGGCGAGCGCCGACAGGAAGGCGGCCATGGCAACCGCCGCGAGCGCCACCAATCCCCACACCGCATAGGGAAATAGCTCATGCTCGCGCAGCGCCGAGACGCGCGCCGTCGCCGACCCGCCGATGGTATCACCCGCGTCCGCCAGCGTTTCCCCCTCGAATCATAAATGGCGCCAAAAGTTTAGCAGAGTTTCCGGGCCCCCGGCACGTGGCTTTGCCGGGGCCCCCGCATCGGCTACACCGGCGCGAAGCCGCGGTCCAGCCGGAGGGGAGATGAGCGAGCGAACGTGCCTAATTGTGCTCGCCGCCGGCGAGAGCACGCGCATGGCCTCCCGCACGCCCAAGGTTTTGCACCGGATCGGCGGGGGAACCCTGATCGGCCATGTGCTCACGGCCGCGGCCGTGGTTAACCCCGCCCGCATCGCCGTGGTGGTGGGTCCGGGCCAGGCGGCCGTGGCGGCGGAAGTGCGCCGCCTCGCGCCCAAGGCGCGGATCTTCGTGCAGAAGGCGCGGCGCGGCACCGCCCACGCGGTGCTCGCCGCCAAGGGCGCGATCAAGCCCGGCGACGACGTGATCGTGGTCTACGGCGACACGCCGCTGGTGCGGCCGCAAACGCTCGTCGCGATCCGCGAGGCGCTCAATCACGCGCCGGTGGCGGTGCTCGGCTTCCGCGCCGCCGATCCCGCCGGCTACGGCCGGCTGATCGTGGAAGGCGGCGAGCTCGTCGCCGTGCGCGAGGACAAGGACGCGAGCCCCGCCGAGCGCGCGATCCGCCTGTGCAACGCCGGCATCATGGCGCTCGCCGGCAAGCACGCGGTCAAGCTCCTCGAGCGGATCAAGAACGACAACGCCAAGCGCGAATTTTATCTCACCGATGCGGTCCGAATTGCGGTAGAGGAGGGCCTCGCCGCCACGGTGCGCGAGGCTCCGGAGGAAGAAGTAATGGGCGTGAACGACAAGAAACAGCTCGCCGCAGCCGAGGCCGTCTTGCAGGCGCGCTTACGCTCGCGCGCGCAGGCGGCGGGCGCGACGCTCATCGCGCCGGAGACCGTGTTCCTCTGCGCCGACACCAAGCTCGGCCGTGACGTGGTGGTCGAGCCCTATGTGGTGTTCGGGCCGGGCGTGGTGGCGGAGGAGGGTGCCGTGATCCGCGCGTTTTCCCACATCGAGGGCGCGCACATTGGCAAGGGCGCGTCGGTCGGTCCCTTCGCACGGCTGCGGCCGGGAACCAAGCTCGGCAGGAAGGCGAAGGTCGGCAACTTCGTCGAGGTGAAGGCGGCGACGCTCGAAGCCGGCGCCAAGGCCAATCATCTCGCCTACATCGGCGACGCCCGCGTCGGCGAGGAGGCCAACATCGGCGCCGGCGTCATCTTCTGCAACTACGACGGGGTCGCCAAGCATCGCAGCGACGTGGGCAAGCGCGCTTTCGTCGGCTCGAACTCGGCTCTGGTGGCGCCGGTCAAAATCGGTCCGGGTGCCTACGTCGGCTCGGGCTCGGTCATCACCGTCGACGTGCCGGCGAACGCGCTCGCCGTCGCCCGCGGCCGCCAGAAGACTCGCCGCGGCTGGGCCAAGAAGCTGCTCGCCGCCAAGAAAAGGCAAAAACACGGTAAAGGCGCGAAAGACGAGGACTGACCGGCATTTGCGCGGTCATACGCCGCAACCGGAAGTGATTTGGGTGCCGCCCAAACCGCTTCTAAACGCATTTCCGCTATGGTCTTCGCATACTGCGGGAGCGCTTTCGGGACGAAACATGTGCGGCATTGTCGGCATCATCGGGCGTGAGGCGGTCGCGGGCGAGCTCGTCGAGGCGCTGAAGCGTCTCGAATACCGCGGCTATGACTCGGCGGGCATCGCCACGCTCGAGCACGGCCGTCTCGCGCGCCGCCGCGCCGAAGGCAAGCTGAAGAACCTCGAAGCGCGTCTCGTGCGCGAGCCGCTCGCGGGCTCGATCGGCATCGGCCACACCCGCTGGGCCACCCACGGCGCGCCCAACGAGGTGAACGCCCATCCCCACGCCACCGACAAGCTCGCCGTCGTCCACAACGGCATCATCGAGAACTACCGCGCGCTGCGCGAGGAGCTCGCGGCCGCGGGCGCCAAATTTACGACCGAGACCGACACCGAGGTGATCGCCCACCTGGTCACGCAAGCGATGAAGGCCGGCAAGGCGCCGGTGGAAGCGGTGACCGCCGCGCTGCCGCGTCTCAAGGGCGCGTTCGCGCTCGCCTTCATCTTCGACGGCGAGGACAATCTGATGGTGGGCGCCCGCAAGGGCAGTCCGCTCGCCATCGGCTACGGCACGGGTGAGATGTACCTCGGCTCCGACGCGATCGCCTTGGCGCCCTTCACCGAGAGGATCGCATATCTGGAGGAGGGCGACCTTGCCGTGATGACCCGAAGCGGCGTCGAGATCCGCGACTCCCAGGGCAAGCGCGTGAAGCGCCAGGTCCAGTCCAGTGCCGCCGGCGCCTTCCTTGTCGACAAGGGCAACCATCGCCACTTCATGGCGAAAGAAATCCACGAGCAACCCGAGGTGGTCGGCCATACGCTCGCCTCCATGCTCGACATGGTGCACGAGCGCGTGCGGTTGCCGGTGGCGCTGCCGTTCGACTTCAAGGCTTTCGACCGCATCGTGATCTCCGCCTGCGGCACCGCGTTCTATGCCGGGCAGGTGGCGAAGTACTGGTTCGAGCGCTTTGCGCGCCTCTCCGTCGATCTCGATATCGCATCGGAGTTTCGCTACCGCGACATGCCGTTGGCCAAGAACGGGCTCGCGATCTTCGTGTCGCAATCGGGCGAGACCGCCGACACGCTGGCGTCGCTGCGCTACGCCAAGGAGCATGGCCAGCACGTGCTCTCCGTCATCAACGTGCCGGCCTCGACGATCGCCCGCGAAAGCGACGTGGTGCTGCGCACGCTCGCCGGCCCCGAGATCGGCGTCGCCTCGACCAAGGCCTTCACCTGCCAGCTCGCGGCGCTGTTGTGCCTCGCCATCACCGCCGGCCGCGCCCGCGGCGTCCTGTCGGAGCTCGACGAGAAGCGGCTCGTGCGCGGCCTGATCGAGGTTCCGCGCCTCATGGCCGAGGCGCTCGGGCTCGAGCCCGAGATCGAACGGCTCGCGCACGCGCTCGAGCACGCTCGCGACGTGCTCTACCTCGGCCGCGGCACGAGCTACCCGATCGCGCTCGAAGGCGCGCTCAAGCTGAAAGAGATTTCCTACATCCACGCCGAGGGCTACGCCGGCGGCGAGCTCAAGCACGGCCCCATCGCGCTCATCGACGAGACCATGCCCGTGGTGGTGATCGCGCCCCACGACAAGGTGTTCGACAAGACCGCCTCCAACATGCACGAGGTGCTGGCGCGCGGCGGCCGCATCATTCTCGTCACCGACCCGAAAGGGGCTGCGGCGGCGGGGATCAGCGCCGAAACGATCCTGACCCTGCCCGAGATGCCGGCGACGGTGACGCCGCTCGTCTACGCGCTGCCGGTGCAACTGCTCGCCTACCATGTGGCGGTGCAGCGCGGCACCGACGTGGACCAGCCGAGGAATCTCGCGAAATCGGTGACGGTGGAGTGATCCGCTAGCGACGTCGGTGGCGCGTTGCGCCGCTCCAATGTTAAGACGGCGCCATGCAGCGTCCGGAAGCCGGCTATCTCCTGATCGCGGACATCACCGGCTATACGCGTTTTCTCACGGGGTCCGAACTCGACCACGCGCGCGGGATTCTGGAACAGCTTTTCTCGACGCTGTTGGACAAGCTGAAATCGCCGTTCCTGCTGTCCAATATCCAGGGTGACGCGATCCTGGCGCATGCTCGGGCCGAGCGCGTCGCCGACGGCGGCCACGTCCTCGACATCGTCGAAAACCTGTATTGCGGGTTTGCCGAAAGCCTCGAGCGCATGCTCGTCAACACCACGTGCACCTGCGCGGCCTGCCGCAACATCTCGAACCTCGATCTCAAGCTGGTCGCGCACTACGGCGAGTACATCGAGCAGGATATCGCCGACCGTAAGGAACTAAGCGGACCCGAGGTCATCCTCATTCACCGGCTTATGAAGAACAAGATCACGGCAGCAACCGGCATCCGCGCCTACGCCGCGTTCACCGAGGCGGCCGCCGCGGCCTCCGGCCTCAAGGAGTATTTCGCCGGCGCGGCGCGCCACACCGAGACGACGGACGAATTTGGTGAGGTTGCGCTGCGCGTGGCGGACATGCGTCCCGTGTGGGAGGCGCGGAAAGCCCAGCAACGTCTGGCCGTGGAAGACACCGATCCCCGCGCCTTCGACGACGTGGAAATCGACTTGCCGGTGTCGGCGGATCGCTGCTGGCACTACCTGACCGATCCCGATCTGCGCGGCGCCTGGGTAGAGAACGTCACGAAATTGACGCGCAAGAGCACCGAGCAGGGTCGGGTAAATGTCGGGACCGTCGATCATTGTGCCCACGGCGACGGCTCGACGCTCGTTTTCGCCATCGTCAACTGGCGGCCGCACGAGCACGTGAGCTATCACATGCGCATTCCCCTGGGCGGGTTGATACCGATGACGATATCGCTTTCGCCGCTGGCCAACGGCTGCCATGTGGTAGTGCGCACGGGCTTGCCGTTCGCTTCCAACAAGCTCGTGCAGGCGTTTCTGCGCTTCAACATGCGCCGCATCGCCGCGTCGGTTCGCGAACAGCGGGTCCGCGACCTCGCCCGCCTGCGCGAAATCGCCTTGCGCGACGCGGGGGCCGGAGGCGCGGCCCAGGCAACTGGGGAAGTCGCGCAAACGACGTTGAAGGCCGCGATCAACGCGCGTCTCACGGCAAGCTGAGGCCTGTGGAATAGCGTCCGGCCGGTTCTGCGGACGCCCGTCTTTTCCGCTATGCTCCACCAGCAAGTGAAATGGGGGCTGCCATGAACTTCCAGCAAGCGATCGCGTCCGGGTTTCGCAACTACGTGACTTTTTCGGGCCGGGCGCCGCGCTCGGAGTACTGGTATTGGACGCTGTTCGTCATCCTCGTCAGCATCGCGACAATCATCCTCGACCGCGCGCTGTTTCCCTACAACGACGTTTCAGCCCTGAATGCGGTCTGGCATCTGGCGGTGTTTCTGCCCGGGCTCGCCGTTGCCGTGCGCCGCCTGCACGATCTCGACCGCACCGGCTGGTGGTTGCTCCTGATCTTCACCGGCATCGGCATAATCCTGCTCCTCATCTGGGACTGCATGCGCGGAACGGCGGGCTCGAACCGCTTCGGTCCCGACCCGCTGGCGGGACGCTAGCCCGCCTCGATCAGCCGCACCGCTTCCTCGCGCTCGAAGAGGCGGAGCAGGAGCCTGAGCGCTTTGCCGCGCTCTGAGGTCAGTGCCGCATCTCGCGCGACGATGAGTGCGGCGTCCTTGCGCGCGGCCTCCAGGAGATCGCGGTGCAGCTCCGGCCGGGCGATGCGGAATTCAGGCAGGCCGCTTTGCCGCACGCCCAGCACCTCGCCTTCACCGCGCAGCGCCAGATCCTCCTCGGCGATCTTGAAGCCGTCGTCGGTGTCGCGCAACGCGGCCAAGCGGCGCTTCGCCATCTCGCCGAGCGGCGGGCGGTAGAGCAGGAGACAGGTCGATTGCGCCGTACCGCGACCGACGCGGCCGCGCAATTGATGAAGCTGCGCGAGCCCGAAGCGCTCGGCCTGCTCGACCACCATGATCGTCGCCTCGGGCACGTCGACCCCCACCTCGACCACGGTGGTGGCGACCAATAGCTTGATCTCGCCGCTGGCGAACCGGCGCATGGCTTCGTCGCGCTCGGCGGGACGCATGCGGCCGTGCACGAGGCCGACCGCGTCCCCGAAGCGGGCGTTGAGCGCCGCGAAGCGCGCCTCGGCGGCGGCGAAATCGACTTCTTCGGATTCCTCGATGAGCGGGCAGATCCAGTAGGCGCGCGCAGCTTGCTCGATGGCGCGGCCGACCGCATCGGTCACCTCGCCGAGGCGTTCGAGCGATACGGTGCGCGTGTCGATGGCGGCGCGGCCCGCCGGCTTCTCGCGCAGCTCCGATACGTCCATGTCGCCGAAGAAGGTGAGCACCAGCGTGCGCGGGATCGGCGTCGCCGTCATTACCAATAAATCTACCGCGTGGCCCTTGTCGCTGAGCGCGAGGCGCTGGTGCACGCCGAAGCGATGCTGCTCGTCCACCACGGCAAGCGCCAGATCGCGGAACTCCACCCCTTCCTGAAACAGCGCGTGGGTGCCGATGAGAAGGTCGATATCGCCGCCGGCGAGCTTTTCCAACAATGCGTCGTGGTCGCGCCCGCGCTCGCGGCCGGTGAGGATCGCGGCGCGGACGCCGGCTGCCGCGGCAAGCGGCGCGATACGGTTGAAATGCTGGCGGGCGAGGATTTCGGTGGGCGCCATGATCGCCGCCTGGCGCCCGGCTTCGATCGCGGCGGCGGCAGCGAGCAGCGCCACCACGGTCTTGCCCGAACCCACGTCGCCTTGCAGCAGGCGCAGCATGCGGATGTCGGACGCGATGTCGGCGACGATCTCCTCCACCGCGCGTTGCTGCGAGTCGGTCAAGGAAAAGGTGAGGGCGGCTTCGATCTTCACCCGCAACCGTGCGTCGCCCTTGCTCGGCCGCCCGGGCTCGCGCCGCATCTCGGCGCGCACGAGCGCGAGCGCAAGCTGGTGCGCCAGCAACTCGTCGTAGGCGAGCCGCGCGCGGAAGGTTGAGTCCGGCATGACGTCGGCGGGCTCCGCTGGCGCGTGCAGGCGCGCGAGCGCGTCGGCAAAGGTGGTGAAGTTTTTCGCGCGCACGAACGCCGGATCGAGCCACTCGGGCAGCGCCGGAATCTTGGTCAGCGCCGCCGTCGCCGCCCGGCGCACGATGCCGGCGGCGAGTCCCTCGGTGAGCGGATGCACCGGCTCGACCGGCGGGAGCTTGGCGAGGCCTTCCTCGTCCACCACTCGATCGGGATGCACCATCTGTAGTCGGCCGTCGTACATCCCGACCGTGCCCGACACATAGCGCCGCTCGCCCAGCGGCAGCATCTTCTCCACCCGCTCGTGCGGCAGGTTGAAGAACACGAGCTCGAGCGTGTTGGTGTCGTCGGAAGCGAACACGCGGTAAGGCGCCCGGCCGCGGCTGGGCTGGTGCTTGTCCACGGTCACTTCCAGGGTGGCTATCGTGCCCGCGATGACGTCGCGCAGCTTCGGCCGCGCCCGGCGATCTATGGCGGCGAAGGGCAGGTGGAACAGGAGATCGATGACCCGCGGCTCGGCGCGCTCGAACAGCCGCCCGAACGGCTTCATCAGCTTCGGCCCGATGCCGGGAAGCGCGTTCAGGGGCGCGAACAGGGGGGCGAGCACGAGCGGGCGCATGGCGGCGGAAAGGTGGCCGAAGGTCGTGCCATGCGCAACGCTGGCGCCAACCCTGAAGATCGCTATATAAAAACCCCGCCCGGCGCCGTCCGGGTTTTTGGCGTTGGAGCGGCCTGTGAACGAAGCGCGATCGATCGAGACCCGCCGCAAGCGGCTTAAGTTCCGCGCCTGGCACCGCGGCACCCGCGAGATGGATCTCGTCGTCGGCCGTTTCGCCGATTCGGTCGTGCCTACGCTCACCGAGCCCGCGCTTTTCGAGTTCGAGGCACTGATCGAGGCGTCCGATCCCGACCTCTACGACTGGATCGTGGGCGCGACCCCGCCGCCCGCCACTTACGACACCGAAACCTTCCGCCGCCTGCGCGCATTTCATCGCAAAGAAGGCGCGAAATGAACGAGCCGATCGCCCCCACCACGCGCTTGGCACCCGGCCGCGCGCTCACCATCACCGGCGCGCCCGACGGCTTTTCCGGCCTCGTGGTCGGCGATTTGGCGAAAAGCATCGCCGCGCGGCCGCAGGCGCCGTCGCCGCAGCTCGTCACCGTGTGCCGCGACGCCGAGCGCATGGCGGCGCTTGCCCGCGCGCTTGCCTTCTTCGCGCCGGAGATCGAGGCGCTGCAATTTCCCGCCTGGGACTGCCTGCCGTACGACCGCGTCTCGCCCAATCCCGCCGTGGCCGCGCGGCGCATGGCGACGCTGGCGCGCCTCGTGGCCCCGGGCGATTCAGGCCCGCGCATCGTGCTCACCACCATCAACGCGCTGCTGCAGCGGGTGCCCGCGCGCGACTTCGTGGCGGCGCAGTCACTGTCGCTCGCGCCCGGCAACGTGCGCGCCATGGCCGAGAGCGCGCGCTGGCTCGAGATGCAGGGCTTCTCGCGCTCCTCCACCGTGCGCGACGTGGGCGAATTCGCCGTGCGCGGCGGCATCCTCGATCTCTTTGCCCCGGGCACCGCCGCACCCGTGCGCCTCGATTTCTTCGGCGATACGATCGAGACGATCCGCACCTTCGATCCCGAGACGCAGCGCTCGTCGGGGACGCTGCCGCGCCTCGAGCTCGTGCCGGTGAGCGAGGTGCAGCTCACCGCCGACGCCATTCAGCGTTTCCGCATCGGGTACGCCGCCGAGTTCGGCGGCCTGCCCAAGGGCGATCCCCTGTTCGAGGCGGTGAGCGAAGGCCGCCGCTATCCCGGCGTCGAGCACTGGCTGCCGCTGTTCCATCAGAAGCTCGAAACGCTGCTCGACTACCTGCCGAACACGCCGGTGGTGCTCGAGCCCTTGATCGAGGAAGCGGCCCACGAGCGCTTCGCCCAGATCGCCGACTACTACGGCGCCCGGCGCGAGTCGCTGGAACGCGGCGACGCGCCGGCCTACCGGCCGCTGCCGCCAGAGCGGCTTTACTTCAAAGAAAAGGACTGGGGCGCGCACCTCAAGATTGCGGCGCTGGTCCGGCTTTCTCCGTTCGGCGTTCCCGCCGCCCGCGACGTGCTCGACGCCGGCGGCAAGCCCGGCCGCAGCTTCGCGCCCGAGCGCGCCGATGCCGGCAAGAACGTGTTCGACGCCGCAGTCAGCCATGCCCGTGACAAGCAAGCGGAGGGCAAGCGCGTGGTCTTCGCCGCCTGGAGCGAGGGCTCGCGCGAGCGCCTCGGCCACGTGCTCGCCGATCACGGCCTGACCGAGCTGCGTCCGGTCGACACGCGGGCGGAGACCGAGGCGCTGCCCAAGAGTGCGATTGCGCTGGCACTACTCGGCCTCGACACCGGCTTCGAGAGTGCTTCGCTCGCCATCATCTCCGAGCAGGACATTCTCGGCGACCGCCTGGTGCGCCCGCGCCGCCGCCAGCGCCGCGCCGACGATTTCATCGCCGAGCTCACCAGCCTCAACGCCGGCGATCTCGTCGTGCACACCGACCACGGCATCGGCCGCTTCCAGGGCCTGACTACCATCGAGGCCCTCGGCGCGCCGCACGATTGCCTGGAGATTCACTACGCCGGCGGCGACCGCCTGTTCCTGCCGGTGGAGAACCTGGACGTGCTGTCGCGCTACGGCGCCGGCGACACGGCGGCCCAGCTCGATCGCCTCGGCGGCGCCGGCTGGCAGTCGCGCAAGGCGCGCATGAAGAGCCGCATCCGCGAGATGGCGGCCGAGCTCGTGCGCATCGCCGCCGCCCGCAAGCTGCGCGAGGCGCCGCGCCTCACCGTGCCGCAGGGGCTCTACGACGAGTTCTGCGCCCGCTTCCCGTGGGAGGAGACCGACGACCAGCGCGCCACCATCGACGCGGTCCTCGACGACCTCGCCGCCGGCCGGCCCATGGATCGCCTCGTGTGCGGTGACGTCGGCTTCGGCAAGACCGAGGTGGCGCTGCGCGCCGCCTTCGCCGCGGTGATGAACGGCAAGCAAGTGGCGGTGGTGGTGCCGACGACGCTGCTCGCCCGCCAGCATTTCAAGACCTTCGCCGAGCGCTTCCGCGGCTTCCCCGTGGAGATCGCGCAGATATCGCGGCTCATTTCGGCCGGCGACACCGCGAAGGTCAAAGAGGGCCTCACCGCGGGCGGCGTGGACATCGTCATCGGCACCCACGCGCTGCTCGCCCACTCCGTGAAGTTCAAGGACCTGGCGCTCGTGGTGGTGGACGAAGAGCAGCATTTCGGCGTCGGCCATAAGGAGCTGCTGAAGCAGCTCCGCACCGAGGTGCACGTGTTGACGCTGACCGCGACGCCGATCCCGCGCACTCTGCAACTGGCGCTCACGGGGGTGCGCGAGCTTTCCATCATCGCCACCCCGCCGGTCGATCGCCTGGCGGTGCGCACGTTCGTGACGCCGTTCGATCCCATCGTGGTGCGCGAGGCGCTACTGCGCGAGCGCTACCGCGGCGGCCAGGCGTTCTATGTCATCCCGCGCATCGAGGACATTCCCGGCGCCCGCGCCTTTCTCGCCGACCACGTGCCCGAAGTGCGCGTCGCCGTCGCCCACGGTCAGCTTCCCGCGAGCGAGCTCGAAGACATCATGGGGGCGTTCTACGAGGGCAAGTACGACGTGCTGCTCTCCACCTCCATCGTCGAATCCGGGCTCGACATCCCCACGGCCAACACGTTGATCGTCGGCCGTGCCGACCGTTTCGGCCTCGCTCAGCTCTATCAGTTGCGCGGCCGGGTAGGGCGCGCAAAGACCCGCGCCTATGCCATCCTCACCGTGCCGGGGGAGAGGCAGATCACGCCGCAGGCGGAACGGCGCCTCAAGGTGTTGCAGTCCCTCGATAGCCTTGGCGCCGGCTTCGAGCTCGCGTCGCACGACCTCGACATCCGCGGCGCCGGCAATCTGCTCGGCGAGGAGCAGTCGGGCCACATCAAGGAAGTGGGCTACGAGCTCTATCAGGAGATGCTGGCCGAGGCGGTGGCCGCGCTCGAGGCCGGCGTCGAGCAGGCCACCGACAAGTGGTCGCCGCAAATTGCCGTCGGCACGCCGGTGATGATCCCCGAGGAGTACGTGCCCGATCTCTCGGTGCGCCTGGGCCTCTATCGCCGCCTCGCCGACATCGAGGAGGAGGCCGCGATCGACGCCGCCGCCGCCGAGCTCGTCGACCGCTTCGGTCCCTTGCCCGACGAGGTGAAGACGCTATTGGACGTGGTGGCGATCAAAGCGCTCTGTCGGCGGGCCAACGTCGACCGCATCGAGGCGGGCGCCAAGGGCGCCGTCATCGCCTTCCGCGACAACGTGTTCGCCAACCCCGAGGGTCTGATCGCCTGGATCAACAGCGACGGCGCCGACGCCCGCGTGCGCCCCGATCAGAGGGTGGTGGTGCGCCGCGACTGGGAGAACATCGACGCGCGCCTGCGCGGGACCAAAGCGCTGCTCGAGACGCTGGTGAAGATCGCGACGAAAACGGCCGCGGCCGCCTAGGCTGCCTCTTCGCGCGCCTTGTCGATGGCTTGTGCCAGGAATTCCGGCGATTGCGCCCCGGAGATCCCGATGCGGCTGTTGAGGATGAAGAACGGCACACCATTAATGCCGACCTCACTCGCCCGCGCCGCTTCCTTGGTCACGAGCTCGACGTCGCGGTCCGACGCGAGATCGCGCTCCACGGTTTCCCGGTCGAGCCCATTCGCCACGGCCGCGTCCACCAGCACCTTGCGGTCGGTGAGATCGGCGCCTTCGGAGAAATAGAGCCGCATCAGGTGGTGGTTCATCTTGGCCGAATCCGGCGCCCACAAGATCAGCCGGTGCGCGTCGATGGTGTTGGGCTGGCGCGTGATGCGCTCGAACGCGTAAGTCAGCCCTTCCTCCGCCGCGAGCGCGGCGATCCTCGGCGCGTTGGCGAGATAGCGCTCCGGCGAGCCGAACTTGGTAGTGAGATAATCGGCGCGGTCTATGCCTTCGCGCGGCACCCACGGATTGAGAAAGAACGGCCGGTAGCGCACCTCTACCGGCACGTCGGGTCTGAGCTCGAGCGCCCGCTCCAGGCGCCGCTTGCCGATGTAGCACCACGGGCAAACCACGTCGGAAACGACGTCGATCACCACCGGTGCGCTCATGTCCTTCTCCTAGCCGGCGGCACGCTGTTGCGCCCGGCGCGTCACCGCCTCGACCAGAAGGCGCGAGCAGCCGGCCTGCTCCAGCGCGCTCGCCGCCGCCGGCGGGTCGTCGGCCTCGATCAACAGGCGGCCGCCCAGGAGCGGGTCGTAAATAACGTAGACGGCGGCGTCGCCCGCCGCCGCGGTCACCCGGGACGTGAGGTCGTCGAGGCCGAAGCGCAAGGCCCCGATCGCCGCCACGTCCGCGGGCGCGCTGTCGACCACGAGGACATCGCCCTCGGCGCGGGCGCGGAAGCCGGTGCGCACGAAGCCTTCCTTGTTCGCCTCGAGCCGCGGCGCGTTGAGCCGGGCGTTGAGCAGAACCGGCGGATAGAGCCGCCTCGGTACCATGGCGCCGCCGAGCGAGAGATACCCGTCGGCAGCACGAGTTTCGATCAACGCGGGCGTGCCCTCGCGCGCATGTGGGGCCGCAACCGCGCCGAGCGGCAAGGGCGAGGCGCGCTCCGGCGTTGCGCGCCTGACCGCGAGCGCACCGATCTCGCCGAACACGGCGAGGTCGACCACGCTCTGCGCGGCAAGCGTCGAGAAGTCGATGCCGAGCGTCACCGGCGCGCGGTGGACGGCGATGCAGGAGCCGACCACCGTCACCTCGGAACCGACGAGCGAGGCGGCGGGAGCGAGCAAATGCGTCTTCCTCTCCACAGAGGCGAATACTTCCGACGCCGCGCCGCTGAGCAACCGCAACGATCCGCCCGAGAGCAGCCACGGCACGAAGGCGCCGCCGATGCCGGCGAGGGTCGCCGGCGGCAGGCTCGTCACGATGGTGTCGCCGGGCTCGATCGCCGCCGCCACCAGGGTGGCGAAGCCGGCGGCCGTCCATTCTCGGTGATTGCGCGCGACCGCGAACGGGCCGCGCGCGGCCGCATCGAAGGTGACGATGGCGATGGCGTCCGGATCGGATGCCGGCGCTTCCTCCGCCTCGAGCCCGGCCTCGGAGCCGAGCTGGTCGAGGTCGAGCGGTACGGCACCGTCCGGCACCTGCCGGCCGAAGGCGCAGGGAAAGCTCAACGAGAACAGTTCGGCCGCCGCCGCGCACGCCACTTCCGCCGGGCGGTCGTCGCCGAGGCGCGCTAGGGTGATCAGCGCCTTGGCGTTGATCGGATCGAGGGCGCGCACGAGGTCGGCGCGGCCCCACAGCACCGGCACGGGTGCCGCCACATAGCCTGCGCGCAGGATGGCCAAGAGCGAGATCGTCGCTTCCACGGTGTTGGGCAGCGCCGTCGCCACCACCGAGTCACGCGGCAGTCCAAGCGAGCGCAGCCGGCGCGCGAGCTTGCGTACCGCGAGCTCGGCTTCGGCGTAGGTGAGCTCACGCGGGTTGCCGTCGGTGAAGGTCGCCCGGTCCGGCGGATCGACCAGCGCGATCGCCGTGGGATGTGCGGCGGCGTTGCGCCGAAAGAGTGCGTCGAGCGGGGCCGCGGCGAAAACCGCGGGCTCGGCGGCGGGAGCAGGGGGCGTAGTTACGTTCACGGCTTCTCCGATGTTTTCCACCAGGTCTCGATCTGCGGGCCCGCCAGCGGTGTCGCGGCGGGGCGGCCGATCGCGGGCCAGCGGGCGACCCACTGCTCCGGCAGATGGAACAGCGGCACGACATAAAAGCCTGAAATAAGCACGCGGTCGAGGGCGCGAGCGGCCGCCGTGAGCTCTTCCCGGCTCCGGGCCGCGACGATGGCTGCAATCAGCGAATCGATACCCACACTTTTCACACCCATGTAGTTGCGGGTGCCGGGCTGATCGGCGGCGGCCGAGCCGAAATAGAAGGCCTGCTCGTTCCCCGGCGACAGCGACTGGCCCCACACGTAGGGCATCATGTCGAAGTCGTAGTTCTGCCGCCGCCGTTCGAATTGCGCCCCGTCGACGAAGCGGACCGAGGCCGCGATGCCGGCGCGGCGCAGCATGGCGGCATAGGCAAGCGCCAAGCGCTCATCGTCGCGGGTCGCCACCAGAATCTCGAAGGCAAGCGGCTTGCCATCGGCGCGGGAGACGAGGACGCCCCCCTTTGGCTCGTATCCCGCTTGCTGGAGCAGCTCGAGCACCTGTTTCAGCCGAACGCGGTCGCGTCCCGAGCCGTCGGACACCGGCGGCTCATAGCGTCCGGCCATGACGTCGTCGCGTACCGCGTCGGGATAGGGCTTGAGCAAGGCGCGCTCCCGCGTGCCCGCCGGGCGGCCGCGGGCGGAGAGTTCCGAGCCCTCGAAGAAGCTCGCCGTGCGCCGGTAGGCGCCGTGATAGAGGTTGGCGTTCACCCACTCGAAGTCGAAAAGCTGGCCGAGCGCCTCGCGCACGCGGATGTCGGAGAATGGCGGCCGGCGGGTGTTGAATACGAGCGCCAGCATCGGGCTTGGCTGCCCGCTGACGAACCCCTCGCGGATGAGCCCGCCGCTTTTCGCCGCGGGGAAATCGTATTGCGACCGCCAGCGCCCGGGGTCGCTCTCGAAGCGCACGTCGTAGAGCCCGCGCTTGAACGCCTCGAAGTGGGTATTGGCGTCGCGGTAGAAGTCGAAGCGCAGCTCGTCGAAATTGTAATGCCCGCGGTTCGCCGCGAGATCGCGGCCCCAGTAGCTGGGGTCGCGCTTGAGCGTGACGCTCTCGCCCGGGCGCACGTCAGCCACCGTGTAGGGGCCGCTGCCGACGAGGGGCTTCAGGCCCGTCTCCTCGAAGCGCTCGGGGTCGATGGCGTGCTTCGCCAGCACCGGCATTAGCCCGAGGATCAGGGGCAGCTCGCGGTCGCGCTCCTCGCCGAAGATGAAGCGTACCGCCCGCTCGCCGACCTTCTCGGCGCGCACGACCTTGCCGTAGTAGGCGCGGTGATTGGGCCGCCCCTTGTCGCGCAGGAGCTGCCAGGAGAACAGCACGTCGTCGGCCGTCACCGGCTTGCCGTCGGAGAAGCGCGCCCGCGGATCGAGATGGAAGGTGACGTAGGTGCGCTCGGCATCGGTTTCGATTGTCTCGGCGATGAGCGGATAGAGCGTGAACGGCTCGTCGGCGCCGCGCGTCATCAGGCTCTCGATCACGTAGCGCCGCACGTCCTGGAAGGCGTTGCCGCGCACCACCAACGGATTGAGGCTGTCGAAGGAGCCGACGCTGGCGAGCGTGAGCCGGCCGCCCTTCGGCGCGTTCGGGTCGGCGTAGGGAAAATGGCTGAAGCCCGCCGCATGCGCCGGCTCGCCGTGCATGGCGATGGCATGCTGCGGCTCGGCGCGCGCTCCGCCGCCCAGAATCAGAATGAGCCCGAAAGCGAAAAACAACCGGTGCAAACCCTGTTCGCCCGTCGGGCGCCTCCAGCTCGCGATTCGTTCGGGAATGCGCCAATTTAGCATAGTCCGCGGGCGTTACCGCCGCGCGCCCCGGCCACGCTCATGCCGTATTTGGCGCCAGAAGGTCGACGTGAGGGCGGCCGGCCGGTAAAGTGCACTGGGGAGCGCGTTGCGCGCCGTCCAGCGTATCCAATCAAAAAGGGGAAGTTCAATGACACTCGGCAAATCCAATGCGCCTTATGTGGCGCGCGGCGTGATCGGCATTGCCGCGGTGCTGGCGCTTGGCATTGGTGGCGCGCTCGCCCAGGAGGCGAAGGACGCAAAGCAGAAGCAGCCGCCGCAGAAGCAGACGGCCCCCGCGAAACAGGCCCCGGTGAAGCAGCCGGCCCAGACCCCGGTACAGCCGCAGCAGCCGCCCGCCGAGCAGGCAGCGGGCGAGGGCCAGCAGATGCAGATCATGCTCACCCCGTGGACCAAGATCTGCGGCAAGGACCAGGAAGCCAACAAGGAAATCTGCCTCACCACCCAAGAGGCGCGTGCCGATACCGGCCAGTTGCTCGCCTCCGCGCTCGTGCGCGAGGTGCAGGACGATCCCAAGAAGCAGTTCATCGTCTCGGTGCCGGTCGGCATGCTGCTCCGCCCCGGCATGCGCGTGGTGGTCGACCAGAACGCGCCGCAGCCCATCGCCTATTCGGTGTGCTTCCCCAACGCCTGCTACGGCGACATGGAGATCAACGCCGAGTACGTGGCCAAGCTCAAGAAGGGCCAGTCGCTGATCGTCCAGACGCTCAATCAGGTCGGCCGCACCATCAACTTCCCGCTGTCGCTCAAGGAATTCGCCAAGGCCTACGACGGCCCGCCCACCGACCTGAAGGTGGTCGAGGAGCAGCAGAAGAAGCTGCAGGAAGAATTGCAGAAGCGGGCCGAGGAAGCGCGCAAGCGTCTGGAAGCCACGCCCGGCGGCGGCGCACCGAAGCAGTAAGCCGTCCATGCGGCAACTATCGAGACGGCGCGCCAGAGGCGCGCCGTTTTGCTTTCCAGCGGCTTAGTTTAGTGAACCTGCTTGTCGCGGGCGCGGTAGCCGCCGCGGTCGTCGGCGGTGAAGCGCTCGTCGAGCTCCGGGTGCCGCAGCGGCTCTCCGGAAGTGTCGGGCAGGAGGTTCTGCTCCGACACGTAGGCGATGTACTCGCTTTCCGCATTCTCCGCGAGCAGGTGATAGAACGGCTGGTCCTTGGCCGGCCGGATTTCTTCCGGGATCGCCAGCCACCATTCCTCGGTGTTGTTGAAGGTCGGGTCGATGTCGAACACCACCCCCCGGAACGGAAAGATCCGGTGGCGCACCACTTGGCCGATGCGATACTTGGCTTGGCGGGGTTTCATGGCGAGCGACATGGGGTTGCTGGCCCAAAGTTTATCACGTGGATCGCGGCGGATTCGCGATTGCCCAGTATAAGCCCTTACCGCCGCTCTTTCGCCGCGACCAAGCGCGCCAGCTCCACCAGCACCCGCGCCTGCTTGAAGGTGGCGTCGTCCTGCATCTTGCCGTCGACCATGGCGACGCCGCCGCCTTTGGGCATCGCCGCCACGATTTTCTGGGCGAAAGCGACTTCGGCCGGGTCCGGGCTGAATACGCGCTTGGCAATGTCGATCTGGCTAGGGTGCAGCGTCCAGGCGCCGACGCAGCCCTGGATGAAGGCGCTCTTGAATTGAACCTCGCAGCCCTGCGGGTCGGCGAAATCGCCAAACGGGCCGTAGAACGGTTTCAGCCCGTTGGCGGCGCAGGCGTCCACCATGCAGCCGAGCGAATAATGCCAAAGATCCTGCTGCGCGGTCGCACGCGGCGCCTCGCCGGGATCGGCGATCACCGTATAGCCGGGGTGTCCGCCGCCCACCCGCGTGGTCTTCATGCCGCGCGATGCCGCGAGATCGGCCGGACCCAGACTCATGCCGTGCAGGCGCGGGGAGGACCGCGCGATCGCCTTCACGTTCGTTACCCCCTCGGCGGTTTCGAGAATGACGTGGATGAGGATCGGCTTCTTTATGGAATGCTTGGCCTCGAGCTGCGCCAGCAGCTGATCGAGGTAATGGATGTCCCACAATCCGTCGACTTTCGGGAGCATGATCACGTCGAGCTTTTCGCCCACTGCGCCCACGATCTCGGTCACGTCGTCGAGCGCCCACGGCGTTGCGAGAGCGTTGATGCGGGTCCACAAGCCGGTGGTGCCGAAGTCGACCTCGCGCGCC
>DATNNN010000089.1:0-4951 GCA_035601815.1 Xanthobacteraceae bacterium | reverse complement strand
GGGCGACAAGTATTACAAGCTCGCGCAGAAATATTGCCCCAAGGGCGCCGGTGCCGTGCTCACCTTCGGCCTCAAGGGCGGCTTCGACGCGGGCGTCAAGCTCGTGTCGGCGGTGAAGCTCTTCTCGCATCTGGCCAATATCGGCGACACGAAATCGCTCATCATCCACCCCGCCTCCACCACCCACCGCCAGCTCTCCGACGAGCAGAAGGTCGTCGCCGGCGCCGGCCCGGACGTGGTGCGCCTCTCGGTTGGCATCGAGGACATCGCGGACATCGTCGCGGATTTAGAGCAGGGCCTCGCCGCCTAGCCCGTCAGGCCCGGCCGAGCCCGAGGCGCTCGGCATGCACCGTCGCCGCCACCAGCACGGCGACGGCGCCCACTTGGTGGGCGAGCGCAAGCGAAAGCGGCGCCCCGTGCACCAGCGTCAGCACGCCAAGCATGGCCTGCACCATCACGAGCGCGAACACCGCGGCGGCGCCGCGCGCCGCGCGCACCGGACCCATGCGCAGTGCGTCGAACACGTGCAGCGCCGCCAGCACGAACAACGCGTAGGCCACGATCCGGTGGTCGAACTGCACGGTGAGCACGTTCTCGAAGAAGTTCTTCCACCACGGCGCGATGGCGAAGAGGTCGGCGGCCGACGGGAAGAATTCGCCGTCGATCAGCGGCCAGGTGTTAAAGGTGAGCCCGGCGCCGGTCTTCGCCACCAGCGCGCCGAGGAAAATCTGCACGAACGTAAGAATGAGGAGAATGCGCGCGCCGAAAACAAGCCGTGGCACTGCCGGCACCGCCGCACCGGGCCTGAGGCTCACCGCGATCGCCACCGTCAACGCGAGGATCAGGCTCGCGAGCGTGAGGTGCGCCGCGAGCCGGTATTGGCTGACATCGGTGCGCTCGGCGAGGCCGGAGGCCACCATCCACCAGCCCACGGCGCCCTGGATGCCGCCGAGCACGAACAGCGCGCCGAGCTTCCAGGCAAGCGGCCGGCCGA
Organism: Xanthobacteraceae bacterium; assembly: GCA_035601815.1. Taxonomy (GTDB): domain Bacteria; phylum Pseudomonadota; class Alphaproteobacteria; order Rhizobiales; family Xanthobacteraceae; genus DATNNN01. The sequence continues at coordinate 3,957 of DATNNN010000089.1, read as the reverse complement.
TCAGCCTGCGCCGCCAGAAGATCACGAAGGGAATGAGAAAAACCACGCCGGCGAGCCGGCCGAGCAGCCGGTGCGTCCACTCCCACCCGTAGAGCACCTTGAACTCGTCGAGCGAGATCCCGAGGTTCTGCGCGGCGTATTGCGGAATCCGCTGGTAGTCCTCGAACGCCGCCTGCCATGCCTCGGGCGAAAGCGGCGGGATAACGCCGGTCACCGGCCGCCACTCGACGATGGAAAGGCCGGAGCCGGTGAGCCGGGTGGTGCCGCCCACCACCACGATGAGCGCGATGAGCACTGCCAGGCACCACAGCCACGCGCGAACGGGCCGCATGCGATCGCTCATTCCTTGCCGGTCCATTTCACGAACAGCGCTCGCCCCTGCTCATAGAGGAAATTCGCGCCGATGCGGCGGGAGAACTGCTCCACGTCGAGGGCGACGCGGAGCAGCACGCTGCGCGGCGTGCTCGGGTCGAGATCCTTGAGCCAATTGCTAAGGCCCTGGGGCACCAGGAGCCAGGCTAGCACCAGCGCCCCGTACACCGCGAGGGCGGCGGTGCGGAGCTTGTGCGGATCGCGTTTCGCCTTGACCATCGCCCGTCCCTAGAATTGGAAGTAGATGAATGGTGCAACGCCACTGGGCGCGGCCATCGCCACCGCGAGGATGGCGAACGCCGGCAGCGCGATCTTCGCCACGAGCGGCCCCTCGTCATACCAGCGCTCTGCGCGGCTCCACCACCGCGGCGGAATGACTTGGCTGAGCGCCCCGAAGAAGAACATGGCGACGACGAGTGGTGTGAGCAACGTGCCGGAGCCGCCGCCCAGGAACAGCGTGCGGAAATAGTCCATGGAATCGGCGAGCGTCGGCGAGCGGAAGAAGACCCAGGTCAGGCAGACGAAATGGAACGTCACGAGCCAGGCGAGCCACGCCGACCAGCGCCGCCGCGGGCGATCTCCATTGGTGATGCCGAGCGCCCGCTCCACCACCAGCGCCGCGCCGTGCAGCAGGCCCCAGATCACGAAGTTCCAGTTCGCCCCGTGCCACAGGCCGCCGAGGCCCATGGTGATCAGGATGTTGCGGTAGGTGGCGAGGCGGCCGCCGCGATTGCCGCCGAGCGGAATGTAGAGGTAGTCGCGCAGCCACGCCGACAGCGTCATGTGCCAGCGCCGCCAGAAATCCTGCACCGACAGCGCGCGATAGGGCTGGTTGAAGTTCTGCGGGAACTGGTAGCCCAAGATGTTCGCGACGCCGATGGCGATGTCGGTGTAGGCGGAGAAGTCGCAGTAGATCTGCAGGCCGTAGGCGTACATGCCGAGCAGCAGGTCGAGGCGCGACTGCCCGGTCGGATTCTGAAAGATCGGGTCGACGAACTCGGTGCCGAGATAGTTCGCCACCACCACCTTCTTGAACAGCCCGCCGACGATGAGAATGACGCTCGCACCGAGCAGGATGTCCGCCGGGTTCGACGGCCGTACCGTCTGAGCGAGGAAGTTCTTCGCCCGCACGATGGGCCCGGCGACCAGATGCGGGAAAAAGGAGATGTAGAACAGGATGTCGAGAAGCGAGCGCGTCGGCTTCACCACGCCGCGATAGACGTCGATGATGTAGGAGAGCGCGTGGAAGGTGAGGAAGGAGATGGCGATGGGCAGCGCCACCTCGACGAACGGCAAGTGGAGCGGCACCCCAATCGCAGCGAACGCGTTGACGAACGACGCGACGAAGAAGTTGAAGTACTTGAAATAGGCGAGCAGCGCCAGGTTGGCCACCACGCCGAACAGGAGCGCCCAGAGGCGCGCCCGGCCCGTCAGCGCTCCGATCAAGAGCGCCAGCCCCCAGTTGAATGCCGAGCTGCCGGCGAGCATCGCGAGATAGTGGACGCTCCAGAAGCCGTAGAAGAAATAGCTCGCCGCGACGAGAAAGGCCTTCTTCGCGGTGTTCTGCCGGTTGAGCGCCCAGCTGACGGCAAATACGACGGCGAAGAAGACCGCGAATTCAATCGTGGGAAACAACATCTCGGGGCGCGCGCAATTTCTCGATAATCGGCAGGAGCGTCTGCATGAACTGGCCGGCGCTCTTGCGATAGCCGTCCGGCGTGAAATGCACGTGGTCGCGCGCGATCAGCGGCGGCGTCATCAGCGCCCACTCATGGGCGCCGCACGCGTCCGCCATCATGCTAGCCCAGTTCCACCACGCCAGTCGATGCCGCTCGGCGATCGCGCGCTGCGCCTCGCGCACCCGGTCGAGCTGCGGCGGCGTCTGCCAGACGCAGGCACCGTTGCCGTTCTTGGGCGAGGTCTCGGGCTCGGCGCCCGCCCGGCGGCATGCCGCCTTCTGCCCCTCCCCCTTGCAGGTCGCAGGCAGGCGGTTGGCGTTCGGCGGCGACACCACCACGATCGACGCCCCCGGCAGCACGGCGCGGATCTTCTGCACCACCCGCTCGTAGCCCTGCACGTAGCGCTCGAGGTCAAGGCCGTCGTTGAAGCCCTCGTTGGTGCCGAAGGCGAGCACCACGATCTGCGGCGAAAGGCGGGTGAGCTCGTCGGCGAAGGTTTTCGAATCGAGCTTGTTGAGGATGTCGATGGTGGCCCCGGGATAGCCCACGGCGTTGTAGGAAAGCCCGAAGCTCTTGTTGTAGACGGCGACGCTCGCGATCTTCACCGTCCCCTCGCCGCGGGTGGTGATGGTGATCTCGCGCAGCCGGTCGACGCGCTCGGGCACGAGGCGGATGACCACGGGCTCGGCCTTGCCTGCGGCGAGCGCGAACTGGCTCTCCAGCACGCCGTCGAGCCGGATGTCGATGGCGCCGCCGCCCGGCTCGCGCAGGGCCTCGATCTCGATCCGATCGAAGGCGATCGGCGTCTCGGCAGAAAACGTCATGCTTTCGCCGGCGCCCACGGCGATCGCGTTGAAGCCCGAGAGCAGGAAGCCCCCGCCGTCGGGCGCCGCCTGCAGCGACTGGTAGGTCCATCCCACCGTGGTGGAAATCTTCAGCGGCGACGCGCGCACGCCGATGTTGGGCTTGCCGGCGGCGAAATAACCGGCGCCACCGTCGCCGTAGGCCGCCTGCAGGCGCCGGCGCAACTCGCCGCTGAACTGGTCGATGGCGGTGTGGCTGTCGCCGATCTGCAGAATGACCAGGCCGCGCAGGTCGGCGGCACTCTTCACTTGCGCGTCGACGCTCTCCTTGAAGCGCGTGCCGCTTCCCGGCCGCGGCCGCCCGTAGCCGATGCGGCGCGCGCGCTCGGCCGCCGGCGGATCGGCGAAAACATGCGCGCCTTCCACCCGCCCCGCTGTGAACGGGGACACAGGGCTACTGCCGAACGCGTAAGCGAGCGGCGGCACGATCATCACCGGCACCCGTTCCACCACCCGCGGCACCGGCTGGCGCGCCGGCCCGCGCGCCGGATAGGTTTCCGGCGTGAGCGGCGGCCCGCTCTGGCCGAGCGCCATCCCCGCGGCAAGCATCACCGCGGCAAGCGCGATCGCAAGGGTCGTGCGGGGCATCCCTACTTGCCGCAGCGGTTGAAGGTGAGCCCCATGTGCTCGAAACTTGCGACGATTTTGGGGAGCAGGTACGTGGCCACGAGCTCATAGCCCATGGGCGTGAAATGGATGCCGTCGGGATTGCGGATCTGCACCAGGCTGCCGCCGCCGTCGGGTCCGTAGCTGGTGAAGCTGTCCGCCTCTTCCTTCAGCCGCCACGGCTCCACGTAGCGCGCCCGCGAATCACCGAAGGCCAAGAGCGTTTCCGCGAACAGCTTGTTCTTCTCGCGCGCGTCCGCGTCGGCGACGCCGTCGCGCATGGCCGGCAAGCCGATCCAGACCACTTCGGCGCCGGCGGCAAGCGCGTTCTTGAGCACGAGCACGATCTGCTCGCGGTACTTGGCGGCCCACGCCGGCGTGCCCCACTCGCCGCGGCTGCCGTCGGGATTGATCACCGACTGGCGGTCGTTGAGGCC
>DATNNN010000088.1:0-7801 GCA_035601815.1 Xanthobacteraceae bacterium | reverse complement strand
GCTGAGCGCGCGGATCGCGGAGAGCGCCGCCTGCGCCGCGGCGCGATCGGCAAACGGCACCACGCTGCGGAAGCTCCTCTGGCGCAGGAAAATCTCCGCCGGCAACCCCTTCGCCTTGGCGCGCGCGATCTCAGGCGCGGCCGCGGCCTCGCTCGCGTCGCCGCCGAAGACGACAGCGAACGCGCTTTCGCCCGACCGCGGCAGGCTCGCCACCACCTGTTGCGTCGAGCGCGCCGCCGCCTGCACGCTCAGTGCGGCGCGGGCCGCATCGTCGAGCACGGGCTGCGCCTCGCGGATCGCGGTTTCGGCGAGCGCCAGCACCGGCGGCGGCGCGGCGATGACCGCCTGGCGCTGGCCGACATCGAGGTTCGCCGGCCGCTCGAGGGAGGTGCGCTGGCTCTCGTTCTTGAGCTTCTCCAGCGTCGTCACCGCGTCGGCGTACTTGAGGCGCAGCGCGCTGAGCTCTTCGTTGGCGGCGGCGAGCTGCGATTGGGCCTTGGGCAACTCGTCGGAGGCCGTGGCGATCGCCTGCACCGCCTTGTCGCGGTCGATGACGATGCCGCCCACCGAGATCTTGCTCACGTTGAAGCGGTTGAGCACCTGCTCCACGTATTGGTGGCCGAAGAACAGCACGAAGATGAGCAACAGGATGACGATCGACTTCGCGGCGTCGAGCGCGTTCTTGACGATCTCGGTGGCTTCCTTGGCGGCCGGCATGGGCGGTTCCTGGTTCAGCGCGCGAGAGTGCCGGAGATTATGGCACGGCGGCGGCGGTCTTATCCCTCCCCTGAAGGGGAGGGATAAAAAGGAACGAACCGCATGCGGCCGCGTTGTAACGGGCTTTCCGGGAGGCATTCATGCTGCGCTGGGCGATCATCTTCCTCATCATCTCGCTGGTGGCGGGCGCCTTCGGCATGATCAACGTGTCGAACGTGGCGCGGCGCATCTCGCTCGTGCTGTTCGCCATCTTCTTCCTCATGTTCCTCGCGGTGGTGGCGCTGGTCTATCTCCTCGGCAGCTCGCTCGCGCCCGTGACGCTGCTCGCGCCCGCCTTGATCGAGGCCTGAAGCCGCTCCACCTCCGCTTCCGCCCGCGCCAGGTTCTGGAACAGCCGCGCCGTGGTCAGCCGCAGGAAATAGAAGCCGAACGCCGGGTTCTGCACGAACAATTGCTTCAGTTGCTCGTAGGAGATGGTCAAAAGCCGCCCGTCCTCCACGCATTCGAGCGTCTGGGTGCGGCGCTGGTCGGGCGCGAGGAGCGCAAGCTCGCCCACCACCTGACCGGCGGCAAGCTCGATGCCGCTCTCGCGCAGGCGGAAGCGCCCGCTCACCGTGTAGAGCAGGTGGTCGGCGGCGGCGCCCTTGTGGAACAGCACCTCGCCCGCCCACGCGCGGCGCGCGGACATGAACGGCTTCAGCCAGTTCATCTCCGGGTCGCCGGCGGAGGCGGCGCGCACCTGGCGCACGAGCTCGATCATCTGCCGCAGCCGCACCACGTTCAGCGGCAGCACGAAGAGGTGCAGGAATAGGGGCGGATAGACGCCGGCGAGCAGGCCGTAGGCGATCCAGGCGAGGTTGGAGCCGATGCCGGCGACGCGCAGCGGGATCATGGTGCGCATCCAGAAGGTGGCGACCGTGACCGCCGCCGCGAGATAGCCGACGAGTTCGACCGATTTCATAGCGTGATCCTTTCGCTCCCGGATGCGCGGGCGGCGCAGAACTTTGAAGCGCCCGCCCCGTTCTGTTAGGGTCGAGCATGCGGAGGCAACCGATGTTGGGCAAGAGCCGAAACGCCAAAGTTCGCGGAGTAGCGACAAGAAGCAAGAAGAGCGCGCTCCGGCGCGAGAACGCCGGCCCGGTCGATGTCCGCAAGGCCCGGGGCAAGATCCCGGGCAACAAGAGCCCGGTCAACGAGGGCGAAATCGCCCGCCGCACCACCCCCGCCAGCAAGGCGCGCTCGGGCTGAAGGGTTTTCGCGTCTCGGGTCGTCATGGCCGGGCTTGTCCCGGCCATCCCGATTCATGGGGCACGGCATCTCGTGACTTCCGTTCCCCGGACGGCCGGCGAAGCCGGCCGAACTCGGGTTTACCCGAGTTCGGGTTCTTAATGCGCCGCGTCACGTTTCGACCTCGTATGCCGAGCGTCAGAACCTAACGATGCGGATGCAAATGCGCCGCTTCACTCGGCTCACAAATGCGTTTTCAAAGAAAGTCGAAAACCATGCTCACGCGGTGGCGTTGCATTTCATGTATTACAATTTTGTCCGCATCCATCAGAGCTTGAAAATCACTCCTGCGATGGCTGCGCAAGTTACCGACCGGCTTTGGGCGATTGGCGATATTGTGAGGGTGTTAGAAGATTGGGAGGCCGCCAACTAAGGCCCAGCGGATTTGCCGCGCGCTACAAAGCTCATCTCCCGCTGATCCTAATATTTTTTGCTATTCCTCTTATCGTGCTGTGGTCCTACTCCGGGGTCACTCACTGCGATACCCGCCTTCTGTGTCTTTGCCCCGCCTCCACCCCCCATGCGGTTGACGTTCGATCTGGAGGAATTGAGATTAATCGCGTTCGTCTCGGGCGGCTTCTGCGCCAGAGCAGAACCGGAAAGACTCGTCATCGTGGCAGGAGCAAATGCTGGCGCGGCAAGAAATACGGCAGCCAGAAGCGGGATCAGAAACCTACGGGACATGATGTTCCTCCCCGGTAGCGGGGCCTGTATTGGCCCGATCCCGCAGCATAGCCCCCGGTCCGCAAGTTGTGTGACCTAATTCATGCAACGGATAAGAAACCGCGCAAAACCGTTAAACTAGCCTCTGCCTTATTCAAACTGACCCACTACCCTTTGCCCGGATGCGGCTCAAGGTCTAGCTAGGCTCGATATCGTCGGGGCAGGAGGACGAGGAGCCGCCGGACCGCAGAGAAGGCGTGTTGGCGGCCTCGATCTGCGGCGCGAATTCCAGCGCCACGGTCTCGCACCGCCGGCAGCGATAGGTGACCGTGCTCCCCTTGGGCGCGAAGGCGACCGAGCGGATGCCCATCATCTCCCCGCAGATCTCGCACAGACGCGGCATCGGTCCTGTCGCTTCGTGGGAGGCACGGCGAAAACCTTGCATCGGACGTCCCCGCTTTCGAGGAATACGACCTACGAAAATCCTCGCGGCGCAGAATATTTTTTCGCCGCCGCCGGTCAATTTGGGAAAGTTCGTTACGTAACGGCCGCAGGCGGAAAAATCCGAATAAAAAAAACGCCCGTCCCGGCGCATTCTCGTCCTGCCGTGCAGCCGCGCCTCGTTAACGATTCTTAAAAAATCGTAAACCGCGAACCGCTACGCCGCCGCCATCACCCTCCCCTTCGGCCGCATCAACAGCCACGCCGCGATCGTCACGTTCAACAGGTTCCACGCGATGCCGTGCAGGAACGCGGCCTGATACGAGCCGGTGAGGTCGAAGATATAGCCCGACATCCAGCCGCCGAAGGCCATGCCGAACAAGGTCGCCATGATCGCAAGCCCGACGCGCGTGCCCGCCTCGCGCGGCGGGAAATATTCGCGCACGATGATGGCGTAGCTCGGCACGACGCCGCCCTGGAACAGGCCGAACAGCGCCGAGATCACGTAGAGCGAGGCGAGCCCGTCGAACCAGAGATAGAGGAAGAGCGCAAGGCCCTGCAGCGCCGAGCCGATGAGGAGCGTGGCGACACCGCCGAGCTTGTCGGCGACGAAGCCCGAGGCGACGCGGCTCACGATGCCAAAGGCGAGCATCAGCGACAGCATCTCAGCGCCGCGCGCCACGCCATAGCCGAGGTCGCCGCAGTAGGCGACGATGTGCACCTGCGGCATGGACATGGCGACGCAGCAGGCGACACCGGCGATGCAAATCAGCGCCTGCAATTGGTTCGGCGATAAGCCGAGGTCGCGCGCGCTCAGCCGCGCCGCGGCGACGGCCGGCGTCTCCTCCGCGTGCGTGGGCCGCCGGCGCATCAGGAGCGCGATGGGGATGAGCACGATGATGCAGAAGATGCCGATGCCGACGTGGGTGGCGCGCCAGCCGGCGCTGGCGGTGAAGTGCTGCACCACCGGCGGCCAGAGCGCGCCCGCCACGTAGTTGCCCGAGGCGCAGACGGCGACGGCAATGCCCCGGCGGCGCGCGAAGAAATGCGACACGTCGGCCATGAGCGGGCCGAAGGTCACCGAGGTGCCGATGCCGACGAAGAGGCCGTAGAGGATCGCGAATTGCCAGAGCGTCGCGGCGTAGGCGGAAAGCACGTAGCCCGCCGACAGCGTGACGGCGCCGACGAGGGCCGGCACGAGGATGCCGAAGCGGTCCGATAGCCGCCCCATGAGGACGCCGCCAAAGGCAAAGCCCAGCATGGTAAGCGTATAGGGCAGCGAGGCTTCCGCCCTGAGCACGCCGAATTCGGCCTGCACCGCCGGCAGCACCACCACCACCGACCACATGCCGGCGCCGCCGAGCGTGCCGAAGGCAAGCGCGATCGAGAGCCGCAGCCACGAATAAGGCGAATCGGGCGCGTCAGTGCCGCGGCCGGCCAGCGATAGGAGCGTCATGGCGGGCACCCTTGGGCGGCGCCGCGGCGCCGGTCAAGGTGCCGTGCCGCATGGCTTTTATCGGCCGGAAAGAAAGCAGGCCCCTGTGACCCCCATCACATCGCCGCCGGCCGGCGGCGCCTAGGCTCCGTGCATCGAATGGGGATTCAAACGGAGGCTCGTCATGGAAACCGCAATCGGCCTGGTTTGCTTCGTTCTCATGATGCTGGCGCAGGTTGCCGGCGTGATTGCCGTCCACCGCAGCCAGCAGCAGACCCGCGAGGCGCGCGAAACCTCGAACCACCGCGCCCCGGTGCACGGCTTCAGGCTGCCCGACGCGGCTCAATCGGCCCTCCCGGCCCTGTGATGGCGATCACAGCGCCGCTCAAGGGCCCGGCCTAGGCTTTTTGCAATGAAGATGAATCAAGAAAACGGAGGCCCGTCATGGCACACATTCTCGGTCTCTTGATCTTCGTGGTTCTGATCGCGGCGCAGGTCGCCGCCGTCGTCGCCGTCCACCGCAGCGAACGGCACTACCGCGAGCAGCCGCGGCGCAGCACCTCGGTGCACGGCCTTCCCGGCGCCGCCTGATCGCGCATCCGAGCGCCGTCGGAGATGTCTCCGCGGGCAGGACGCGCCGGGGCGGATCGCGGGGAATTGCGTAGGCCGGGCAGTTCGCCGCATCAGACGGCGCCCGCATACTCCAGGTGCTCGCGCAGGAGCGCTACGTTCTTCCGGTTCGCTCGCCACAGGACGTCGAACGCGTCGCCGAACAGGGGGATCGAGCCGACGAAGCCGTCGATGGCAATGTTCGCCACCATGCGCGCCACGAGGTGGCCGGGCGCGCCGAGCCGGTAGGCCTCGGCCACGATAATCGCCGAAATGCCGGCGCCGATCGCATCGCCGACCACGGGCCAGAGCCCGATGATCGCATCGGCGCCGAAGCGGATGCCGGTACCGGGGATAACGAGCGCGGTGTCCATGAAATTCGCCAGCCAGTCCAGGCGCTCGAGTGCGACGCGGCGGTCGGCGGCGCTCTGCGGGCGAAAGTCGGCCGCGTAGATGGCGTCGAAACGGATCATGGCGTGCCTCCGCCGGTCAGATGGGAGCGTCGCGCGGCGGACGCAAGGTGCGGGCTTAGTTCAGCCCGAGGCGCTGGCGCTTTGCCTCGTAGTAGTAGCCGCGCTGATAGAACGAGATGGCGAGCGCATGGTCGCCGCGCGCGGCGCGATAGGCGCCGGCGAGATAACGCACGGCGTAGGTGAGGTTGGTGTCGGCGTCGAGCAGCCCCTGCGCCGAGCCGGAGTAGCCGAGCGCGCGGGCCGTCGCGTGCTTGATCTGCATCAGGCCCATGGCGCCGCCGCGGCCGACGGCGCCGGCGTCGTAGCGGCTTTCGCGCGCGATCACCTGGCGCACCAGCGTCTCGGGCACGCCATTCGCCTGGGCGTGGCGCGCGATCAGTGCGTCATAACGCTCCGCCGCTGCCGCCGGCAGCGCGCACGCAAAAATCGCCAATGCCAAAAGGAACGCTCGCATCCCCGTCTCCGTCGTTGCCCGGTCTTGCCGGCGGATTGGGGCCTCAGCATGCGAACAATCGGGCCATATAGGGGCAAGAAACCTGTTCTCCCCTCCCCGTTGCGGAGCAATGCTGGCGGTGCCACGCGAGACCGCGTAAGAGGCGCGCGTCCCATGCCCGCCTTCTCACCCCATCAGGACGTTGCCCTCACCGCCGTCGCCGCCTGGCTGAAAGCCAAGCCCGGCCGCGGCAACACCAAGCCCATCTTCCGCCTGTTCGGCTACGCCGGCACGGGGAAAACCACGCTCGCCCGCCACATCGCCGAGGGCGTCGACGGCGAGGTCAAGTTCGCGGCCTTCACCGGCAAGGCGGCGCTGGTCATGCGCAACAAGGGCTGCGAAGGCGCCTCCACCATCCACAGCCTGATCTACCGCGCCCGCGAGAGCGGCAAGGAGACGCCGAGCTTCGAGCTGTGGGACCAGGCACCCGCCTCCAACGCCGAGCTCATCATCATCGACGAGTGCTCCATGGTGGACGCCGAGCTCGGCCGCGACCTCATGTCGTTCGGCGTGCCGGTGCTGGTGCTCGGCGACCCGGCGCAATTGCCGCCGATCCAGGGCGGCGGCTTCTTCACCGAGGCCGAGCCCGACGTGATGCTCACCGAGGTGCACCGCCAGGCGCGCGACAACCCGATCATCCGCCTTTCCATGGACGTGCGCGCCGGCGAGCGGCTCGAGCTCGGCGACTATGGCGCGACGCAAGTGGTGCGCAAGGACGCCCTCGACCCGCAGCGGGTGGTCGACGCCGAGCAAGTGCTGGTCGGCCGCAACGCCACGCGTAGAGCCTATAACGGCCGCATGCGCGAGCGCCGCGGCTTCAAGGGCGCGCTCCCCGAGGCCGGCGACAAGCTCGTGTGCCTCAGGAACAACCGCAAGAAGGGCCTCTTCAACGGCGGCCTGTGGCGGGTGAAGGAGAAGAGCCCCTCGCGCAAGAACATCCTCAAGATGCGGCTCGCCGCCGACGAGGAATTCGGCGGACGCGATTTGAAAGTTTCGGTGCGACCCGAGTGCTTCACCGGCGCGATCGAGGAGGTCGACTGGCCCCAGCGCAAGCGCCACGACGAGTTCGACTTCGGCTACGTGCTCACCGTCCACAAGGCGCAGGGCTCGCAATGGGACGACGTGGTGCTGTTCGACGAGAGCTTCGCCTTCCCCGAAAGCCGCGAGCGCTGGCTCTATACCGGCATCACGCGGGCGGCGAAGCGGCTGACCGTGGTGGTGTGAGAACGCTAGCGCGTTCCGCCCGCCCCCGGCGCGGTCCACGCCTTGAAGTCGTCGTCGGAGACGCTCGGCAGCTTCTTGACGAAGGCGACGATGGTCCAGATTTCCTTGTCGCCGACGCCGGCGAGCGCGAAGCTCGGCATGCCGGTCATGTTGATGCCGTTCTTGACCACCCAGAAGAGATGCCGCGGCTCGCGGTCGTTGGCGAGCTTCTTCAGGTCCGGCGGATCGGGGCGCAGGCCCTCGGAGAACTTCGCCCACTCCACGCCCGGCGCGCCGTGGCAGTTGGCGCAGCCGCGCGCGATGAACGCGCGGGCTCCCGCCTGCACGATTGCCGGATCATCGAGCGCCACGTCCGGCGCGTCCTTGGCGTGACGCACGATCGAGGCGGTGCGCACCTGGATGAGCGCCCACTTGACGATGCCGGGGTCCTCTTGCGTCGCGGCGACGCTGTAGAAGCCG
>DATNNN010000087.1:0-3955 GCA_035601815.1 Xanthobacteraceae bacterium | reverse complement strand
GCGCCGGCCGACGGAGTTCTCGGGATAGTCGAGGCTCTTCTCCAGCGCGATGCGCTCCGGCGCCGGCAGCGCCTCGAGAATCTCCGCCTGCTCTTTCTTGGGCAGGTCCTCGAGGATGCGCACGGCGTCGTCCGAATCGAGCACGCGCACGCCTTCGGCCACCGCCTCGGGCAGGAGCTCGTCGAGGATTTCGTCGCGCACCGTGTCGTCGACCTCGGTGAGCGCCGCGAAGTCGAAGTGGGCGCCCATCAGCTTGACGAACAGCGGGCGGTCGTGCTCGGGCAGCGCCTCGAGGAGGTCGCCGACGTCGGATTCGTGCCGCCGCCGGGTCATGCGGCGCAGGAGCTCGCCGTCATGCGCCGCGATCGCCGCCGATACCGCGTCGACGAACTTCGCCGACACCGACCCGTCGGCGCCGCGGAAATTCGGCAGCCGCCGGCGTCCCGGCATGCTTTCCGCCGGCGCCTCGGTCACGGGACTTTGCTCGCTCATGCGCGCGAGAGACCCCGCCGCGGCGGGGAAATCAAGGCCGGCGTTCGAGCGCGCGGCCGATTCTCTCAAGTGGTGCGGCCGAGAGGACTCGAACCTCCATGGGTTGCCCCGCTAGCACCTCAAGCTAGTGTGTCTACCAGTTCCACCACGGCCGCTGAAAGCAAGGCGGGCGCGAGGAGCGCCCGCCGGGCCGCCATGTAACAAATCGATACCTTATTCTCAAGCTCTGCGGCTTTCGGGCACTGGCGCGGCGGCGCGGCGATGCTAATTTGGTGGCCGTTGAACAGGAGGCAAGAATGAGGGGGAGAGCATACATTCGCACGGCCGCGGCGATCGGCGGCGTGGCGCTGGTGATCGCGACGGCGGCCTGGGCAGGGCCCAGCATGAGCACCCGCTGGACCTCGACCACGCTCGACAAGGACGAGTGCATCGAGCGCGCCAAATCAGCCGTTCGCAACTCGGGCTTCACCAAGAACTTCGAGGTGGTGAACACCACAGTATTCGGGGAGCGCGGCGCCTATACCTCGGGCGTGCGCTGCGCCGTGGAGAAGGAGATCGTCTTCTTCGTGGTCGCTGGCCCCCAGGCCAAGGAGGCGAGCGCCTACAACGCGTCGATCGCCGACAAGTTCTGATGCAGGACCGCACCCGCCTGACGCCGCTCTCGCCGCCGCGCGGCGCCGCGGCGGTGGAGTGGCGGGTCGCGGCGGGCCTCGTGCCCTACGAGGAAGCGGTGGCCTTCATGGAAGCGCGCGCCGGCGAGATCGCCGCCGGCCGCGCACCCGAGCTCGTCTGGCTCGTCGAGCACCCGCCGCTCTACACCGCCGGGACCGGCGCCGCGGCCGAAGACCTCGCCGGCGCCGACCGCTTTCCCACCTTCCGCACCGGCCGCGGCGGCAAGCTCACCTATCACGGGCCGGGGCAGCGCGTCGGCTACGTGATGCTCGACTTGAAGCACCGCGGCGCCGACGTGCGCCGCTTCGTGCTCGCCCTTGAAGAATGGCTCATCGGCACGCTTGCCCGCTTCGGTGTAAAGGGCGAGCGCCGCACCGAGCGCATCGGCGTCTGGGTGCGCCGGCCGGACCAGGGCGCCGGGCGCGAGGACAAGATCGCTGCACTCGGCATCCGCGTGAAGAAATGGGTGACGCTGCACGGCGTGTCGCTGAACGTGGCGCCGGATCTTTCGCACTACGCCGGGATTCTGCCCTGCGGCATCGCCGAGCAGAACTTTCGCGTGACCTCGCTCGCCGATCTCGGTGTCAAGGCGAGCATGGCCGACGTGGACAAGGCGCTCGCCGCTTCGTTCGTGGAGCTGTTCGGCCCGATCGAGCTCACGCCGTCGGCAGGATCGAGAACGGCTCGCCCGGTTGCCGCAGGCTGAGCTCCTTCTCGTCGGCTTTTTCCGCCACGAGCTGCTCCACCGCCGCCGATCCCGGCCCGCCCCGAACCGCCTCGCTGAAGACGGCGACCGAATCCTCGCTGCCCACCACGAGCGCCTCCACGGCGCCGTCGCGCCGGTTGCGCACCCAGCCGCGCAGGCCGTGCGCTTGCGCCTCCTCCGCCACGAACTGGCGGAAGCCCACCCCCTGCACCCGGCCCCGCACCATGAGCCGCACCGCCGCCATCTACAGGGCCTCCAAGCGGCGCACGTGATCCTCCGGCAGGTTCCACGCCCGTGCCGCCGCCACGATCATGGCACGGTAGGACGGCCGCGGCCGCCCCGGCCGGGCATCGCTCGCGACGTAAACGGCGGCCTCGATGTTGGCTTCCTGCAAGCGAACTACGCGGGTCTCGCGGCGATAGAGGCCGGTGGGCACGCTCTCGTAGCCGTCGAGCGCCACGAAATCCCGCTCGCTCACTTGCCAGAGGACGCCATGCACGGTGCCGGCATCCGATCGCACCGAGGCGAAGCCCGCCGCGGCGATGAACACCTGGTGCTGGTCGAGTTGGGCGAGACCCTGCGCTGTCGCGCCCGGGCAGAGGCGCGTCATGTGGGCGCGATCGAGGTTGGCGCCGTAGGCGAAATAGAGCGTTGCCATCAGGCGAACTCCAGAATGACCGCGTCCACGGCTACGCTGTCGCCGGGCTTGGCATGCAGCTTCTTCACCGTGCCGTCGTGGTCGGCGCGCAGCACGTTCTCCATCTTCATGGCCTCGACCACGGCGAGCGCTTCTCCCGCCTTGACCGCCTGGCCTTCTTTCACCGCCACCGACAGCACCAGCCCGGGCATGGGCGAGCGCACGAACTGGAAGGAATCCGCCGCGCGCTTCTCCGGCATGAGACGCGCATAGGCCGCCTCGCGCGGCGTCATCACGCGGGCGTCGACCTCGGTACCCCGCCATTGCAGGCGGAAGCCGTTTGCGAGCGGGCGCACCTGCACCGCGAGCTCGCGCTTGCCCACGGTCCCGCACCACACTACCTGCCCCGGCTTCCAGGTTGATTCGACCGGCAGGCGAACCGGCGGCCGCTTCCCCTGCTTGCCGTCGCCGAAGCGAACGATGGTCACGCCTTCGTCGTCGGTCTCGGTCGTATATTCACGGTCGCCGAGACGCACCACGTGCTCGGTCTCCGCCTTGGCGCGGCTGCGGCCGAGCTGACCGGAAATCTTCTGCTTGCGCGCGGCGAGACGATGATCGACCGCCGCCGCCACTGCCGCGAGCAGCATTGCACCCTCGCCCTCCGGCGGGGGCAGGTGGAAACCTTCGGGGTATTCCTCGGCGATGAAGCCGGTGGAGAGCCGCCCCTCCCGCCAGCGTGGATGCTGCATGAGCGCCGACAGGAATGGAATGTTGTGGCGCACGCCGTCGATGGCGAAGCGGTCGAGCGCCGCGGCCTGAAGCTCGATCGCCGCCGCCCGCGTCGGGGCAAAGGTGATGAGCTTGGCGATCATGGGGTCGTAGTAGATGGAAATTTCGCCGCCCGCGGCAACGCCGGTATCGACGCGCACCCGGCCGTCCTCCTCCGCCGGCGGCTGGAAGCGCACCAGCCGGCCGACGGAGGGCAGGAAATCGCGCACCGGATCCTCGGCATAGATGCGGGTCTCGACCGCGGCACCGTTGAGCTTCACGTCGCCCTGCCTGATGCCGAGCTTCTCGCCCGCCGCCACCCGGATCATCTGCTCGACGAGATCGATGCCGGTGACGAACTCGGTCACCGGATGCTCCACCTGCAGCCGCGTGTTCATCTCGAGGAAATAGAACGAGCGGTCCTGGCCGGCGACGAACTCGACCGTGCCGGCGGAGTCGTAGCCCACGGCTTTCGCCAGCGCGACGGCCTCCGCGCCCATCTTCTCGCGCGTCTTGGCGTCCAACAGCGGGCTGGGCGATTCCTCGACCACTTTCTGGTTGCGGCGCTGGATCGAGCACTCGCGCTCGCCAAGATGGATGACCGAGCCGTGCTTGTCGCCCAGCACCTGGATTTCCACGTGGCGCGGGTTTTCGATGAATTTTTCGACGAACACCCGGTC
>DATNNN010000086.1:0-11122 GCA_035601815.1 Xanthobacteraceae bacterium | reverse complement strand
TCCTTGAGCTTGCCGACGCCGCGACCCTCGCGGATTTCGATGGTCATGGCGCGGGAAACGACGTCGCGCGAGGCAAGGTCCTTGGCGGAAGGGGCGTAACGCTCCATGAAGCGCTCGCCCTGTGAATTGACGAGATAGGCGCCCTCTCCGCGCGCACCCTCGGTGATCAGGCAGCCTGCGCCGTAGATTCCGGTCGGATGGAACTGGACGAACTCCATGTCCTGCAGCGGCAGCCCTGCCCGCAGCGCCATTGCGTTGCCGTCACCGGTGCAGGTATGCGCCGAAGTGCAGGAGGCGTAGGCGCGGCCATAACCACCGGTCGCCAGAATCGTGGTTTGCGCGCGGAAACGATGCAGCGTGCCGTCATCGAGCTTCAGCGCGACGACGCCGCGGCAGGCGCCCTGGTCGTCCATGATCAGGTCGATGGCGAAGAACTCGATGTAGAATTCCGCCGAGTGGCGCAGCGCCTGGCCGTACATCGTGTGCAGCATGGCATGGCCGGTGCGATCGGCGGCGGCACAGGTGCGCTGTGCCGTGCCCTCGCCATAGCGGGTGGTCATGCCGCCGAACGGCCGCTGGTAGATCTTGCCGTCGGGGGTGCGCGAGAAGGGCAGGCCGTAATGTTCGAGCTCGTAGACGGCGGCCGGCGCGTTGCGGCAGAGATATTCGATCGCGTCCTGGTCGCCGAGCCAGTCGGAGCCCTTGACGGTGTCGTACATGTGCCAGCGCCAATCGTCTTCGCCCATGTTGCCGAGCGCGGCCGAGATGCCGCCCTGCGCGGCCACCGTGTGCGAGCGCGTGGGAAAGACCTTGGTAATGCAGGCGGTCTTCAGCCCGGCCTCGGCGCAACCGACGAGCGCGCGCAGGCCGGCGCCGCCGGCGCCCACCACCACCACGTCGTAGCGGTGATCGGTGACGGGATAGGCGCGGCCGTTGACCGCGGGAGCCGAATTCTTGCCGTTCGTTGCCATCTCAGAGACCGAAGCTGATGCGCAGGATCGCGAACGCCGAGGCGAGCCCGACGCCGAACGCGAAAAAGGTGTTGGCCATGACCAGCGCGACCCTTGCGACCTCGCCGTGCACGTAGTCCTCGATGATGGCCTGCATGCCGATGCGCATGTGAGTGACCACCGAAAAGATTGCCGCCAGAAACAGCACCGCCACTACCGGCTGGCCGAGCGTCGCCACCACCGCCGCCTGGCTGCGTCCGGCGAGCGCGACGAAGATGACGAGGAAAGCGATGACCAGCGGAATGTTGGCGACGGCGGTGAGCCGCTGCAGCCAGAAGTGCCCGGTGCCGGCGTGAGCCGCGCCGAGGCCGCGAACACGGGAAAGCGGCGTGCGCATGATCTTCACCCCTTCAGTACGTAGGCGAGCAGCCACACCGCGAAGGTGAGCGCGATCGAGCCGATGATGGTCGCGCGCGCCAGGAACTCGCGCTCCGCCGGCTCGAAGCCGCGGCCGGTGTCCCACAGCAGATGGCGCATGCCGCCGAGCATGTGGTGCATCAGCGCCCAAGTGTAGCCGAACAGCACGATGCGCCCGATCCACGACGAGAACACCGCGTTGACCACGTCGTATTGCCGCGCCGAGGTCGCCGCCGCCACTAGCCACCACACGAGCAGTAGCGTGCCGAAATAGAGCGCCGCTCCGCTCACCCGGTGGGCGATCGACATCGCCATGGTGAGTGTCAGGCGATAGATCTGCAGGTGCGGCGAGAGCGGGCGCTCGATCGGCCCCCGGGTACTGGCCATCGGAAATCTCCGGCGAATGACGCTGCGAAGCGCGCGCCTACCGCGACGCTTCGCAATTGGCGAACACTAGCGAGCATAGGGTTGTTCGCAATAAGCTTCTAGCGTAGCCTGCCTTCGCTAAATCCGAAGGCTAGCCATGCGCTTCGACCTTGCCGACTTG
The DNA here is from genome assembly GCA_035601815.1 of Xanthobacteraceae bacterium. Classification (GTDB taxonomy): domain Bacteria; phylum Pseudomonadota; class Alphaproteobacteria; order Rhizobiales; family Xanthobacteraceae; genus DATNNN01. The sequence continues at coordinate 9,208 of DATNNN010000086.1, read as the reverse complement.
AGCTTGTTCCGCGACGTGGTCGAGGCCGGCTCCATCACCCGCGGCGCCGAGCGGGCGCATCTGGCGCTCGCCGCCGCCTCCACCCGCATCCGCCATATGGAGGAGGCGCTCGGCGCCTCCCTCCTGGTGCGGGGCCGCCAGGGGGTAACGCTAACCCATGCCGGCCGAACGCTGCTCCAGCATGCCCGTATCATCCTGCGCCAGGCCGAACGCCTGCGCGAGGACCTCGGCGCCTACGCCGGCGGCGTCGGCAGCCAGATTCGCGTGCTCTCCAACACCAACGCCCTCACCGAGTTTCTGCCCGAGGCGCTGAGCTCCTTTCTCGCCGCCTATCCCAGCGTCTCGATCGAGCTCGAGGAGCGGCTCAGCGACGAGATCGTCGCCCTTATCGCCGAGGGTGTGGCCGATGTCGGCATCGTCGCCGGCACCGTCGATCCCGGGTCGCTCGAGACCTTCCCCTATCGCCGCGACCGCTTCGTGCTGGTGGTGGCGAACGAGCATCCCCTCGCCAAGCGCGCCAAAACGAGCTTCGCCCAGGTGCTCGACCGCGACTTCGTCGGCCTCGACCGGGCAAGCGCGCTGCAGCGCTTCCTTGCCGACAAGGCGGCGCGCATCGGCCGGCCGCTCCGCCTGCGCATCCAGTTGCGCTCTTTCGACGCCGTGTGTCGCCTCGTGGAGAAGAACGTGGGCGTCGGCATCGTGCCGGAAACGACGGCGAGGCGCGCGACAAAATCCATGGCGATCACCACGGTGACGCTCACCGACACCTGGGCGGTACGCGATCTCACCATTTGCGTGCGCAGCTTCACCGAGCTGCCGTCCTACGCACGCGAGCTCGTGACGCACCTGCGCGCCGAAGCGTAATTCAGCGCGGGATCAGCACCCAGTAGTCCAGATCGAGGATCACCGCCGGATCGTAATCGTCGCCCCCGCGCTTGTAGGGAAAATCGCCGCACGGCCGGTCCTTGGTGGCGACGGTGCGCAGCCTGAGCGCGCCGAGGTCGCGGCGGCGGGGCAGCTCGTCGCGCTCGAGCACCTCGCTCCAGGCGAATACCGTATCGCCGGCGAACAGCGGCGCCACGTGGCGCCCGGCGTTGATCGCCGCCACGTGAAAGGCGTTGGCGAGGCCGCTGAACGACAGCGCCCGCGCGATCGAGATGGCGTGGCCGCCGTACACCAGCCGGCGGCGGAAGCGGGTACCCGCCGCCGCCCATTGGTTGAAGTGGAGGCGCGCCGGGTTCTGATAAAGGCGCGTGGCGGTCTGGTGCTCGGCCTCCTCCACGGTGACGCCGTCCACGTGATCGATGCGGTCGCCGACCAAGTAGTCGGCGAAGCGGCGCGGGCTGCCGGCGAGCGCGAAGTTGTAGGCGTCGATCTTGAGGCGCGGCACCGCGCCGCCGAGCGCGTCGGAATGAAGCTGCGGCGGCAGCTTGGGCACCACCGGCGGCGGCACCGGCGCCGCAGGGTCGCGCTTTCGCACCATCACCCAGCGCACGTAGTCGACCACCTCGGTGCTGCCATCCTTGAATCCGGTGGAGCGCACGTACACCACGCCCGACTTGCCGTTGGAGTTCTCGCGCACGCCGATCACCTCGGAGACGGCGGTAAGCGTGTCGCCGGGGAACACCGGCGCGAGAAAGCGGCAGGCGGCATAGCCGAGGTTGGCGACGGCGTTGAGCGAAATGTCGGGCACCGTCTTGCCGAACACCACGTGGAAGACGAGGAGATCGTCCACCGGCGCGCGCGCGTAGCCGATCTCCTTGGCGAAGGCGTCCGACGACTGGACCGCGAAGCGCGTTCCGAACAGGCCGGTGTAGAGGGCGACGTCGCCCACGGTCACGGTGCGCGGGGTGGCGTGGCGGATGACCTGGCCGACGCGGAAATCCTCGAAGAAATTGCCCGCCGCGCCCGCCATGGCCTAGCCCCCGCGTTCCGCCGCCACTGCCAGCGCTAGCGTACGCCTTGCGCTCTCGGCATGCATGCGCTCGACCATGCGGCCGTCGAGCGCGATCACGCCCTTGTCGCGGTTTTCGGGCCGATCGAAGACGGCGACGATCTTCTTCGCCTCGGCCACCTCCTGCGGCGTGGGCGTGAAGGCGGCGTTGCACGGCTCGATCTGGCTCGGGTGGATCAGCGTCTTGCCGTCGAAACCCATTTCGCGCGCCTCGCGGCACTCCCGCGCGAAACCTGCCGCGTCGTGGATGTCGTTATAGACCCCGTCGATCACGTCGAGGCCATAGGCGTGGCCGGCAAGCACGGCCATGGTGAGAGCGGCCTGCATCGGCCCGCGCCCGGGCACGATGCGCATGCGGGTTTCCTTGGCGAGGTCGTTGGTGCCCAATACGAACGCCTTGAGCGCCGCCAGCGGATCGCGCGCCTCGGCGGCGATCAGGCCGGCGTCGAGGATCGCGCGCGCGGTCTCGATCATGGCCCACACGGCAATGCCGGGCGGCGCCGCCAGATCGACGAGCCGGTGGCCGACGAAGATGAGTTCCGCGGCGGACGAAACCTTCGGCACCAGGATCGCGTCGGGGTGGGCCACGACGGCGGCGGCGAGATCGTCCTTGCCCCACGGCGTGTCGAGGCCGTTGATGCGCACCACCACCTCGCGGCCGCCGAAGCCTTTCGCCTGGACCGCCGCCGCCACTTGCGCACGCGCGCTCGTCTTGGCCTCGGGCGCCACCGCGTCTTCCAGATCGAGGATCAGGCTGTCCGCCGGAAGTGTGCGCGCCTTTTCCAAGGCGCGGGCATTGGAGCCCGGCATGTAGAGGACGCTACGGCGCGGGCGCATCGCAGGCGGCGCGGTCAGGCGGCCTTCTGCTTCGGCTTGAGCAGCTTGCGATTGATCAGGCTCTCGGCGATCTGGATCGCGTTCAGCGCCGCGCCCTTGCGCAGGTTGTCGGATACGCACCAGAAGGCGAGCCCGTGCGGCACGGTCTTGTCCTCGCGGATGCGCGACACGTAGGTCGCGTCCTCGCCCGTCGCTTCATAGGGCGTGACGTAGCCGCCGGGCTCGCGCTTGTCGACGACGAGAATGCCGGGCGCGTTGCGCAGGAGCTGGCGCGCCTCGTCGGCGGAGATCGGCTTCTCGAACTCGACGTTCACCGCTTCCGAGTGGCCGACGAACACCGGCACCCGCACGCAGGTGGCGACGAGCTCGATCTTAGGATCGAGAATCTTCTTGGTCTCCGCCTCCATCTTCCATTCCTCGCGGGTGAAGCCGTCGTCGCGGAAGGAATCGATGTGCGGGATCACATTGAAGGCGATACGCTTGGGAAAGATCTTCGGCTCCAGCGTATTGGCGGCGAACACCGCGCGGGTCTGCGCGAACAGCTCGTCCATGGCGTCCTTGCCGGCGCCCGAAACCGACTGATAGGTCGCGACCACCACGCGCTTGATGGTGGCGCGATCGTGCAGCGGCTTCAGCGCCACCACGAGCTGGGCGGTGGAGCAGTTGGGGTTGGCGATGATGTTCTTCTTCCTGAAGCCCGTGACCGCGTCGGCGTTCACTTCCGGCACGATGAGCGGCACGTCCGGGTCGTAACGCCAGCACGACGAGTTATCGATCACGACGCAGCCGGCGGCGGCGATCTTGGGCGACCATTCCTTGGAGGTCGCCGAGCCCGACGACATCAGGCAGATGTCGGTGTGGGTGAAGTCATGGTTTTCGAGCGCCTTCACCTTAAGGACGCGTTCACCATAGGAGATCTCGACGCCCATCGAGCGTCGCGAGGCGAGCGGCACCACCTCGTCCGCGGGGAAGCCCCGTTCGGAAAGGATCGTGAGCATTTCCCGGCCCACGTTGCCGGTGGCGCCGACGATGGCGACCTTGTAACCCATCCTTGACTCTCCGCCGAAAATCCGCGCGCACGAGCCCGCGCGGAAACCAAAGCGCAGCGGCTTCTACGCGAGAAATGGGGCTATCGCAACGCCAACGCAAGCAAGGCAGGAAAGCGGGCCCCGTGCTTCACCTCTTTCGCAACCTTCGCGACGGCTTCGGCGCGCTTCACGCGCGCATGCCCGACGCGACCGCGCTCACCGCCTCGCGCGTGCTTGCCATATTCGCCGTGGTGCTGATGACGGCGATCCTGATCGACGACTTCGTCCGCCCGACGTCGGCGGTGTCGGCGGCGGCGAGCGACCGCCAGCGGCCTTCGCCGTGGAGCGAGGTGACGCGCGGAAGCGGCGCCTTCGCGCTCGCCTATCCGGCGATCGACAATCTCGCCCAGCAATACGCCGTGCGCCGCCACCGCGACGGCGGCGGCCGCAAGGATCTCATGACCTGGGGTGCGCCGCGCGACGAAGGCGCCTATGTGCGATTCGCGCTCTACCGTCCCGGCCGCGAGAGCACCGCGCCCGGCGACTCGCTCGCGGCCGTGACGGCCCTCGTCGCGGAATCCGGGATCGACGCCGAGCTTACCGGCCCCGTAGGCGAGCTCGACACCAAGTTCGGCCCGCTCGCGCTGGTGGACATGAAATTGACGCGCATGGGCGACGAGCCGCGTACGTGTCTCGCCGCTGCCGGCGCCTGGGCCGAGCCGCGCCTCGGGCTCGTCGTGTGGTGGTGCAATCCCGGTCCCGCCATGGTGGCGCACGGCCGCCTCGCGTGCCTGGTCGAACGGCTGGTGCTGATGAGCGCCGGCGGCGACGACGGCCTCGTATCGTTCTTCGCCCGCGCCGAGCTCAGGCGCAATTTCTGCGGCGCCACCGCGCCGCTGCTCACGGCGCAGACGAAGCGGCCCGACGACTGGATCCTCGCCAAGAACGATCCCAAGCTGCGCGGCGCGCTGCGTAGCCGCTGATCACTGCTTGAGGAACGGGTTCTGGAAGCCGCGCGCGGGCGCCCGCTCGGGAAACGCCCGCGCCAGATAATCGAGCACCACCGCCCGATCCTTCTCGGCGAGCGGCGGCATCTTGTGCTGGCGCACCATGAAATCGATGGTGTCGTCCCAACGCGCGCGGCTCATGCTCTGCGCCGCTACGAGCGTGAAGCCGTGGCAGGCAGAGCAGGCATAGAATGCATCCTCGCGGCCGGGGGCGTCGGGAAAATCCTCGGGTGCCTCGTCCTTGGGCGTGAAGTTTGACTGCGCCGCCGCGAGCGCCGGCAGCGCCAGCACGCCGATGCCGAGCCCCGCCACGCGCAGGACAGCTAAAAAATTTCGCCTCAAGCGACGCGCACCGCGACCCGGTGCAGCGGATTGGCGCCGTAGCCCTGCGGGTTCCAGTTGCCCGCCACGTGCGGCTGCGAGACGCCACGCTCGTCGGTGGCGCGCGACCAGATCTCGTAATAGCCCTCCGACGGCAGCTTCACCGCCGCCGTCCACCGCACCCAGTCGTAGCGGCTGGTGGGCTTGGCCATCTGCGCCGGCTGCCACGAGGCGCCGTAGTCGATCGACACCTGCACGGCTTTGATCGCGTGGTCGCCGCCCCATGCGGCGCCGCGCACCTTGAGCTCGCGCGTACCCGGCGGCATCGTCGCGCCGTTCGCCGGACTGGTGACGATCGAGCGCACCGGCATCGATTCCAGGTCGCGGAAATTCTTGTCGTCCGGCTTGTCGCCGGGGACCATGGGATTGATCGTGACGCGGTACGAAGTGCCGCCCATGCCGGGGCCGTCATGCACCTTGTCGCGCACCCAGATGCGCGTGAGCCATTTGGAGGAGATCGATCCAGGCCATCCCGGCACGATGAGGCGCACCGGATAGCCGTGGATCAGCGGCAAGTCTTTGCCGTTGATCGCCCACACGATGAGGTTGTTCGGGTCTAGCGCCTTCTTGATCGGCACGCCGCGCGAGATGGACGGCCGGTTGGGCTCGCCCGACAGGCTGGGATCGGAGCCGTAATGCCCGGTGTATTGGGCGGAAGGCTTCAGCCCTGCCGCCTTGAGCACGTCGGCGAGCCGCACGCCGGTCCACCGCGCGCAGCCGACGCCGCCGTTGGTCCACTGGTTGCCGCGCGCCGGCGGCGAGAAGAACGAGCGCCCGTTGCCGCCACACTCCAGCACCATGCGCTGGGTGACGGGCTTGAAGCGCTTCTTCAGGTCGCCGAGCGTGAGCTCGAGCTTCTTCTGCACCTCGCCGTCGACGGTGATCTTCCACGCGCCGGGATTCGACGCGGTCTCCGGGATTTGCCCGTTGTTGCGGATGAAGAACTTGTCGGTGGGCGTTGTGTCGTCGTCGAGCAGCGATTCCGGCGTCTCGGCCACGAGCGGGCGCTCGCCCAGCACCACCAGACGCGGATCCTTGCCGGGAAAGTTGAGCAGCTGCGGCGCGCGCGGCCCGGACGGCGGGGCCGCCGGCGGCGGCGGCGCGCCCTGGGCAAGAGCGGCTGGCACAAAACCCGCCGGCACGTTCGCGGCGAAGGGGACCGCACTGCCGGCGAGCGCGCCGAAGGCGGCAAGCCCGGCGCCTTCGAGAAATCCGCGCCGGCTCGGGCCGGTATCGCGGCCAAGCACGACGGCATCGGCACGCTCCGGATCGTCGGCGTAGAGCTCAACGAGCGAGCGCTCGATCTTATGGGTCATTTCTCCCTCCCGAACGGCGCATGATTTCTTCAGAGCTTATTCACGCCCAGTCGCCTGCTCAAGAAGAAGTGCGCTTTTAACGGCGTTCTTCGGTTGAAGCGGCGGAATTACGTAGACGCGATGCGGGTTGTTAGAGTGCGTTAAGGCAGGCTATGGTAACTCGCTCGGGTAACCCGTGGGAGAATGTTCATGCGTCTCGCGACCCTCACAGCCGTCTTCGGCATTGTCGCTCTCCTCGGCGCCACCCTGCCCGCCGGTGCCCAGAACAACCGCGACGGCTATCGCCCGCGCGCCAAGATCACCGTGCAGCCGCGGCGCAGCTATCTCGACGCCGGCACCGCCGTGAAGCCTGGCGAGCGGCGCTATCACGACTACATCTATAGCCCGGCGCTGCTGTATCCGCCCTACGGCCCGCGCACCTATCCCTATGCCGCGGCGGCGCGCTGGCCGCTGCCGTCCTTCGGCGACATTCCCGGCTTTTGATCGCCTGAAGATCTAGCCGGCGAGCCGCTCGAGCTCGCCGAGGATCGCGTCGCCCATGGCGCGCGTGCCCACGACCTTTTGGCCGTCCGCTTTGAGATCGGCGGTGCGCAGCCCCTTGGCGAGCGCGCCGGCGACGGCCTTCTCGATGAGGTCGGCCGCATTGCCGAGACCGAAGGAATAGCGCAGCGCCATCCCGAGCGAGCCGATCATGGCGATGGGGTTGGCCGCGCCTCGGCCTGCGATGTCCGGCGCCGAGCCGTGCACCGGCTCGTACAGCGCGCGGCGCTTCTTGGTCTTGCCGTCGATCTCGCCGAGCGACGCCGACGGCAGCATGCCAAGCGACCCCGTCAGCATCGCCGCCACATCCGACAAGACGTCGCCGAACAGGTTGTCGGCGACGATCACGTCGAACTGCTTGGGATTGCGCACGAGCTGCATGCCGCAGGCGTCGGCGAGCTGATGCTCGAGCTCGACGGAAGGAAACTCGCGCTTGTGCACCTGCTCCACCACCTCGCGCCACAGGACGCCGGTCTTCATCACGTTGCGCTTCTCGGTGGAAGTCAGCTTGTTGCGCCGGCGTTTGGCGAGGTCGAAGGCGACGCGGGCGATGCGTTCGATCTCGTAGGTGTCGTAAACCTGGGTATCGACGGCGCGCTTCTGACCGTTGCCGAGATCGGTGATGGTTTTCGGCTCGCCGAAATAGACGCCGCCGGTGAGCTCGCGCACGATGACGAGATCGAGGCCCTCCACCAGCTCGCGCTTGAGGCTCGAGGCGTCGGCGAGCGCGGGATAGCAGATCGCCGGCCGCAGATTGGCGAAAAGCGCGAGATCCTTGCGCAGGCGCAGGAGGCCGGCCTCCGGCCGCACGTCGTAGGCGACGTCGTCCCACTTCGGCCCGCCGACGGCGCCGAACAGCACCGCGTCGGCGGCGAGCGCCTTCGCCATGGCCGCTTCCGAGATCGCCTTGCCGTGGGCGTCATAAGCGGCACCGCCCACGAGATCCTCTTCGACGGCGAACGAGGCAAGGCCGCGATTGTCCATCCAGGCGATGACGCGCTTGGCCTCGGCCATCACCTCCGGGCCGATGCCGTCGCCGGCGAGCAACAGGAGCTTGAAGGTTGCCATTCGGCTTAAGTCCACGAGCGCTTGATCTGCGCCTTTTTCTCGAACGCGGTGATCTTGTGCTCCTTGTCGAGCGTGAGGCCGATGTCGTCGAGACCGTTGAGCAGACAACGCTTGCGGAATGGATCGATGTCGAACGCGATGATCTCGCCGTCGGGACCCTGGATTTGCTGCTTCTGCAGATCGACGGTCAACGTGGCGTTGGCGCCACGCTCGGCCACGTCGAACAGGCGTTCGAGCTCGTCCGGCTTCACCTTGATCGGCAGGACGCCGTTCTGGAAGCAGTTGTTGAAGAAGATGTCGGCGAACGAGGTGGAGACCACGCAGCGGATGCCGAAATCGAGCAGCGCCCACGGCGCGTGCTCGCGCGACGAGCCGCAGCCGAAATTGCCGCCGGTCACCAGAATCTTGGCCTTGCGGTAGGACGGCTTGTTCAGCACAAAATCCGGGTTTTCGCTGCCGTCGTCGCGATAGCGCCGCTCCGCGAACAGCGCCTTGCCGAGTCCGGTGCGCTTGATCGTCTTCAGATATTGCTTCGGGATGATCATGTCGGTGTCGACATTGACCACCTTGAGCGGCGCGGCGACGCCTTCAAGCGTTGTAAACTTTTCCATCGCTTGTCTTTGCGGGTTCGGCTTTATTTTTGCAAGATTTATTGTGAACGCAAACGAGGCGGAAGACGTGCTTCCGTCGCAATGCTATCTCGCGCTTTCCTCGATCGCTTCCATATCGGCGTCCGACAACCCGAAATGGTGGCCGATCTCATGCACCAGGACGTGGGTGATAATCGCCCCCAGGGTTTCGTCATGCTCGGCCCAATAATCGAGGATCGGCCGGCGGTAGAGCCAGACCATGTTGGGAATTTGCGACGGCGCGGATTCCGATTGGAACGGCAAGCCGATGCCCTGGAACAATCCCAGCAAGTCGAACTCGCCTGCTTGCATGTCCTTGAGCACCTCCTTGCTCGGAAAATCCTCGACATGAATGACGAGGCCGTCGCAAAGCGCGCGGAATTTCTTCGGCAGCCGCTCATAAGCCGTGATGGCGAGTGCTTCCACCTCGGCGAGCGATGGGGCCTTG
>DATNNN010000085.1:0-4801 GCA_035601815.1 Xanthobacteraceae bacterium | reverse complement strand
GCACGCTGCCGCACGCGCTCGCCACCGGCCTTCTGTTTCTGACGCCGATCTCGTTCCTGCTGGCGCTCACGCGTAACGCGCGGGATCTCGTCGACGACCTGTCGCTCGCCTTCGGATTGGCGCTGGCACCGGTGATGGCGCTCTACGCCGGCACGCTTGATCTGTTGTGGACCGGGCTCGTTGGCGGCACCGCCGCTTATGCAGCGCACCGCATCTGGGAGAAGCGCGCATGAGCATCGACGCGGCGCTGTGGCCGTACCTGCTGGTGATTCTGGCGGGCTTCCTGCCGACCGAGATCTGGCGTTCGGCCGCCGTGCTCCTGGCGCACGGGCTCGACGAGGATTCCGAGTGGCTGATCTACGTGCGCGCGGTGGCGACGGCGCTTGTCGCCGGGGTGATCACGCGCATCGTGCTGGTGCCGACCGGCGATCTTGTCGCGGTGCCGCTCTTAATCCGCGTCGGCGCCGTGGGCGGCGGGTTCCTCGTCTTCTTCGTGGCACAGCGCTCGATGCTATTGGGCGTGCTCGCCGGCGAGACGATCATGATCGCGGGCGCGTGGTTCACGCAGGCGCAATAATCACGCGAGCGCCGCCTTTAGCTTCTCCGCCTGCTCGGCGAGGACCTCGGGCTTCTCCTTCTCGCTCGCCGGCGGCTTGAGCGCCACGCCCTCCTTACGCGGAATGACGTGGACATGAAGGTGGAAGACCACCTGGCCGCCCGCCTTCTCGTTGAACTGTTGCAGCGTGATGCCGTCGGCGCCGAATACGTTCTTGACCGCCTTGGCGATTTTTTGCGCGACCTTCATCACATGGGCGAGGTCGTCGGGCTGAACGTCGAGGAGATTGCGCGCCGGCGCCTTGGGCAGCACCAACGTGTGCCCCGGCGCGCGCGGCATGATGTCGAGGAAGGCGAGCGCCTTGTCGTCCTCGTACACCTTGTAGGACGGCAGATCGCCGCGCAGGATTTTCGCGAAGAGATTGTTCGAGTCGTAGTCCGCCATGGTTGCCCCCGTCACTTGCCATCCTTGCGGAAGGGCGCGAGCGCCGCAAGCTCCTCGCGGTCGGCTTCCACAAAGGCGCGCTCGCGCTCCAGATACTCGGCCACGGCGTGGCGCAAACCGGGGCTCGCGATGTAATGGGCCGAGTAGGTCGGCACCGGCACGTAGCCGCGCGCGAGCTTGTGCGGCCCTTGCGCGCCGGCCTCGACGCGGGCGAGCTTGTGGTCGATCGCGTACTCGATCGCCTGGTAGTAGCAGACCTCGAAATGGAGGAACGGCCGCTCCTCGGTCGTGCCCCAGTAGCGGCCGTAGATGGTGTCGCGGCCGAGGAAGTTGAGCGCGCCGGCGATGGTGCGTTTCGCCCGCCGCGCCATGATCAGCACGATGCGCCTGCCCATGCGCTCGCCGACGAGCGAAAAGAACTTGCGGTTCAGGTACGGGCTGCCCCATTTGCGGGCGCCGGTGTCCATATAGAAGGAGAAGAAGGCGTCCCACGCGGCTTCGGTCAGCTCCGGCCCTGTGAGGCGCACGATCTCGACGCCCTCGAGCGCCTTCTCGCGCTCGCGCTTGATGGTTTTCCGCTTGCGCGCGGCGAGCGCGGCGAGGAAATCGTCGAAGCGCCCGTAGTTGTGGTTGAACCAGTGGAACTGCTGGTCGGTGCGGGCGAGGAAGCCGAGGCCGGTCAGGTACTCCCACTCGGCCTTGGTGGGGAAGGTGATGTGCAGCGACGAGGCGTCGGCGCGCTTCGTCACCTCCAGCGCACCCGCGACCAGCGCCTCGCGCGCTTCCGCCGCGCGCGGGCCGGGACGGACGAGGAGGCGGGGGCCGGTGACCGGGGTGAACGGCACCGAAACCTGCAGCTTCGGGTAGTACTCGCCGCCGGCGCGCTCGAAGGCCTCGGCCCAGCCGTGATCGAACACGTATTCGCCCTGGCTGTGGGACTTCAGGTACGCGGGCATCACCGCGAGAATGCCGGCGTTGTCCTCGACCACGAGGTGCCGGGCTCCCCAGCCGGTGCGGGCGGTGGCGGCGCCGGAGTCCTCCAGCGACGAAAGAAAAGCGTGCGTGGTGAACGGGTTATGCGGGTCGACTTGAGAATTTGATTCCGCTGCGACGGCGGCGCAGGCGTCCCAGGCTTCGGCCGGGATCGCCTTGATCGAGGGCTCGACGCGGACGCGCAAGGAACGAGTCATTTCCACAGTTTACGGCCGGAAGCCCTCAAAGATCATCTGGTCGGCCCAGCGCCGGGCGCGGGCCTGGTCCGCGGGCGTGCGCACGGTCCAGGTCAACAGCGGCAACCCGAGCAGGCGTCTCGCCACGAGCGGCGCCAGCGCCGGCAGGTCGCGAATGCCGTAGGCGACGAAATCGGGCTTGGTGCGGGAAAGGTGCAGGAGGTTGCCCAGCGCAAAGCGCCGCAGCCACCGCATGCGGTTCCATTCGCGGCGAAACTGCGCGCTCTCCGCCACGATGCCGCGGGGAATCGCTGGCGCGACCTCGCCCACGGCCTTCACCAGGTCCGGGTCGAACGACATGAGCGCCGCCGGGCCGGAATAGCTCGCTAGCACGGCGGCAGCGCGCCCGACGAGGCGCGTGTCGCCGTTCCACGCGCTCTTGAGCTCAAGATACAACGGCACGCGGCCGCGCACGGCGCCGAGGAACTCGCGCAGGTTCGGGATATGGCCCGCGCCCGCGCGGAACGGCACCTTGCGCAAATCGGCGGCCCTGCGGACGGCGAGGGGGCCGCTCGCCTGTGTCAGGCGCTCGAGGGTGTCGTCGTGAAAGACCACCACCTCCTCGTCGGCGGTGAGCTGGAGATCCGCCTCGATGCCGTAACCGGCCGAAGCCGCCGCCGCGGCCGCCGCGATGGTGTTCTCGAGGACGTCGCCGCCGTGCAGGCCGCGGTGGGCGATTGCGCACGCCGCGACCCAATCGGGTGCCACTTCAGGCGACCTCGAACAGCGCCTCGACCTCGACGGCGGCGCCGAGCGGAAGCTCGCCGACCCCGATTGTGGTCCGGGCGTGGCGGCCGGCATCGCCGAGGACGGCCACGATCAGGTCCGAGGCGCCGTTCATGACCGCCGGCAGCGCCGTGAAGCCGGGCGCGCCGTTGATGAAGCCGCCGAGGCGCACGCAGCGTTTGATCTTGTCGAGATCACCGAGCGCGGCCTTCGCCTGGGCCAGCACGTTGAGGAGCGCAAGGCGGGCCGCGGCGGCGCCGTCCTCGGGGCTGACCTCGCCCCCGACCTTGCCCTTGTAGGCCAATCCGCCCGGGCCCATGGGCAACTGCCCGGAGCAGACGAGGAGGTTGCCAGTGCGCACCGTGGGTACGTAGTTGGCAATCGGGGTCGCCGCGGCAGGTAGTGCCAGCTTCAGTTCCGCGAGCTTCTTCTCCACCTGTCCGGCCATGCGAGCCTCCCCTTAGTATGTACCTCCGAGTCTTCGCCGATCGGCTTCCGGCGCGCAAGGCGGTCCGCCGTTGTCCTGCCCACTTTGGCGAACTATGTTGCTGGCGATTTCGCAAGGGATTCTGAAATGTCGCTTCGCCTCGTCCTGCCCGTCGCCCTCGTCCTCGCCGCCGCACCGGCGCTGGCGGCGCCGCTGCCGCTCGCGCCGCACCGGGCGATCTATGAGCTCTCCATCGATCCCAACAAGGCGAGCATGCGGGTCGACAAGGCGCGCGGCCGCATCGCCTTCGAGATGACCGGCAACGAATGTGAGGGCTATGCCGTGAGCCTGCGCCAGGTCACCGAGCTCGACACCGGCGAGGGCAAGCAGTCGACGAGCGATCTGCGCAGCATCACCTGGGAGGATGGTGCGGCGAAATCCTTCCGCTTCAAGAGTCAGAACTTCGTCAACCGCGAGGTGAAAGACGACGTGGACGGCAGCGCCGAACGCGCGGGCCGGGGCTTCTCGGTGCGCCTGGCGAAGCCGAAGACCCCGCCGTTCAAGATCGACGGCACGGTCTTGTTGCCGACGGAGCATTTGAAGCGGCTGATCGCCGCGGCCGGCGCCGGCGACCGCATCCTGGAGGTCAAGGTGTTCGACGGCTCGCCCGACGGCAAGCGCGTCTATGACACGCTCGCCATCATCGGCGTCGAGAGCAAGGGTGGCGAGGTGGAGGAGCCGGCGAAGAAGCCGGAGCTCAAAGAGCTCAAGCGCTATCCGGTGACGCTGAGCTACTTCGAGCCCGGCACCGGCGAGCGCACGCCGGCGTACGTCCTCGCCTTCGAGCTCTACGAGAACGGCGTCAGCCGCGCGCTCAAGCTCGACTACGGCAGCTTCGCGCTCAAGGGCGACCTGACCAGCATCGAGTTCCTCAAGCCCACGCCCTGCCGGAAATAGGCGGCGGTGAGGCCTTCTAAAGCTTGCGGCCCGGACTAGGTCCGGGCCGCTTCGCGTTTTGCGATGGTGGTCAGCCGATCACTTGATCGTCGAATTCACCCACGGGGCGAACTTGCCGAGGCGGGTGTAGACGCCGTGCAGCTTGGGCAGGCCGCAGCCTTCGCCCCAGCTGACGATGCCGACCTGGGTCCAGGTGCTGCCGCTCTGGGTGAACAACGGACCGCCCGAGTCGCCCTGGCAGGTGTCGGTGACGCGCGATTGATCGGCGGTGGGATTGGGCACGCCGGCGCAGATCATGGAGTCGGTGACGAGGGGACCGGCGTAACGGCCGATCTTGTCGAGGAATTCCTCCATCTTCTCGCGGCTCAGGCGCAGGCGCTGCAGCTCGCCGAGCACGTTGATGAGGCGTGAGGTCACGATGTTGTTGTTGCAGGTGGCGCGATCGACCATGGTCACCGACGC
>DATNNN010000084.1:0-2525 GCA_035601815.1 Xanthobacteraceae bacterium | reverse complement strand
CTGCCACACGCTTGCCCCCGACGAAGGCAACCGCGCCGGCCCGACCCTCTCCGGCATCTTCGGCCGCAGGATCGCGACGCTGCCCGGCTACAGTTTCTCGCCGGCGTTGAAGCAGCTCGATATCGTGTGGACGCCGGAGACAGTGGCGAAGCTGTTCGAAGTCGGACCCGCGGCGTACACCCCCGGGACCAAGATGCCAGAGCAGCGGATCGGTTCGCCGGAGGATCGCGCCGCGCTGGTCAACTTTCTCGCGCGCGCCGCAAGACCGAAGTAGCGATCAAGTGTCCGTCTTCTGTTCTTCGCGCTCGCGCAGATGATCCTCGGTGGTGCGCACGTTCGGCCGTGCCGGTGCTGCGTAGGGGTCGAACTCCGCCTCGGTGACCGCGACCACCCGGCAGTCCTCGCACATCTTCAAAACGTCGAGCCGGTTGCCGGCGCCCTTGAACATCCAATGCTTGCCTTCGAGCTTGGCGCTGACGCGGTCGATCGTGCTCTTCACGCCGAACGGCTTGCCGCAGCGAATGCAGTGGAAGGGCTCCTCCTCCTTCAGCACCCGCGCCGGCAGCGTGGCGGCGCGGAAGTCGAGTTGCGGCACGAGGCTGATCACCCGCTCGGGGCAGGTCGCCTTGCACAACCCGCATTGCACGCAGGCGTCCTCGGAGAAGCGCAAAACGGGACGCTCCGGGTCGTCCGACAAGGCACCGGTGGGGCAGGCGGCGACGCAGGAAAGACAGAGCGTGCAGCCTTCCACATTGATCTCGACCTTGCCGAACGGCGCGCCCGGCGGAAGCGCGATCACGTCCACCGGCGCGGGCGCCGCGCGCTGCAGTTCGCGCAGCGACAGCCGCAGCAGATCGCGCTTGGCGCCGACCGCGGCGAAACTTGCCGGCCGCGGCGCCGGCTCGCCCGTTTCGATGGCGCGCAACGTCGCGCCGAGCGCGTCGGGGTCGTCGGTCTCGAGCGTGGTGGCGCGACCCGCACCGAAGCCAAGTCCGGCGAGGATCGGCTCGGCCAGCGCCAGCGTGCGCGTAAGGCCGGTCACGTCGTGGCGCGGCTTCGCGCGCATGAGGAAGCGAACTGCCGACGCGCCATAGGCGAAGGCCGCGGCAATGGTCTCGAGCCCCACCTGCGTCACTTCATTGACCGCGACCGGCAACGTATTCGCCGGCAAGCCCTCGCCGTGTCGGGCCAACGCGTCGATGAGCTGGCCGCCGTGATCTGCGTCATGAAGTAGTAGGATCGGCCGCGCGCCGCCGGCTTCGCGGTAGGTAGTGAGCAACGTCCGCAGCTTGCCGATCAGCGCGTCCACCGGCGGCAGCGCATAGGCTGCCGCGCCCGTCGGGCACACCGCGGCGCATGTGCCGCATCCGGCACAGATGTGCTCGTCGATCTTGACGTGGTTTCCGGCGGGCGTGATCGCGCCGGTGGGGCAGAGATCGAGACAACGCGTGCAGCCGACGATCTTGGAGCGAGAATGCGCGCAGAGATGATCGGTGAAGGTGATGTAGCGCGGCTTGTCGAAGGTGCCGACGAGCTCGCCGGCCTTGAGCACCGTGCGCAACACCGCGGCTGGATCGCCCGGATCCACACGCAGATATCCGTCGCGCAGATCGGCCGCCGGAAACAGCGGTGCGCCGCCGGACAGATCGAGGATGAGATCGCAGCGTGATTTGGCATCGTTCCGTGCGGAGTCCCAGGCAAGTTTGTCGCGTGAGGAAGGTGCCGATGCCGCGTAGTCGTCGACCACGAGCTCGAATGCGCCGAGATGCCCGCGCGCGGAGCGGATCGTGCCTTTGACCACGGGAAACTCGTTGACCCGGAGCGGGGCGATGTCGCCGGGCTTCGTGAGCAAGACGGTGACGTCGAGCCGATCCTTCAGAAGCCGCGCCGCTTCGACGGCGCGTTCGTCGCGGCCGTAGATCAAGATAACGCCATCGCTCTCAAGCGATACAAACGGCGTTTCGGGCATCGGCGCGGCCGCAGCAGCGATGAGGGCCGCGATCTTGGGTCCGGCTGCGGCCGCGTCGCGCGACCAGCCTGCGGTTTCACGTACGTTCACGTAGGTAACCTGCGCGTCCGGGGCGCTTTCGCGGAACAAAGGGGCTTCCTGGGTGCAGGCGACCGTGAGGGGCTCGCCGCCCGTCGCGGCCGCGCGAAACCGCTCGATCTCCGCGCGGCAAAGCTGGTTCGCGGTCTCCAGCTTGCCCTTGCAGGCGTGGCGCAATGCGCTCTCGTCGAGCGGCATGCTCCGCTCGCAAGAACACACGAATACGCGTCGGTCCGATGCGGCCATGGTTGGCTGCCTGCTCCTTTGCGGCGCTTCGACGAAGTCGGTGTCGCTAATCAACACCACGGATTATAATTATACCAACAAAAAACTTGGTTCGGGAGAATTGATGGCCGAGGAGCCGCGACCGCGCGTACGCGACAAGCTCGCACCGGAGCTTGGTTTGCCGCCGCCCTATCGCCTCGTCACCCTGCGCGAGGCCGGCGACGCGTTCCGCCATGCCCAGAAGATCGCCGCC
>DATNNN010000083.1:0-20793 GCA_035601815.1 Xanthobacteraceae bacterium | reverse complement strand
GCAAGACGAGCTGATCGCGGCCATGAAGACAGCCGACGTGCTCGTGCCGACCATCACCGACCGCGTCAACGCCGGCGTCATCGCGGCGGCCGGCGAAAAACTGAAGCTCATCGCCAACTTCGGCAACGGCGTCGATCACATCGATGTCGCCGCGGCGCTCGCCGGCGGCATCACGGTGACCAATACGCCGGGCGTGCTCACCGAGGACGTGGCCGACATGGCCATGGCGCTTATCCTCTCCGTGCCGCGGCGGCTCGCCGAGGGGGCGCAGATCCTTTCCGGCGACGTGCGTTGGCCGGGATGGTCGCCGACATGGATGCTCGGCCACCGCATTTCCGGCAAGCGCCTCGGCATTGTCGGCATGGGCCGCATCGGCAGCGCGGTGGCGCGCCGCGCGCGGGCCTTCGGTCTGCAAATCCACTATCACAACCGGCGCCCGGTAGCGGCGGACCTGGAGCAGGAGCTCGAGGCCACCTATTGGGACAGCCTCGACCAGATGTTGGCGCGCATGGACATCATTTCGGTCAATTGCCCGCACACGCCAGGCACCTATCATCTCCTGTCGGCGCGCCGCCTGAAGCTGATGAAGCCCGAGGCCTATGTCGTCAACACCGCGCGCGGCGAGGTGATCGACGAGGACGCGCTCGCCGACATGATCGAGGCGCGTGAGCTCGCCGGCGCCGGCCTCGACGTATACGAGCAGGAGCCGGCGGTGAACGCGCGGCTCGTGAAGCTTGCCCGCGCCGGCAGGGTGGTGCTGTTGCCGCACATGGCCTCCTCCACCATCGAGGGCCGCATCGACATGGGCGAGCGGGTGATCGTGAACATCCGCACCCACATGGATGGGCACCGGCCGCCCAACCGCGTGCTGCCGACCATGCTCTAAGTCGGTTGCCTCTTTCGGTGCGGCGACAGATCGCGGATGGTTGGCCGCTCTCCCGATAGCGGGTTCTGCGGATCCCACCGGTAGGCCAATGTCTCGAAGCGCATAGAGTGCGCGTCGATCATGAGCAATCGTCCGACCAGGCTCTCGCCGAAGCCGACGATTGAGCGGATGACCTCCAATGCCGCGAGGCTGCCGGCAACACCGGCGAGCGCGCCGATAATTCCCGCTTCGGCGCAGGCCGGAATCGTGCCGGCAGGCGGCGCCTCGGGAAACAAGCAGCGATAAGTCGGGTTAGGCTTGCCGTCGGCGCCACGCTCATGGGCGCGAATCGTGGTGAGCGTGGCGTCGAACGCGCCGAGCGCTGCAGTCACCAGCGGACGCTGGGCGAGAAAGCAGGCGTCGGATACCAGATATCGGGTGGCAAAGTTATCCGAGCCGTCAAGCACGACGTCGGCGGCGCTCACGAGCGCGAGCGCGTTCGCGGCGTCGAGGCGGGCAGTCCGAACGTCAAGCTGCACATGCGGATTGAGGCGGCGCACGGCCTCCGCCGCGCTCTCGGTCTTGGCGCGGCCTACTTCCGTGGTTCCATGGATCACCTGGCGCTGCAGATTAGACAGCGTGACCTTGTCGTCGTCGATCACGGCGATCCGGCCGACGCCGGCGGCGGCAAGATAAAGCAGCGCTGGCGAGCCGATGCCGCCGGCTCCGATCACCAGGACCTTTGCCGCCTTGAGCTTGGCCTGACCCGGCCCGCCCACCTCGCGAAGCACGATATGGCGCGCGTAGCGTTCGAGTTCCTCGGGCGAGAGGGCCATCAGCCTTTGTAGAATGGCTGCTGCCGGGCGTCACGTGGCTCCTGCCGGTGGCCTCGTAGCCGGGAGGATGTAACATATCGTGCATGGGCGACGCCTTGCGCCTGCTGCCGGGTCTCGCGGCCTTCGCGGCCGCCCTCCTGCCCTTTGCCGCCGGCGCCGCCGAGAACGAGCGCTGCCCGCGGCTGGTGTCCGATTTGCGGCCGCTTGTCAGTCCGGTCTCATTCCCGCTCGCCGCCAAGGGCGAGGACGAGGTGCGCCTCACCTTCATCGGGCACGCCACGTTCCTGGTCGAAAGCCCCGCCGGCGTACGCATCGCCACCGACTACAACGACTACGTGCGGCCAACGATCATTCCCGACATCATCACGATGAATCGAGCGCACTCGACCCACTACACCAACAGCCCCGACCCTTCGATCAAGCATGTGCTTCGCGGCTGGGCCCAGGGCGAGCCCGCGCGCCACGATTTCAAATTCGAGGACGTGTGGGTGCGCAGCGTTCCCACCAATATCCGAGACTGGGGCGGCGGCACGGTACTCTACGGCAACTCGATCTTCGTGTTCGAGGTGGCGGGGCTGTGCATCGCCCACCTTGGCCATTTGCACCACACGCTGACGCCCGCCCACATCGACGAGCTCGGCCGCATCGACGTGGTGCTGGTGCCGGTGGACGGCACGTTCACACTTGGCATCGACGGCATGGTGGAAGTGCTGCAGCAGATCAAGCCGCGCATGATCGTTCCCATGCACATCTTCGGGCCGACAACGCTCGAGCGCTTCATCGAGCGCATCCGCAAAGACTATCCGGTGGAGTTCGCCGAGACGCCGACGGTGCTCCTATCGCGCACGAACCTGCCGCCCGCGCCGAAGATGCTGGTGCTGCCGGGAAGGTGAGCGGACTTACACGTCCACGCGCGCGGCAAGCGCGTTCTCCTGGATGAACTCGCGTCGCGGCTCGACTACGTCGCCCATGAGCTTGGTGAAGAGATCGTCGGCCTCGTCGACCTCCTTGATCTTGACCTGCAGCAGCGAGCGGGCGTTGACATCGAGGGTCGTCTCCCAGAGCTGCTCCGGCTTCATCTCGCCGAGGCCCTTGTAGCGCTGAAGCGTGAGGCCCTTGCGGGCGGCGCCGGTGACCGCGTCGAACAAACCGACCGGCCCGTACACGGCGATCTCCTCGCCCTTGCGCACGAATTTCGCTGGCTTGGCATAGATCTCTTGCAAGTGCGCCGTGAGCGCATCGAGCTTGCGCGCGTCGGCCGAGGCGAGGAAGGCCTGGTCGATCGTCACCTCCTCGCGCACGCCACGAACGGTACGGGCGAAGTGGAAGCCTTCTGCGTCGGATTTTCCGACCCAACCGCGCTCGGTCTCTTCGGACTGGGCGTCGAGGCGCTTCGCCACATAAGTCGCTGCCCCCTCTGCCTTTTTCGGATCGCCGAGAATCGCGGGCGAGATCGCACCGGCGATCGCCACCTGTTCCACGACGGTGCGGTTATAGCGCGGGTGCAGCGCGCGCAGGATCGCCCGCGCCTCGCGCGCCTGGTCGAGGATCGCGGCAAGATCGGCGCCGGCGCGCTGCGCCCCGCTCGCGAGCTTTAGCACCGCCTCGTCGAGACCGGTGCCGACGAGATAGTCCTCGAGCGCGCGCTCGTCCTTCAGGTACTGCTCGGACTTGCCGCGCGTCACCTTGTAGAGCGGCGGCTGCGCGATGAAGATGTGGCCCTGCTCGATCAACGGCACCATCTGCCGGTAGAAGAACGTGAGCAGCAGCGTGCGGATGTGGGAGCCGTCCACGTCCGCGTCGGTCATGATGATGATCTTGTGGTAACGCAGCTTCGAGATGTCGAAGTCGTCGCGGATGCCGGTGCCGAGCGCGGTGATAAGCGTTCCGATCTCCTGGCTCGACAGCATCTTATCGAAACGAGCGCGCTCGACGTTGAGGATCTTGCCGCGCAGCGGCAGCACGGCCTGGAACGAGCGCATGCGGCCCTGCTTGGCGCTGCCGCCGGCGGAATCGCCCTCGACCAGGAAGAGCTCGGATTTCGCCGGGTCGCGCTCCTGGCAGTCGGCGAGCTTGCCCGGCAGCGAGGAGATGTCGAGCGCGCCCTTGCGTCGCGTAAGCTCGCGCGCCTTGCGCGCCGCATCGCGGGCAGTGGCGGCTTCGACGACCTTGGAGACAACGGTCTTCGCTTCCTGCGGATGCTCCTCGAGCCACGCTTCGAGCGCATTGCCGACAATGGTCTCCACCACCGGACGAACTTCCGACGAGACGAGCTTGTCCTTGGTCTGGCTTGAGAATTTCGGGTCAGGCAGCTTGATCGAGAGCACGGCGGTAAGGCCTTCGCGGCAATCCTCGCCAGACAGGTCAACCTTGCCTTTCTTGGAGATGCCGGTGCGATCCGCGTAGTTGATGAGCACGCGCGTCAGCGCGGCAGCAAAGCCGGTGAAGTGCGTGCCGCGGTCGCGTTGCGGAATGTTGTTGGTGAAGCAGAGAACGTTCTCGTGATAGCTGTCGTTCCACGACAGCGCCGCCTCGACCACGACACGCTGGCGCTCGCCGCGGATCATGACCGGGTTAGGGATCAACGACTGCTTGTTGCGATCGAGGTAGCGCACGAACGCTTCGCTGCCGCCCTCATAGCGCATCTCCTCGCGCCGCGGCTCCGGTCCGCGCAGATCGGCAAGCAGGACCTTGACGCCGGAATTAAGGAAGGCGAGCTCGCGCAGGCGATGCTCGAGAGTCGCAAAATCGAAATCGGTCTTGGTGAAAACCTGGGTGCTCGGCAGAAACTTGACGCGCGTGCCTCGCTTGTCGGGCGCCTTGCCCACGGCCTTGAGCGGCGCCACCGGGTCGCCGTCGCGGAATTTCATGTAGTGCTCGCGCCCGTCGCGCCAGACAGTGAGCTCGAGCCATGCGGACAGCGCGTTGACCACCGATACGCCGACCCCGTGCAGCCCGCCCGAGACCTTGTAGGAGTTCTGGTCGAACTTTCCGCCGGCATGCAGCCGCGTCATGATCACCTCGGCGGCGGAGACCCCTTCCTCCTTGTGGATATCGGTCGGCACGCCGCGGCCGTCGTCGGTGACGGTGACCGAACCGTCCGCATTAAGCTCGACCTCGATGTGGGTGGCGTAGCCGACGAGCGCCTCATCGATGGCGTTGTCGACCACCTCATAGACCATGTGATGCAGGCCGGAACCGTCGTCGGTATCGCCGATGTACATGCCCGGCCGCTTGCGCACGGCATCCAGGCCCTTGAGGACCTGGATGGCCTCGGCGCCGTATTCGTCGGCGCTCGTTTTGGGCGCACGGGGAGCGGGTTTTGCCACGGAAAAGGATCCCGAATCAGCGGTTGGGGAGGGCTGGACGAGCATTAAATGTAGCATGTCCATCAGTTAGAAAAGTGCCTGATTTTCAAGATGGTGGCGGTGTCGTAACGGACGCGAAACAAATATCATTTAGGAATGCCGATCACACGATTCAAATGGCGGGCGCGATCGCTCCCGGGCGCACGACGAAACGCTCCGCGTCCTCCCTGAGGGCGGCAAAGGCAGCGTCATCGACCCCGGTCATGAAGGTCTGCGCGCCGAGCTCGGCCAGCACTTCGAACAGTGCGCCGCGGTGCTCGGCGTCGAGAAACGCCGAGACATCGTCGAGCAGCATGATCGGTGAGAACCCGTGCATGGAGGCGACAAGACGCGCGTGGGACGCCACGAGGCCGACAAGAAGCGCCTTGCGCTCGCCGGTAGAGGCACGCGCGGCCGGAATGTCCTTGGGACGATGGCGCACGCTCAAATCGGAGAGATGCGGTCCGTCGAGGGTGCGGGCGGCGGAGCGATCGCGCGCGCGATTGTCGCGCAGCACGCCGCGATAGCGATCCTCGATTTCGATCGCGGGCGCGGCGTCGAGCGCGTTCTCCATCCAACCGTCGATGGCGATATCCGCCACAGGGAACAGGGAATGCTCGTTGGAGTCGATCTCGGCCCTTAGCCGGCGCACGCACTCGCTGCGCGCCGCCGCCACGGAGACCGCGAGCTCCGCCACCTCGTGCTCGATCGCATCGCACCAGCGTGCGTCCGGTGCAGGTTCCTCGAGCAGTCGATTGCGCGAGCGCAGCGCCCGCTCGAGCGCGTTGACTCGGCTTCCGTGGCCGGCGTCGATGGCAAGCACCAGGCGATCGAGAAATCGCCGCCGCTCGGTGCCCGGACCGACGAACAGTCCATCCATTTCCGGCACCAGCCACACGATGCGCAGGTGGTCGGCGAAGGCCGCGGCTGAGCCGACAGGCTCCTGGTCGACGCGGCAGCGGCGACCGGAAGGCTGTCCATCGATGGGCGCGTCGATGCCGGTGCCGAGCTGGGCCGGTCCAAGAGCCCCGTCGACCTCGGCGGCCACTGCCCACGATCCATCGCCCTCGCTCGCGGCCACCTCGTCGACGGTGGCGCGACGAAGCCCCCGGCCCGGCGCCAGGAAGGAGATCGCCTCCAAGAGATTGGTCTTACCCGCACCGTTCGGCCCGGTGAACACCACCGGTCCGTCCGCCACGGTGAGATCGGCGCGACGGTAGGAGCGGAAATTGGTGAGCTGCAGCCGGCGGACACGCGCGCGGGGCCGGGCCTCGGAATGCGGAACGAGGGGGCGCGCGGGGTCGATCCTGCTCACACGCGCATCGGCATCAGCACATAGAGCGCGTTCGCCGAGTCCCGGTCACGCAGAAGCGTGGGCGAGCCCGGATCGGCGAGCTTCAGCTCCGCTGCCTCGCCTTCGAGCTGGGCGGTAATATCGAGGAGGTAGCGGCTGTTGAAGCCGATGTCCAACGCATCGGCCGCATACTCGACCTCGAGCTCCTCGGTGGCGCTCCCGGAGTCGGGATTGGTGACCGAGAGCACGAGCTTGCCGTCGCCGAGCGACAGCTTCACCGCGCGGCCGCGCTCACTCGACACCGTGGATACGCGATCGACGGCGGCGGCGAAATCGGCTCTGTCCACCACGAGCGTCTTGTCATTGGCGAGGGGTATAACGCGCGCGTAATCGGGGAAGGTGCCGTCGATCAGCTTCGAGGTAAGCGTCACCTTACCGAGCGAAAAGCGGATCTTGGTGGGCGAAAGCTCGATCTCCACGTCCTCGCCGGCGTCTTCAAGGAGACGCTGGACTTCGGCCACGGTCTTGCGCGGAATGATCACGCCCGGCATGCCGGCGGCACCCTTGGGCACCGCGATCTCCACCTGGGCGAGGCGGTGGCCGTCGGTAGCGACGGCGCGCAGCCGCGTGCCCTTGTCCTCGATGGTGTGTAGGTAGATGCCGTTCAGATAGTAGCGGGTCTCCTCGGTGGAGATCGCAAACTGGGTCTTGTCCACGAGCCGCTTCAGGTCGCCACTCGCGAGCTTGAAGCGGTGCGACATATCGCCGGCGGCAAGATCGGGAAAGTCGGTTTCCGGCAGTGTCTGCAGCGTAAAGCGCGATCGCCCAGCGCGCACGGCGAGCGACGCGCGGTCGCCGCCCGCCTGCAGCTCGACCTGGGCGCCCTCGGGCAGTTTGCGCACGATGTCGTAGAGCATGTGGGCGGGCACCGTGGTGGCGCTCGCCTGCTTTACCTCGGCCGGCACCGTCTCGATGATCTCGAGGTCGAGGTCGGTGGCTTTGAGCTCGAGGCCGTTCTTGCCGGCACGGACCAGGACGTTGGCGAGGATCGGAATGGTATTGCGCCGCTCGACGACACGATGAACGTGAGCGAGCGCCTTGACGAGTTCCGCCCGTTCGACGGTGACCTTCATGGGCTGCAAATCCGGCTGATCCTCGATTACCCGCACCCGGCGTCTGTAGAGAATCCGACCGGGACCGAAAACTTTGGCGTTTCGCGCTGATTTCCGCAAGAGCAACGTGCGAAGTCTGGTCTCGCCTACTCCTGCAGCAGCCGCTTCAGAATCTCGATCTCCTCGGCGAGCGCCTGATCGCCCTGAACGAGGCCCTCGATCTTGCGCACCGCATGCAGGACGGTCGTGTGGTCGCGGCCGCCGAAACGCCGGCCAATCTCGGGAAGCGAGCGCAGCGTCAAGGTTTTGGCCAGATACATGGCGATTTGACGCGGTCGCACCACGTTGGCCGTCCGCCGTGAGGACAAAAGGTCGGCCCGCGACACCCCATAATGCTTGGCGACGATGCGCAGTATGTCCTCGACCCGGATGCGGCGGGGGTCGGCCGGCCGCACCAGGTCGCGGATCACGTCATCAGCCATGTCGATGGTAATCGGCCGGCCGCTCAACTGGTTGTGGGCCATCAGCCGGTTCACCGCGCCGTCGAGATCGCGGCCATTCTGGGTCACCTGGCGGGCCACGTGGGAGACCACGGACGCCGGCACGTCGAAGCCGGGATGCTCGGATTTGAGCGCCGCGATGCGCATCTCAAGGATGCGCAGCCGCAGTTCCTCCTCGAGCGAGCCGATCTCGATCACGAGACCGCCGGCGAGCCGCGAGCGCACCCGTTCCTCAAGGCTTTCGAGCTCGGCCGGCGCCCGGTCGGCGGCCACCACTACCTGGCGGCCGGCGTCCATCAGGGCATTGAGCGTGTGGCAGAACTCCTGCTGCACCGTGCGGCCCTGGAGGAACTGTAGGTCGTCAATCACCAAGGCGTCGATGCCGCGAAGCGCCTCCTTGAAGGCGATCGCCGACTGATTTTTCAGGGCGGCAACGAAGCCGTACATGAACCTCTCGGCGGTGAGGTAGTGGACGCGGCGCCCACTGTTTTCGCCCGCCCAGCAGATGGCCTGGAGAAGATGGGTCTTACCCAGTCCCACCGCGGCATGGACGTACAGCGGATTGAAGCGGGGCTGTGCCCTGCTCCCGGCCTCGGATACCTGGCGGGCGGCGGCGTGGGCTAAGCGGTTCGAATTGCCGACGAGGAAGGTGGCGAAGGTGAGTCGCGGATCGAGGGGCGAGCCCGGAGATCCGTCGCTGCGCGGCGCGCCGGCGTGAGTCGCAGCCGCTATTGGGCGGCCGCCGGCCGGGGGGCGGACACTAGCGACGGCGGCGGCACTCGGCTCGGGGCTGCGCGCGCCATTGGCCGGCCGCGTCACCGCCGAACGCACCACGAGATCGATCTTGCGGAGCTGCGGCGCTTCGCTCCGCCACAGCGCGAGCAGGCGCTCGACGTAATGCGACTGAATCCAGTTGCGCAGAAAACGGGTCGGCACCGACAGGCGCACGTCCTCGGGCCCGCACTCCTCGAGCTCAACGCGCGTGAACCAACTGGTGTAGATATCTTCGCCGATTTCGGTCCGCAGGCGACGGCGCACGCGATCCCATCGCAGCGCGCCCTGATCGGAATCGTGTGCCCGCAGACGAGACGTGAGGTCCGGTGTCTCCTGCTTAGACAGGGCCATTGGGAGCGCTCCGATGCGAGTCTGCTACGGCAGAGCCGCCGACGACACGAACTAACTGAGGAACCGGGAAACGGGGAATTCGTAATGTGAACTCAACGAGTGAATAAGAGCGGCGGCGGGGCCCCGGCGTGGGCCTTAGCCACCCCGCGGCCGGACGGCGCAAAGGTACATGGTGAAATCCGGCGGCGCAGCCGTACGGAAAAAGGAGAAGAAGTGTATGGACCGGTCGCGCGCCGCTTTAACATCATGACTACCCCCGCACCGCTGGTCGAACGCCAGCGGCGTGTTTGATGCCTCTTTATTCTTGTTCAGCAAGACGCGCCGCGAGCCTCGGAAAGCAATACTGGGACCCGAAAGTTCGCGGCCAACGCAAGTGCTCCGGTCCAGAGACGCCTACTCGCTAAACCGGAACAAACTACCGCAACTACCTTGAGATGCAGACCTCGCTTGCTTATTCGCGTCCCAGCGAAGGCCGGAACGCACTTCGACGATACACAGCACCCCAAGGCCCCGCAACACGAATCAAGTCACGAACCGTTGCGCCATCTTGATTTGGCGCGATCGCAGACTAGAGCGATTCCGCTCTCGGTAGGCAAATTCTTGAGTCAGTTCAGAGAATCTGTCGCGCCGAACTTCGGCGGCACAACCGTTGCAAACCAGCATCAGTATTTTTGTTTCTTTCCGCGCACGCCGGTCGTGATACGAAATTCAAACCCGTCCGTTCGCTTGCCGCGCAAGTTTATGTTCGATCGAAAAAAATTTTGAGAGAGGAACGCGGGTAGCCCCCGCGTCGATCACCCGAACGCCCGCACGAACGCACACTCGACGTTGGTCGCACCGACAGCGGAGTGGGGTCGTGATGAGAGACGTCAGCTACCGAGCTTGCGCACGCGTGCGACCAGGCGGGAGACCTTACGCGAGGCGGCGCGCTTATGCAGGACGCCATTCTGAGCGGCGTGCATGATCTCCGGCTCGGCGACGGCAAGCGCCGCTTGCGCCTTCTTCGCATCGCCGGCGACAATCGCCTCCTCCACGTCTCGCACGCAGCTTCGCATGCGCGAACGCCGCACCTGGTTGACACCGGCGCGACGAGCGATTTGGCGCACGGCCTTGCGGGCAGAAGAGGTGTTGGCCATCGACAGGCAGGTTCCAGCTAGGCGAAAGTCCGCAGGGTCTCTCGGGGAGACCGGCGACGGGCGCGGACCATAGTGGCGACCCCGGCTTGCGTCAACGGCAGCGAACGCCTCAACCGTGCTGGAAATCGGGCCGGCGCTTGGCCACGAAGGCGGCCATCCCCTCCTGCTGGTCGCCGGTCCCGAACATCGCCTGGAACACCCGCCGCTCGAAGCGCACCCCCTCGGCGAGCGGCGTCTCATAGGCGCGATTGATGCTCTCCTTGGCCAACATCAGAGCCGGCAGCGACATGCCGGCGATGGTCTGCGCGACCTTGATCGCTTCCTCGCGCAGCTTCGCCAACGGCACAATGCGCGCGACAAGGCCGGCGCGCTCCGCCTCCTCGGCGCCCATCATGCGGCCGGTTAGGATCAGGTCCATGGCCTTGCCCTTGCCGACGGCTCGCGGAAGGCGCTGCGTTCCGCCGGAGCCCGGGATCACCCCGAGCTTGATTTCCGGCTGACCAAACTGGGCGGTATCCGCGGCAATGATGAGGTCGCACATCATGGCGATCTCGCAACCACCGCCGAGCGCGTAGCCGGCTACCGCGGCGACGACCGGCTTGCGAAAGCGGGCGATCACCTCCCATTCCGCGATGAAGTCCTGCAAGTAGCTTTGCGGGTAGGTGAATGCCTCCATCTCCTTGATATCGGCGCCGGCGGCGAACGCCTTGTCGGACCCGGTGAGCACCACGCAACCGATGTTCGCGTCCGCCTCGAAGGCGGCGAGCGCCTGACCGAGTTCGGCGATGATCTGCTTGTTGAGCGCGTTCAGCGCCTGCGGCCGGTTCAGCGTCACGATACCGACGCGGCCGCGGGTCTCGACCAGGATCGTCTCGTAAGCCATGGAATTCCTCCTCGCGATCAGCGCTGGCAAACCGGGCAGAAGAAGGTGGAGCGGCCGGCCTGCACGATCCGGCGGATCGTGCCCGGGCAGCCGGGAGTAGTACAGGGCGCTTCCTCGCGGTCGTACACCCGGAAATTGTGCTGGAAGTCGCCGAGCTCGCCGTCGGTACGGCGGTGGTCGCGCAGGCTCGAGCCGCCCGCCCTGATCGCGTCGCGCAATACGGCCTTAATTGCGCGCACCAGCAGCTTGGCGCGCTCGTTCGGCTGGCCGGCCCGATCGGCAATCGTCGAGGCCGGGCGTTTGGGCGAAAGATGGGCGCGATGCAGCGCCTCGCAGACATAGATATTGCCAAGCCCGGCCACCACCCGCTGATCGGCCAACGCCGCCTTGAGGCTCGTTTTCTTGCTGCGGCAGGCGCGGGCGAGATTGGCGGCATCGAAGGCACGATCAAGCGGCTCGGGCCCAAGATTGCTCAGGAGCCTGTGATGCGGAAGCTCGTCGGCGCGGGCAAGCAGCATGATCCCGAAGCGGCGGGGATCGTTGAAGGTGACGGTAGCGCCCGAAGAGAGATGGAAGATCACGTGATCATGAGCACCGGCCGTCGAGCGCGGATGATGGAAACGGCCGGGCTTCCTCTCCTTGCCTTGCTTCACGCGGAAGGAGCCGGACATCCCAAGGTGTATGAGCAGCACCTCGCCTTCATCCAGAAAGGCGAGCAGATATTTCGCCCGCCGCTCGAGGCTGTCGACGCGCCGGCCGCGCAGCCGCGCGGCGAAGCGCGGCGGGAACGGCAGGCGCAGGTCGCCGCGGCGGACCTCCAGCGTGCGGATGGTGGCGCCTTCCATCACCGGGGCGAGGCCGCGACGCACGGTTTCGACTTCGGGAAGCTCGGGCATGTTTACGCTTTTGCTATCGGCACGGCGTCGGTCATAGCGCCCTCGCCGCCGTCGCGCTATGGTCGCGCCCGCTGGACCCATTCATGCCCGACCGCTCGACCCATTTCGGCTTCCGCGCTGTGCCGCTCGAACACAAGCAGCGGCTGGTCGACGACGTCTTTCACAAAGTGGCGCGGCGCTACGACCTGATGAACGACCTGATGTCGGCCGGCCTGCACCGCGCCTGGAAAGACGCGCTCATCTCCAAGCTGCGCCCGCCCCGGAGCAACCGCCCGTTCCGGCTGCTCGACGTGGCAGGCGGCACCGGCGACATCGCCATGCGCACCATCGCCGCGGGCGGCGCCGGCGTGCATGCCTCGGTCGTCGACTTCAATGCCGATATGCTGGCGGTCGGGCGCGAGCGCGCGCGATCCGCCCGGCTCGGCGAGCGCATCGAGTTCATCCAGGCCAACGCCGAGGCCCTGCCCTTTGCGGCGGGCCGTTTCGACGCGGTGACCATCGCCTTCGGCATCCGCAACGTGCCGCGCATCGAAACGGCGCTTGCCGAGATGCAGCGGGTGCTCAAGCCCGGCGGGCGTTTCCTCTGCCTAGAATTTTCTTCGGTCGACGTGCCGGGTCTCGACGCGCTCTACGAGCTCTACTCGTTCAAGGTCATTCCCGAGATCGGGAGACTCGTCGCCGGTGACGCCGCCGCATACCAATATCTCGCGGAATCGATCCGCCGCTTTCCGCGACCGGACGCCTTCGCCCAACTGATGCGCACCGCCGGCTTCGGCCGCGTCGCGTGGAACCCGCTCACCGGCGGCATCGTCGCCATCCATTCCGGCTGGCGGCTTTGAGGATTCCGTGATTTCGGCCGCAGCCCATCTCTTGCGCCTGGCGCGCGCCGGGTTTGTGCTGGCGCGCGAAGGTGTGCTCTCGCTGGTCGACGCCGAGGCGCTTGCGCCCGGTGCGCGGCTCGCGGTGCGCATCGGCCGCCTGTTGGAGCGCCGCGGCGCCGGCTCGAGCGCGGTCCGCTTGGCGACGGCGCTGACCCGGCTCGGACCGCCCTATGTGAAGCTCGGCCAGTTCCTCGCCACGCGGCCCGACGTGGTGGGCCCGGCCATCGCCCGTGACCTTGAATCGCTGCAGGACAAGATGCCGTCCTTTGCGCAAGCCCAGGCGGAAGCGGCCGTCGCGGAAGCCCTGATGCGGCCCATCGCCGATGCTTTCACCCACTTCGGTCCGGCGGTCGCGGCGGCCTCGATCGCGCAAGTCCACCGTGCCGAGGTCAACGACGAAGACGGCCCGCGCGCGGTGGCGGTCAAGGTGCTGCGGCCGGCCATCGAGCTCCGGTTCCGCCGCGACCTCGACGCCTTCTTCTTCATCGCCCGTCTCGCCGAGCGCCATTCCGCGGAGGCCCGGCGGCTGCGCCTCATCGCCGTGATCGACACGCTCGCGCGCTCGGTCACCATGGAAATGGACTTGCGGCTCGAGGCCGCGGCGCTCTCTGAGCTCGCGGAAAACACCAAGGACAATCCCGATTTCCGGGTGCCGACAATCGACTGGGAGCGCACCGCCCGGCGCGTGCTCACCCTCGAATGGATCGACGGCATTGCGCTGCACGACCGGGCAGCGCTGGCCGCCGCCGGCCATGACTTCAAACGTCTCGGCCGCGTGCTGATCCAGTCGTTCTTGCGTCAGGCGATCGGCGATGGTTTCTTCCATGCCGACCTGCATCCGGGGAATCTGTTCGTCGACCCCGAGGGCCGGCTCGTCGCCGTCGACTGCGGCATCATGGGCCGGCTCGGACCGAAGGAGCAGCGCTTCCTCGCCGAGATCCTCTACGGCTTTATCACCCGCGACTGGCGGCGCACCGCGGAGATCCATTTCGAGGCCGGCTACGTGCCCGCCCACCATTCGATCGAGGACTTCGCCCAGGCTATCCGCGCCATCGGCGAGCCGATTCACGACCGGCGCGCCGATGAAATCTCCATGGCGAAGCTGCTCACGCTCTTGTTCGAGGTGACGTCGCTGTTCGACATGCAGACCCGCCCCGAGCTTCTTCTCCTGCAAAAGACCATGGTGGTGGTAGAGGGCGTCGGACGCGCGCTGGACCCGCAGCTCGACATGTGGACGACGGCGGAGCCGGTGGTGCGCGAGTGGATCGAACGTCACCTCGGCCCAGTCGGACGCATGGAGGAAGCGGCGAGCGAGATCGGCGGGCTCGGCCGCCTGCTCGGCAGCGCACCGGGTTTGCTTACGCGCGCCGCCGGAACCATGGAGCGTCTCGACGAGCAAACCCGCGACGGCCTCGTGCTGTCGCCGCAGACGGTGGAAGCGATCGGACGCGCCGAAGCCAGGCGGTGGCGGTGGACCACGCTCGCGCTCTGGGTAATTGCCGGTCTGATCGCAGTCTGGGTGCTGCGTTAGCCGCGATTTCTAAGGTTAACCAGGCCACCGCATCGGGGTTGCGGGCGCTCGGAAAATTGTACAGTAATGATCTGATATTTCCGCCGGGCCGCGAGGCCCATTCGGCTTGGGTTCTCCGATGGCGCTCGCAGGCAAGCGCATTCTTCTGGTGATCGGCGGCGGCATCGCCGCCTACAAGAGCTTGGACCTGATCCGCCGCCTGCGCGAGCGCGGGGCGCACGTGCGCACCATCCTGACGCGGGCCGGGGCCGAATTCATCACGCCGCTGTCGGCCGCGACGCTGTCGGGCGAAAGGTGCTTCACCGAGCTCTTCTCTCTCACCGACGAGGCGGAGATCGGCCACATTCGCCTGTCGCGCGAAGCCGATCTGGTGGTGGTGGCGCCGGCGACCGCCGACCTCATGGCGAAAATGGCACAAGGCATTGCCAACGATCTCGCTTCCACGGTGCTGCTCGCTACCGACAAGCGCGTCTTGATCGCGCCGGCCATGAACCCGTTCATGTGGAGTCATCCGGCGACCGAGCGCAATTTCGCTCAGTTGGTCGCCGACGGCATTGCCGTGGTGGGACCGAAGGAAGGCGAGATGGCCGAGCGCAACGAGGCGGGCCTCGGCCGCATGGCCGAGCCGCTCGAGATCGTGGCGGCGACCGAGGCGGCGCTGATCGAGATGCCGGCCGCCGACGCGCTCAAGGGGCGGCGCGTGCTCGTCACCTCCGGCCCGACGCGCGAGCCGATCGATCCCGTGCGCTTCCTTTCCAACCGTTCGTCGGGACGCCAGGGCCACGCCGTGGCGCGCGCCGCGGCGCGGGCGGGCGCCGAGGTGACGCTGATTTCCGGCCCGGTCGAGGTGGCGGACCCGCGCGGCGTCGCCACCGTGCACGTGGAAACCGCGCGCGAGATGCTCGCCGCCGCCGAAGCGGCGCTGCCGGTCGACATCGCGATCTGCGCCGCCGCCGTGGCGGACTGGCGGGTAGCGGGAACGGCCGCCGAGAAAATAAAGAAGAACGGCAAACAGCCGGTGCTGTCGCTCGTCGAGAATCCAGACGTGCTCGCGGCCATCGCGCACCATGCGCGGCGCCCGCGGCTCGTGGTGGGCTTTGCCGCCGAGACCGAAAAGCTCCTGGAGCACGCCCGCGAGAAGCTCGCGCGCAAGGGATGCGATTGGATCGTGGCCAACGACGTCTCGCCGGAGACCGGCGTGCTCGGCGGCAGCCACAATGAGGTGCATCTCGTGACCAACGGCGGCGTCGAATCGTGGCCGGCTCAGACCAAGGAAGCGGTCGCGATCGGCCTCGTGCGCCGTATCGCCGCGGAGTTCCGCACAGGAGCGCGCGAATGAGCGCGCTCTCGGTCCGCTTCACCCGGCTTCCTCACGGCGAGGCACTGCCCGCGCCCGCTTACGCCACGGCCGGCGCCGCCGGGCTCGATCTTATCGCCGCCCTGCCGGCGACGGAGCCGCTCGCGATCCTTCCCGGCGCGTGGGCGGCGGTTCCCACCGGCCTCATTTTGGAAATACCCGCCGGCTACCAGGGAGAAGTGCGGCCGCGGTCAGGCCTCGCCCTGCAACATGGCGTAACCGTTCTGAACGCGCCCGGCACGATCGACTCTGATTATCGCGGCGAAGTGCGCGTGCTCCTGATCAATCTCGGCCCAGAGAAGTTCACCGTGACGCGCGGCATGCGGGTGGCGCAGGTCGTATTCATGCCGGTCACGCCCGTGAGCCTGCGGGAGAGCTCGGCCCTCGACGCGACCGCGCGCGGTGACGGCGGCTTCGGTTCGACGGGCGTCGAACGCAAGATCGTCGGGGAGCGCTGATGGCGCGCTTGTCGGAAAAGAGCCTGCTTGCGGTCGCCGCGGTGGTGGACGTCGCGATCCATGCCCGCGGCCAGCCGGTCGCCGCCAAAGCGCTCGCCGAGCGCCATCGCCTGCCGCCACGTCACCTGGAGCCCGTGCTGCAGGCGCTGGTGCACGCAGGAATTCTCAAGGGCGTACGTGGCCCGCGCGGCGGTTACGAGCTCGCGCGCGAGCGGCGGCGCATCTCGGTGGCCGAGGTGGTACGCGTCGCGGAAACGGCGGCGGACGAGCAGACCGGTGCGCTTCCCTCGCTCGTCACGCGAGTCGTCCGCCCGGCGGTGGCGCAGGGCGAGAAGGCGTTCGAAACCGCACTTGCCGCCGTCACCATCGAGAGCCTATGCCGGGAGGCCGAGCGGCAGGGTCTCGCGGAAGCCCTGGTCTCTTCCGATTTCAACATTTGAATTTCGGAATAGTTGCGAAAGTCGACTTCAGTACGTGATTATGCTACTGGGGCCGCCTTCAGACGTCGGCTGAACGGAGCGCGGAATGGCTGAGCCGTTACGCAAGAACGCAACCACCCCTGCGCCGGGGCGCGGCCGCATCTTCGACTCCATCACCGAGACCATCGGCGATACGCCGCTGGTGCGGCTCAATCGCCTTCCCGAGATGCGCGGCATCAAGGCCAACATCCTGGCCAAGCTCGAGTTCTTCAATCCGATCGGCAGCGTTAAGGACCGCATCGGCGTTTCCATGATCGACGCGCTGGAAGCGGCGGGCCTCATCAAACCCGACACCGTGCTGATCGAGCCGACCT
This sequence comes from Xanthobacteraceae bacterium, assembly GCA_035601815.1. Taxonomy (GTDB): domain Bacteria; phylum Pseudomonadota; class Alphaproteobacteria; order Rhizobiales; family Xanthobacteraceae; genus DATNNN01. Next base: position 3,779 of record DATNNN010000083.1, on the reverse strand, counting down.
CGGGCAATACCGGAATCGCGCTCGCCTTCGTCGCCGCCGCCCGCGGCCTGCGCCTGATTTTGGTCATGCCCGAGACCATGTCGCTCGAGCGGCGCAAGATGCTGGCGTTGCTCGGCGCCGAGCTCGTGCTCACCGAGGGCGCCAAGGGCATGAAAGGCGCCGTCGCCAAGGCCGAAGAGCTGCTGCGGGAAATTCCGAACTCGGTTATGCCGCAACAGTTCCGCAACCCGGCCAACCCCGACATCCACCGCCGCACCACGGCGGAGGAGATATGGAACGACACGGGCGGCAAGGTCGACGTGATCGTGTCCGGCGTCGGCACCGGCGGCACCATCACCGGGATCGGCCAGGTGCTGAAGCCGAGAAAGCCTTCGTTGCGCCTCGTAGCAGTGGAGCCGGAGGACAGCCCGGTGCTGTCCGGCGGAGCGCCCGGGCCCCATAAGATCCAGGGCATTGGCGCCGGGTTCGTGCCCGAGGTACTCGACCGCTCGGTGGTGGATGAGATCGTGACGGTGGGCAACCAGACCGCTTTCGAGACCGCCCGCGCGGTTGCCCGCTACGAGGGCATTCCGGTGGGCATTTCGTCGGGCGCGGCGATTGCCGCAGCCTTCGAGATCGGAAGCCGGCCGGACATGGCAGGCAAGAACGTGGTGGTCATCGTTCCCTCCTTTGCCGAGCGCTATCTCTCCACCGCCCTGTTCGAGGGCCTGTGAGGGCCGCGCCCGTGGCTGTTTAGCGTTTCGTTGCCGAGTCCGCCTGGGGGTAGAGTGGCGGTGATTCGCGGCTAAGCACCGCGAATGTCCGCCACGAGCGGTCGGAGCGGGGCGAAACGGGGCGGCGCGGAATGCCGGAACGAGCCGGAACGGGCGGCGCACAGCGCGACACGAGAGCGCGATGGCTGCCGGCGGCGCTGCTCGCCGCCGCGCTCAACTTTCCGCAACCCACCCTCGGCGCTCCCGCTGTCGTCGACATCGTTCTGCAGACCGCCGCGGCGCTCGACCGCCAAGAGATCGTTTCCCTCTCGCTTACCCTCGGCGTGCTCCTCTTCGCCGTGGTGACGGCGATCGCATTGGTGCGTACCCGCTCCCACGCCGCGACCAAGCTAGCCGAGGCGCGGCGCGAATCCGCCGCCGCGCGCGAGACCGCGGACCGGGCGCTGGCGCTGCTGCTGGCCGAGCCGCAGGTCGTCGTGGTGTGGCGCGATCCCAAGGGCGAGCCAGAGATTCTCGGCGATGCAATGAGTCTCATGGGCTTGCCGGCGACCCGCCGGGTGCTCGCCTTCGGCGCCTGGCTCGACGCCGACCAGGCGCATGTGCTGGAGGCTGCCACCGACGCGCTGCGCAAGAGCGGCCAGACTTTCTCCATGACGCTCGTGAGCAACCGCGGCAACCACGTGGAGGCCGCCGGCCGCCCGATCGGCGGCGCGGCGGTGTTGCGTCTGAAGGAGATCACCGGCGCCAAGCTCGATCACGCGGCGCTTGCCGAGCGGCACCAGCGGCTCGAGCGCGACCTCGAGCAGCTGCGCGCGCTGTTGGAAATGGTGCCAGCGCCGATCTGGCTGCGCGATGAGGCCGGCCGCCTCGCCTTCGCCAACCGCGCCTACGCCACCGCGGTGGAGGCCAAAGACGCGGCCGACGCGGTCGCCCGCGAGATGGAGCTTCTCGACCGGCCCACCCGCGAGGAGGCGGCGCAAGCGCGCGCCGATCAGCGCGCCTTCGCCAAGCGTGTGCCGGTGGTGGTCGCCGGCCAGCGGCGCGTGGTGGACGTGATCGAGTTCGGCAATGCTCGGGGCGCGGCCGGCATCGGCTTCGACGCCACTGAAGCTGCGACCGTGCGCGCCGATCTCTCGCGCATCGTCACCGCCCACCGGCGCACCCTCGATCAACTCGCCACCGCCGTCGCCATCTTCGGCGCCGACCAGCGGCTCGTGTTCCACAATGCCGCCTATCGCTCGCTGTTCAAGCTCGATGCCGCCTTCCTCGAGGAGCGGCCGAGCGACGGCGCCGTGCTCGACCGGCTGCGCAACGAGCGCAAGCTGCCCGAGCAGGTCGACTTCCGTGCATGGAAGGCCGAGCTGTTCGAGGCCTATCGCTCGCCTGAGCCGAAGGAGCACGTATGGCACCTGCCCGGCGGCCGCATCCTGCGCGTGGTCACGAGCCCGAACCCGGAAGGCGGCGTCACATATCTCTTCGACGACATCAGCGAGCGGATCGCGCTCGAGAGCCGCTACAACACGGTGATCCACGCCCAAAGCGAGACGCTCGACGCGCTCAACGAGGCCGTGGCCGTGTTCGGTTCGGACGGCCGCCTCAAGCTGCACAATCCCGTGTTCGAGCGGCTGTGGCATCTTTCCGCGAAGATGCTCGCCGACAATCCGCATATCGACGCAGTGGCTGGCTGGTGCGGACCGCTCGTGGCGCTCGACGCCGAAAGCCGCGCGCCGCTCGATCCGTGGCAGACGATCAAGCGCGCGGTTACCGCGATCGAGCGCCGCGACCCGGTAACCGAGCGGATCGAGCGGGTGGATGGCAGCGTGATCGATTGCGCCGCCGTGCCGCTGCCGGACGGCGGCACGCTCGTCACCTTCCGCGACGTGACCGACAGCGTACGCGTCGAGCGGGCGCTGGTCGAACGCAACGAGGCGCTCTTGCAAGCCGACGCCCTGAAAAACGCCTTCGTGCGCAACGTCTCCTACGAATTGCGCTCGCCGCTCACCACCATCATCGGCTTCGCTCAGCTTCTCACCGAAGCGGCGATCGGACCGCTCAACGACAAGCAGCGTGACTATGTCGGCCACATCAATCAATCGAGTGCGGCACTCCTCGCCATCATCGACGACATTCTCGATCTCGCCACTATCGACGCCGGTGCCATGACGCTCGAGCTCGGCCAGGTGGATGTGCGCGCGACAGTGGAAGCCGCCGCCGACGGCGTGCGCGACCGCCTCGCCGCGAACGAGCTCAAGCTCGACTTGCGCGTGCCGCGCGACGCCGGCCACTTCGTCGCCGACGGCAAACGGGTGCGCCAGGTCCTGTTCAACCTTCTGTCCAACGCCGTCGGCTTCTCGCCCAAGGGCGGCACGGTGACGCTTGCGGCGGAACGGCGGGCGGGCGGCGTCGTCTTCCGCGTCAGCGACGGCGGGCCCGGCATTCCGCCCGAGCTCAAGGATCGCATCTTCGGACGCTTCGAGAGCCACCCACTCGGCTCCAAGCACCGCGGACCGGGGCTCGGCCTCTCCATCGTGCGGGCGCTGATCGAGCTCCACCACGGCACCGTGGCCATCGACTCGGAGCCCGGGCGTGGCACTGTCGTCACCTGCACATTTCCCACCGACGCGGCGGCCGGCCGCGAGGCCGCCGAGTAGCGCCTGCCATGGCGACCGCAAACGCCCTGCAATCGACCTGGGACATGGTCCTGGCGGACGAGAGCGCCACCGACCGGCTCGCCAACGACTTGTCCGCGGTGCTTGTCCCTGGCGACCTCCTGACGCTGTCGGGCGACCTCGGCGCGGGCAAGACTACGCTCGCCCGCGCCGTCATCCGGGCGCTCGCCGGCGACGACCGCATCGAGGTGCCGAGCCCGACCTTCACCTTCCTCCAGCTCTACGAACTGCCGCGCTTCCCGGTGGTGCACGCCGATCTCTATCGGGTGACGACGCTCGCCGAGCTCGCCGAGCTCGGCTGGGAGGAGGCATCGGAGGGCGCGGCCGTGATGGTCGAATGGCCGGACCGGGCGGCAGCGTTGATCCAGGCCGACCGGCTCGACGTGGCGCTCGCGCT
>DATNNN010000082.1:0-4561 GCA_035601815.1 Xanthobacteraceae bacterium | reverse complement strand
CCACAGGCCAAAGCGGTCCGACAGCGACACCTTCTCCTCCACCGCCTCGCCGGGATTGATGGCGGTGGAGCGCTCGTTCTCCATCATCTCGCGCGCCATCAGGTGGCGGCGGTTGGAGGTGGCGTAGAGCAGCATGTTGTCGGGCCGGCCTTCGATGCCGCCTTCGAGCACCGCCTTCAGCGACTTGTAGGAGGTGTCCTCGGCCTCGAAGGAAAGGTCGTCGCAGAACACGAGGAAGCGGAATTTCGCGCCGCCGAGGAGCGCCATCAGCGCGGGGAGCGACTCGATGTCCTCGCGGTGGATCTCGATGAGCTTGACCCGCTCCTCGCCGGGCTTTTGCTTGGCCGCGATCGCCGCGTGCACGGCTTTCACCAGCGACGACTTGCCCATGCCGCGCGCCCCCCAGAGGAGCGCGTTGTTGGCGGGAAGCCCACGGGCGAAGCGCTCGGTGTTCTCCATGAGCGTGTCGCGCATGCGGTCGATGCCCTTGAGAAGAGCCATCTCGACGCGGTTCACGCGCTTGACGGGCTCAAGCTCGCCCGTCACGTGCCAGACGAAGGCGTCGGCCGCCGCGAAATCCGGTTTCTTCGCCGGCCGCGGCGCCAAGCGATCGAGCGCGTTCGCCACGCGCTCGAAGGTCGAGGCGAGGAGGCCGAGGACCGTGTCCGTGGGCGAGGGCTTGTTCATGGCTTCGTCCCGAGAGGCGGCATAGCGGGCGGCAGGCGTCACGGCAAGCATGCTATAGGGCGGTAACTATAGCGGGGGCGATGATGGCGATCCAATTCAACACCGAATTCTTCAAGACCTTCGGCAAGAGCTTTCTGCCCGGCGAGCTCGGGGTGGAGATCCTCGAGGTCGGCAAGGGCACGGTGAAGAGCCGAATGGCGGTGGAGAAGCGGCATCTGGCGCCCAACGGCTACCTGCACGCGGCGAGCGTGATCGCGCTCGCCGACACCTCCGCCGGCTACGGCTGCGTGGCGAGCCTGCCCGAAGGCGCCAAGGGCTTCACCACCATCGAGCTCAAGGCGAACTTCCTCGGCACGGCGCGCGAAGGCGTGATCTCCTGCGTCGCCACGGCCGAGCATCTCGGCCGCACCACCCAGGTGTGGAGCGCAACGGTGACCGACGCGACGGACAAGACTCTCGTGCTCTTTCGCTGCACGCAGATGCTGTTGCGCTAGTGTTCTGTCATCGCCGGGCTTGTCGTCGCAAGTCGGGTTTACCCGACTTGCGCATCTAAGTTCTGGAACTCGGGTAAACCCGAGTTCCAGCGATCTCGCTTATGAGAGGCACTGCCTTGATGATCGGGATGGCCGGGCCAAGCCCGGCCATGACAAAGGAGCGCGCGCCACGAACTTACGGAAATGTCATGCGAAAACCCGGCCGCCCGCGTTTGCAAAGCGGCCTAGCGCCGCTATAGTCGCCGCGCTTTCGGCGCTTTTCAGAGTGCCGAGGCTTTAACCGATCAGGCGAGGTGACTGAAGTGCCGATGACCCCCGCGTATGCCCAGTTTGGCGGCAGCAACGACATGATCATGTCGCTGCTCCCCTTCATCCTGATCTTCGTGATCATGTATTTCCTGATCCTCCGGCCGCAGCAGCGCCGGGTGAAGCAGCACGCGGAGATGGTGAGCGCGCTGCGCCGCGGCGACACGGTGGTCACCTCCGGCGGCGTCATCGGCAAGGTCACCAAGGTGGTCGACGCCAACGAGGTGGAGCTGCAGATCGCCGACGGCATCAAGGTCCGCCAGATGCGCTCCATGATCAACGAAGTGCGCGCCAAGGGCGAGCCGGTCAAGGAAGACGCCTGAGCGCGCCGGCCGTTCGTTTCGTTCGAGGTTAGGCAATGCTCCATTTCACCCGGTGGAAGGCGCTCGCGATCGTGCTCGCGTCGGCGATCATCTGCCTGCTGATGCTGCCGAGCCTGTTGTCCGACGCGCACTACCACACGCTGCCGTCGGTTCTCCAGCATCGCATTGTGCTCGGCCTCGACCTGCAGGGCGGCTCGCATCTCTTGCTCGAAGTCGACTCCGCCGCTGTGCGCAAGGAGAAGGTGGAGACGCTGCGCGACGACGTGCGCCGGTCGCTCTTGCGCGAGCCGCGCATCGGCTACACCAACCTCGCGATCTCGGGTCAGACCGTTTCGGTGCGCGTGCGCGACCAGGCCGACGCGGCGAGGGCAGTGCAGCGCCTGCGCGAGCTGTCGAACCAGATCGGCGGGCTGCTCTCCGGCACGGAGCTGCGCGACGTGGACGTGGTCGACGCCGGCAACGGGCTGATCCAGCTGACGCTCACCAACGCCGGCATCACGCAACGCATCCGCCAGGCGGTGGAGCAGTCGATCGAGATCGTGCGCCGCCGCGTCGACGAGCTCGGCACCGTGGAGCCCTTGATTCAGCGCCAGGGCCTCGACCGCATCCTGTTGCAGGTGCCGGGCCTGCAGGACCCCGCCCGCCTCAAGGCGCTGCTCGGCCAGACCGCCAAGCTCGCCTTCCGCTTGGTCGACCTCTCCATGCCGGCGCAGCAGGCCCTCGAAGGCCGCGCCCCGCCGGATTCCGAGTTGCTCTATTCCAACGACAAGCCGCCGCAGCCGTATCTCATCGAAAAACGCATCATCATCACCGGCGAGGAGCTGGTCGATGCGCAGCCCGGCTTCGACCAGCGCACGCGCGAGCCCATCGTCTCCTTCCGCTTCAACAACCAGGGCGCGCGCCGTTTCGCCCAGGTGACGCAGGAAAACGTGGGCCGGCCCTTCGCCATCATCCTCGACAACAAGGTGATCTCGGCGCCGGTGATCCGCGAGCCGATCTTGGGCGGCTCCGGGCAGATTTCCGGCAACTTCACCGTGCAGCAGGCGAATGACCTGGCGATCCTGCTCCGCGCCGGCGCGCTACCAGCGCCGCTCACCATCATCGAGGAGCGCACGGTCGGCCCCGGCCTCGGCCAGGATTCGATCGAGGCGGGGCTCAAGGCGTCCTACGCCGGCGCCGCGCTCGTCGTGATCTTCATGCTCGCCACCTACGGCCTGTTTGGCGTGTTCGCGTCGGTGGCGGTGGCGATCAACGTCGGTATGATCCTCGGCATTCTCTCCGTGCTCGGCGCCACGCTCACGCTGCCCGGCATCTGCGGCATCGTGCTCACCGTCGGTATCGCGGTCGACTCCAACGTCCTGATCTACGAGCGCATCCGCGAGGAGGTGCGCACCGGCCGCACGCCCATCTCGGCCATCGACGCCGGCTTCCACCGTGCCCTCGCCACCATTCTCGATTCCAACATCACCACTTTCATCGCCGCCGCCGTGCTGTTCTACGTGGGCACCGGCGCCGTGCGCGGCTTCGCCGTGACGCTCGGCATCGGCATCCTGACCACGCTGTTCACCGCCTTTACGCTGACCCGGCTCATCGTCGCCACCTGGGTGCGCTGGTGGCGGCCGCAGACCGTCCCGATCTGAGGTCCAATGCGTCTTCTCCGCATCGTCCCGGACGACACTCGCTTCGACTTCATGCGCTTCCGGCGCATCAGCTTCCCTGTCTCGGCGCTCCTTTCGATCCTCGCGCTCGTTCTCTACTTCAGCCATGGCCTCAACTTCGGCATCGACTTCAAGGGCGGCACGCTGATCGAGGTGCAGGCCAAAAGCGGCACCCTCGACATGGGCCAGATGCGAAGCAAGCTCGAGGGCCTTGGCCTCGGCGAGATCCAGATTCAGCAGTTCGGCGACCGCGGCGACGTTCTCATCCGCGTGGCGCAGCAGCCGGGCGGCGACGCGGCGCAGCAGGCGGTGATCGGCAAGGTACGCGGCGCGCTCGGCGAGGACTACGACTATCGCCGGGTGGAGGTGGTGGGCCCGCGCGTGTCGGCCGAGCTTCTCGGCTACGGCGTTATCGGCGTGGTGTTCGCCATCTTCGCCATCCTCATTTACCTGTGGTTCCGCTTCGAATGGCAGTTCGCGCTTGGCGCCATGATCGCCAACGTGCACGATATCGTGCTCACCATCGGCTTCATGTCGGTGATGCAGCTCGAGTTCGACCTGTCGTCGATCGCGGCCCTGCTCACCATCCTCGGCTACTCGCTCAACGACACGGTGGTGATCTACGACCGCATCCGCGAGATGCTGCGCCGCTACAAGAAGCTGCCCATGGCCGATCTCCTCAACATTTCGATCAATTCGACGCTGTCGCGCTCCATCATCACCCACGTGACGGTGACGCTCGCCTTGCTGGCGCTGCTCCTGTTTGGCGGCCACGCCATCCATTCCTTCACCGCCACCATGATGTTCGGCGTGGTGCTGGTCGGCACCTACACCTCGATATTCATCGCCGCGCCCATCCTCATCTACCTCGGTGTCGGCAGCACGCGCGCCGCGGCGGCCGACGACAGCGAGCACGCCGACGCGCTCGCCACCGCCGGCACCCGGGCGCCGTGAGCGGGCGGCGCGACCCGCATTATCCCGGAAGAGCGGCGATCGACGGCTACGGTGCGGGCGGCTTCCGCTTCGCCGGCATGTCCCACAAGGGCTCGATCCTCGCCACGCCCTCCGGCATCCGCGCATTCACGCCGAAGAC
>DATNNN010000081.1:0-4432 GCA_035601815.1 Xanthobacteraceae bacterium | reverse complement strand
GGACCAGCGCCATGATGCCGAGCACGGCCCAAATCACGGTGAGCGCGCCGTTGAGCGGCCGCCAGCGCTTGGCGCGCAGCGGATGGACGAAGACGATGGGGGCAAAGGTGAGCGCGACGAAAAATGCGACCAGCGCAAGCGAGACATACGGCGTGGGCTGCAACAGAAACAGATAGAAGACGACGATGTTCCACAAGGCGGGAAAGCCACGGAAGTAGCCGTCGTCGGTGCGCATGCGGGTGTCGCCGAAGTAGATCGCGCCGGAGATCACGATCACCGCCGCGGCGGGAAACGCCAACGCCTCGGGCAGAACCGGCCCGAGCGCGAGTGCGGCGGCCGGCACCAGCACATAGTTCAGGTAGTCGACGATGAGATCGATGGTCTCGCCCGACCAGCGTGGCGCGATCTCGCTCACCTTGAGGGTGCGGGCGAGCGGTCCGTCGACCGCGTCGATGAGGAGCGCGAGGCCGAGCCACAAAAACATATCGGACCATTCGCTGGCGTGCGCGGAACGCAGCGCGAGAAGGCCGAGCACTGCGCCGAACGCGGTCAGGCCGTGGACGCCAAAGGCGGCGACGCGACGGACGAGCGGCACGGGATGGGGGTGGTGGGTGGACATTCGCCGTAGTTCCTAGCGCAGCGCGCCTTTTGCGTCATCTACTCGAAAACCCCTCGCCTCTGCGGCGCCGCAGCGCTATGACCCCCCGATGGCGAGGAGCGCAGCGCAATATACGGCGGAAGTCGCGGTGGTGGGCGGCGGCCCGGCCGGATTGATCGCAGCGATTGCGCTCGCCGCGGCCGGCGCCGAGACGGCGCTGATCGCGCCGGCGCCTGGGCCGGACCGGCGCACCACGGCGCTCCTCGACGGCTCGGTGAAGGCGCTGGCGGCGCTCGGCGTATGGGATGCGCTCGCGCCGAAGGCTTCGGCATTGAAGGTGCTTCGCCTCGTAGATGCGACGCGGCGGCTCATCCGCGCGCCCGAGGTCGCCTTCGACTGCGCCGAGCTCGGGCTCGAGGCGTTCGGCTACAACATCGAGAACGAGCCGCTGCGCGACGGGCTGCTGGCGGCGGCGCGGGCCGAGAAGCGCCTGCGCCTGGTCGCGGCAACAGTTACCGAAGTCGCGCCGGACGATACCGGTGTCACGCTGCGTTCGAACGCGGGCGGTGAGCGTGTGCGTCTCGTGGTGGCGGCGGACGGGCGCGATTCCTTCTGCCGCAAGGCCGCCGGCATCGCTACGCGCGGCCGCAAGCTCGCGCAGAGCGCGCTCGCGCTCACGCTCCGCCACTCGCGGCCGCACGGGAATGTCTCCACCGAGTTCCATACCGAGAGCGGGCCGTTCACGCTGGTGCCGCTGCCGGGCCGCCGCTCGAGCCTGGTATGGGTGGTGCGCGCCGATAAAGTCGAAGCGCTCACGGCGCTTGGCGACGCGGCGCTGAGCGAGAAGGTAGAGCGGCAAGCGCACTCCATCCTCGGCAAGATGGAGGTCGAGGCGGGACGCGGCGTCTTCCCGCTCGCTGCGGCAATCGCAGAGCGTTTTGCCGCCCGGCGCATCGTGCTCGTGGGGGAAGCGGGCCACGTGCTGCCGCCGATCGGCGCCCAGGGCCTCAACCTCGGCATCCGCGACGCCGCGCTCATCGCCGAGCTCGTCGCCGATGCCCGGCGCAACGGCATCGATCTCGGCGACGCGTGCGACGATTACGACCGCCGCCGGCGCAGCGACGTGCGCTCGCGCGCCATCGCCGTGGACATGTTCAGCCGCTCGCTCTTGACCGATTTCCTGCCGGCGCACGCCCTGCGCGGCCTGGGCTTGGCACTAGCCGCTAGCGTCGGGCCGCTGCGTCGCCTGCTCATGCGCGAAGGGCTTGGGGAGCGCGCCGATGCCCCGCGCCTCGTACGCGGCGAGGCGCTCTAGCGCTTGAGCACCGGAAACGGGCGCGTCCCGTCCTCCACCCGCAGCGACGGCTCGATCGGCAGCGGCATCGCGCCGATCTCTCGGCCATCGGGCATCTCGATCTTGCGGCCGAACAGCCCGCGCTCGACGAAATGCCGGTCGGCGAGCGCCTCCTCCAGGGTGGCGACGATAGTCGCGCAGCAATCGGCCGCAGCGAGTTTCGGGCGCCAGTAGTCGGCGGTTTCCGCCGCAATAGTCTTCTTGACCGCCGCGCGAGTGGCAACCGGGTCGCGGCTATCGAGGGCGAGCTCCTTGGAGAGGCCGATGACACCGCAGAACGCGCTCCAGAAGTGCGGCTCGAGCGCGGCACAGGCGAGAAGCTTTCCGTCCTTGGTCGGATAGAGATGGTAGCGCGGCGAGTCCCCGACGTAGCGCAACTCACCCTGCTTCGGCGCCTTGCCGGTCGCCGCGAAAGTTGTGAGCGCGTACCAAGCGAAGGTGAACATAGCGTCGGCCATGGCGATGTCGATGCGCGTGCCCTCGCCGGTGCGGTCGCGGCTCCGGAGCGCCAGTAGGATGTTGATCACCGCCGGGAACGTGCCGCCGCCGATATCGGCGATGAGCGCCGGTGGCACCACCGGCCGGTCGGGCGGCCCGGGCGAGAGCGACAATAATCCGGTGGCGGCGATGTAGTTGAGATCGTGGCCCGCCTCCCCGCGCCGCGGGCCGCTTTGGCCGTAGCCGGAGATCGAGCAGTAGACAATCTTCGGGTTCAGCGCCCGCACCGCCTCGAAGCCGAAGCCGAGGCGCTCCATGACGCCCGGACGGAACTGCTCTACCAGCACGTCGGCGCGGCGCACGAGATCGCTGACCGCGGCCTTGCCCGCTTCCGTCTTCAGATCCGCAATGAGGCTCTTCTTGCCGCGGTTGAGCATGGCAAAGCCCACCGAATGGCCGCCCACCTGCGGCAGCATCATGCGGGCGTATTCGCCCTCGGGCCGCTCGATCTTGACCACCTCGGCGCCGGCTTCCGCGAGCATCAAGGTCGCGAGCGGGCCGGGCAAGAGCGTGGTGAAGTCGGCGACCAGCACGCCTTCCAGCGGTTTCATCAATCGTTTCTAGCGCGTCGGCATCGCCGGCAACAGGCCGTTCTGGATCAGATAGAGAAGCGTGGTGACGGTGACGACCGAGGCGACGGTGCCGACGAGAATGCCGGCGGAGGATTCCTCGACGTAGACGGAATATTGCCGCGCCATGACGAAGGCATTGAGCGCCGGCGGCAGCGCCGCCATGAGCACGCCGGTGTAGACCCAGATCGGATCGAAGGGACCCGCGAGCGTCAGCATCGTCCACGCCAACAGCGGATGGAGAATGAGCTTCACGGCGGAGAGGATCGGAATTTCCAGCGGCACGCGGCCGAGCGGACGCAGCGCCACGGTCACCCCGAGCGTGAACAGCGCGCAGGGTGCGGCGGCGTTCTTCAGGAGATCGAGCATGCGATCGATGGCGGCCGGCGGGCGAACGTGGACCGCGGCGGCTGCAATGCCGAGGAGCGTCGCCACGATGAACGGGTGCGTGAACACCCGAAAGAGGACGCGCGCCACGGTGCGGACAGCGCTCTCCTGCTCGACGCCGGCCATGGCCATGAAGAAGGGCACGAGCGCGAAGAACAGCGTGGAGTCGAAGACGAAGATGAGCGCGGTCGGCACCGTCGCCTGCGGCCCGAGTGCCGCAAGGGTCAGCCCCGGCCCCATGTAGCCGACGTTGGCGTAGGCGCCGGTGACCGCCGCGATCGTCGCCTCGGGAATGTTGCCCTTGCGCAGGAGCATGCCGACGGCGAAGGCGACGGCAAAGCACCAGAAGGTGGAGAGCGTGGTGGCGAGCACGAACGACCAGTTGGCGATCTGGTCGACGGGCGTGCGCGAGACAAGCTCGAAGAACAACGCCGGCAGCGCGATGTAGATGATGAAGAAATTGAGCCAGGAAAGCCCGCCTTCGGGAAGCTTCACCAGCCACCCTGAGCCGAAGCCGAGGAAGATGAGCCCGAAGAAGGGCAAGGCGAGGCTCAGAATGTCGGCCATGGCGGATGCAATCGTACCCGCTTTTCGGTATCGGGGTCAGGCGGCCCGGTCAATTGCCGCTGCGGGCTGCCTCGGCTAAACCCGGTCCATGAAGCTTCCGCGCAACTTCTACCGGCCGCTTGCCGCCGGCGCGCCCCTACCGATACGCGAGCTGCCGGTACGGCTCGAGCGCATGATCCATTTCGTGCCGCCCCACCTCGACAAGGTGCGGGCCAAGGTGCCTGAGCTCGTGGCCGCGGTGGACGTGGTGCTCGGCAACCTTGAGGACGGGGTGCCGGCGGAAGCGAAGGTCGCCGCGCGCAAGGCCTTCATCCAGATGGCGCGCGAGGTCGACTTCGGCACCACCGGCTTGTGGACCCGCATCAACGCTCTCGCAACGCCGTGGGCGCTCGACGACGTGACCGAGATCGTGGGCGCAGTGGGCGAAAAGCTCGACGTGATCATGCTCCCGAAAGTCGA
>DATNNN010000080.1:0-6468 GCA_035601815.1 Xanthobacteraceae bacterium | reverse complement strand
CGCCGTTCTGCTCGTCGCGCTGTTCGCGGGGCTGCTGGTGATGCCCCGTTTCGCCGGCGACTACCTGCTCACGGTCCTCATCCTTATTCTCTACTTTGCCTATGTCGGCCAGGCGTGGAACGTGATGATGGGCTTCGCCGGCCAGCTCTCGCTCGGCCACGCCCTCTATGTGGGTGTCGGCGCCTATACGGCCGCGGCGCTGTTCATCAAATTCGGTATCGCGCCGTGGATCGGGGTGCTGCTTGCGGTTCCGCTCGCGGTCGCTTGCGGGGCGGTTATCGGCTTCCTTGCCTTCCGCTTCGGTGTCGCCGGCGTCTATTTCGCCATCCTCACGATCGCTTTCGCCGAGTTTTTCCGTATCGGCTTCGATCATTTCTCTTGGGTCGGCGGCTCGGCCGGCTATTTCCTCCCGGTCGCGCAGTACACCCAGAACGATCTATGGCGGCTCCGCGGCAACCCGACCATGTTCTATTACATCATCCTCGCCATGACGGCGGCGCTGCTCGTTCTCTGCCGTCTCTTGCTCAGTAGCCGCCTCGGCTACTACTGGCTGGCGATCCGCGAGGACGAGGAGGCGGCGCTCGCGCTCGGCATCGACGCGTTTCGCTACAAGATGATCGCGGTCATCCTGTCGGCGGGCCTGACCGCACCCGCCGGCGTATTCTTCGCGTTCTATTACAACAACCTGTTCCCCGAGCAGGTCTTCCATATCTCGCGTTCGATCGAGCTGATCCTGGCGCCGATCATCGGCGGCATCGGCACGCTGTTCGGGCCGATTCTCGGAGCGTTTCTGCTCACGGGGCTGGCGGAGAGCCTGACTAATATGTTGCACGCCTTCGGTGTAGAGACGCCGGGCGCCAAGCAGGTCTTCTACGGTGTTTGTCTCCTCGCGGTGATCGTCTTTCTGCCGCATGGAATCTGGCCGCCGCTCCGCCGGGCGCTCGGGCTCGGTCCGCGCGACGAACCCCATTAGCTCGATGGCGCCGCTCCTCGAAGTCGACGGCATCTCCAAGCGCTTCCGCGGCTTGCGCGCCGTCGACGATGTGCGCTTCGCGGTGCGCGAAGGTGAAATCTGCGCGCTGATCGGGCCGAACGGCGCCGGCAAGACCACCTGCTTCAACGTCATCGCCGGCGTGTTTCCGTCCGACGGCGGCGAGGTGCGGCTTGGCAGCGAGCGCATCGACGGCCGCCGCCCGGATCAGACCTGCAAGGCCGGCATCGGCCGCACCTTCCAGCTGGTCAAACCGTTCGTCGGACTTTCGGTCTTGGATAACGTGGTGATCGGCGCGCTGAACGCCTGCCGCACCGTGCCGCAGGCGCGCGACCGGGCGCGCGATGTGATCGAGATGCTCGGGCTATCACCTAAGCGCGATGCCCCGGCGTCTGCCCTAACGCTCCCCGAACGCAAGCGCCTCGAGGTTGCCCGCGCGCTCGCCACCAAACCGCGTATTCTTCTGCTCGACGAGGTCATGGCGGGCCTGCGGCCGACGGAGACCGACCAGATGGTCTCGCTGTTTCGCAAGCTGAACACCGATACCGGCCTCACCATCCTGCTCATCGAGCACGTCATGCGCGCGGTGATGGCGTTGTCCCGCCACGTCGTGGTGCTGCACCACGGGCAGGTGATCGCCGACGGCTCCCCGGAGCAGGTCACGCGCGACCCGGCGGTGCTCGAGTGCTACCTCGGCGAGGAAGTGCAGTGATCCTCGAGATCGAAAGTCTCAACCTCTTTTACGGGGACGCGCAGGCCCTCGACGGCGTTTCGCTCAGTGCTGCCGAAGCCGAGCTCGTCGCCATCGTCGGTGCCAACGGCGCCGGCAAGTCGAGCCTGATCCGCACGATCGCCGGCATCGAGAAGCCGCGATCCGGCCGCATCCGTTTTCGCGGCAACGACATCGCCGGCCTGCCGAGCCACAAGGTCTGCAACCTGGGGATCGGGCAGGTGGCGGAGGCCCGGCAGATCTTTCCCTCGCTGACCGTTCTGGAGAACCTGCAAATGGGCGCGATGCTGCCGCGCGCCCGTGCCAGGCAGGCCGATACGCTGACGCAGGTCTACGCCATGTTTCCGCGGTTGGCCCAGCGGCGCGGACAAATCGCGGGCACGATGTCAGGCGGTGAGCAGCAGATGCTCGCGATCGGCCGCTGCCTGATGGGGCAGCCGGAGCTCATCATGTTCGATGAGCCCTCGCTGGGGCTGGCACCGGCGCTCGTCCAGGAGCTGTTCCAGACGATCCGGCAGCTCAGCCAGAGCCGCCTCACTGTGCTGTTGGTGGAGCAGAACGTGGCGATGTCGCTGAAGCTCGCCGATCGCGCGTATGTCCTGGAGAACGGCAGGGTCGTGCTCAGCGGAACCGGTAGCGAGTTGCTGCACAACGACGGCATCCGTCAGGCGTATCTTGGGCTCTAATCCCCGATCCTGACTTTTTTCCGCCGATCGTGGCGTAGCCGACCGCTCGCAGCGCCGGCGCGGATAGGGGCTCTTCGCTCGTTTGGGAACGGCGCTCCGCGAAACCAGCGCGTGCTCGACGGCACGGCTCAACTCGCGCAACTCCCCTTCGCTGATGTCGTAGATGCGCGTGTGCAGATCGAGCCTTGCCATGTGCAATAGCGTAGCGGTTTCGCGCAGCGTCGAATTTTTGACATTCGCGATCAACCGGTCGAGATCGGCCCGATGCCGAGTACGACCAGCTGTTTCCCGGCGTCCCACAGCCGGGATTCGTGGCGATCCGAACCAATGTCACCAGCGCCCACTATTGGGCGATCGCCAAAGGGGCCGGTATTGGCATGTTGCCGACCTATGCCTATGCGCTTGGTGCGCTAATTGCCGCAGTCGACAATGGTCTGCGGCGGCAGTTGGATATTTGGCTTACGTATCACCCCGATGCCAACAAAATCCCGAGAATCCGTAGGTTAATAGACTGGCTGATCGAGTCTTTCGACCCAAAGAGGTTTCCCTGGTTCAAGGATGAGTTCATCCATCCTGACGATTTATTGAAGGCTTATACGGGCGAACCGTTGGTCAATTTGTTCGAAGGCTTTATAAGTTCGGGACACAACCATTCACCCAATTCGCTAGGCGAATAGCGAAAATTGTTTGGAGTACCCAGAATGTCTAAGGGAGTCGTAATGAGCAAGAAGAGTCCTCACCCGCGGGATATTGACGTCGGCAGACGCATCCGCGCCCGGCGTCTGGAGCGCGGGATGTCGCAGAGCGAGCTCGGCGGCAAGCTCGGCGTGACCTTCCAGCAGATTCAGAAGTACGAGAAGGGCGTCAATCGCGTCGGCGCGGGTCGTCTGTACCAGATTGCCGAAGTGCTCAGCATCCCGGTCAGTTTCTTCTTTGGTGGAAACGAGGGCGGGCGGGGACAGAAGGAAGATAGCATCGACGCCGGATTCCGCTTTCTGGAAACCGCCGGCGCCATCCGCGTCGTCCGTGCCTATTCTCGCATCGAAGACCACGGCATTCGCCGCGCGTTTGTTGCGTTGGCCGAACGGATCGCCGGCGGCAAAGAATAAGTCATCGTTAGAAGCAGTTCGGTAACGCGTCGATCCGCCTGTCATCGTGAGGCGGCTCGCTGAATCCGTTTGCGCTCTGCGCATGCCGGGCGCAAAAGCGACACGGATGGACGGCAATTTGTGCCTTTCGATCAATCAGCGAGTCGCATCGGTCTCGAGCATCCGGACATTCGCTACGAAATTCTCTTTGGCGCCTCCGACAATGACCGCGCCTGGCGGGACAATGCCGCGGCGTTCCGTCTCGGCTATCGTCCGCAAGGGAAGGCCGAGGATTTCGTCGAGCAGGCGCTCGCCGGGGAAAGCAGGACGCGGTCGTGGGTTGGTATCAGGGCGGTCCGGGCGGAGCGCTTTCCACGGCATTCCGAGCTCCGGCCAACTTTGCCAACGACATGTTCGTGCTATCGTCCCGCCGGTCGTGAATTGACGGGCGCCGATGCTGACCATTCTCTTCGACGGTATTGCCTACGGGATGCTGTTGTTCGTGCTTGCCTGCGGGCTTGCCGTCACGCTGGGGCTGATGAACTTCGTCAACCTGGCGCATGGCGCCTTCGCCATGGCCGGCGGCTACATCACGGTCGTCCTCGTCAATCGGCTCGGCCTGCCCTTCTTCGCCGCCCTGCCGCTGGCCTTCCTGGCGAGCGCCTTGTTGGGGTTGCTGCTCGAGCGGACGGTCTACGTCCATGTCTATTCCCGCGGGCACCTGGAGCAAGTGCTGTTCACCATCGGCCTTGTGTTCATGGCGGTCGCCGCCGTCGACTACGTCATGGGGTCACAGCAGCAGTTCGTGGCGATTCCCAGCTACCTGCAGGGACAATTCAATTTCTTCGGCATCGGCGTCGGGCGCTACCGCCTCCTGATCATCGTAATCTGCGGCCTGTTGACCGTGGCGCTGCAATTCACCCTGGCGCGCACGCGCTTCGGCAGCCGGTTGCGCGCGGCGGTAGATGACGCGCGGGTCGCGCGCGGTCTCGGCATCAACGTCAACGCGGTGTTCGCCGTGACCTTCGCCTTCGGCTCGGGTCTCGCCGGGTTGGGCGGCGCGCTCGGCGCCGAGATCCTCGGCCTCGATCCGAACTTCCCGCTGAAGTTCATGATCTACTTCTTGATCGTGGTCACGGTCGGCGGCACGTCGAGCATCACCGGCCCGTTTCTCGCTTCGCTGCTGCTCGGCATCGGTGACGTTGCCGGCAAGTATTACATGCCGCAGTTCGGGTCTTTCGTCATCTACACCATCATGATCGTCGTGCTGATCTGGCGGCCGCAGGGCCTGTTCGCCCGCGCGGTGGCGCGCTGACCCAGGGGAATATCGTGCCGCACGCGTCCATTGATAAGGCCGCCGCCCGACTGCGCGCGCAAGCACGTTGGCGCCCGCTCGAGATCGCCTTCTGGCTCGCCGCCGTCGCCAGCTACTTCCTCATGCCGAGCTGGCATCTGATCCTTGCCGAGGTCGCGATCCTCGGGCTGTTCGCCCTCTCCCTCGACCTTCTGCTCGGCTACGCCGGAATCGTGTCGCTGGGCCACGCCGCCTTCTTCGGTTTCGGCGCCTATGTGGCGGGGCTCATCGCCAAGTATGGCCTGGTCACCGAGCCGGTGCTGGCGCTGGTCGTTTCGGGAATTGCCGCAGCGCTCGTCGGCTTCGTCACGAGCTTCCTCGTGTTGCGTGGCGCCGATCTCACCCGCCTCATGGTGACGCTCGGCGTGGCATTGGTGCTGCGCGAGATCGCCAATCGCCTCGCCATTACCGGCGGCGCCGACGGCCTGCAGGGAATAACCATCGGCCCGATCTTCGGCGTGTTTCCCTTCGACATCGCCGGCCACACCGCCTATGTCTACAGCCTGGTGGTTCTGTTCGTGCTTTTTCTCCTGGCGCGACGGATCGTGCATTCTCCGTTCGGTCTGTCGCTGCGCTCGATCAAGGGAAATTCGCTGCGTGCCGCCGCGATCGGCATACCGGTCAACCGCCGGCTGATCGCGGTCTATACCATCGGCGCCGCATATGCCGGCGTTGCCGGCGCGCTGCTGACGCAGACGACGCAATTCGCTTCGCTCTCCGTGCTGGACTTCGAGCGTTCCGCCGACGTGCTTCTTATCCTTATCATCGGCGGCACGGGCTATCTCTATGGTGGCCTCGTCGGCGCGATCCTGTTCAAGCTGATGCAGGACTGGCTCGCGAACCTCACCCCGCAATACTGGATGTTCTGGATCGGCCTAATCCTGGTGCTGATCGTGGTGATCGGGCGCGAGCGCATGACCGGCTGGTGGCTTAATTTCGCCGCCACCGCGCGAGAGCTGGGTCGGCGCTTGATCGGCGGGCGCAGGCTTGCGAGCTCGTCGACGCAGGATCCCCGGTGACCACGGTGCTCGAGACCGTCGGGCTGGAGAAGCGGTTCGGCGGCATCACGGCCGCGAACGATGTATCGCTCAAGGTCGAGAAAGGCGCCCGCCACGCCCTCATCGGCCCCAACGGCGCCGGCAAGACCACCGTCGTCAACCTCCTCACCGGCGTGCTGCGGCCGACGGCCGGACGCATTCTGCTGGAAGGCCGCGACATCACTGATCTCGACGTGCACGAGCGCGTGCGCCTCGGCGTCGCCCGCACCTTCCAGATCAATCAGCTGTTCGGCGACCTGACGCCGCTGGAGAGCCTTGGCCTCGCCGTGTCCGAGCGCATGGGATCGGGCCGGGACTGGTGGCGATTGGTGGGGAGCAAAAGCGGCGTCGTCGAGGAGGTGATGGAGCTAATCGAGCGCTTCCAGCTCATCGACGTCATGTATGAGCGAACCACGATCCTGCCTTACGGCAAGCAGCGCCTGCTCGAGGTGGCGCTGGCCATCGCCTGCCGCCCGCACGTGTTGCTGCTCGACGAGCCAGCCGCCGGCGTGCCGGAAACCGAGCGGCACGAGATTCTGGCGGCGGTCGCCGCGTTGCCCGCGGACGTCACCGTGCTCTTGA
>DATNNN010000079.1:0-3033 GCA_035601815.1 Xanthobacteraceae bacterium | reverse complement strand
GCCGTTCGCGTCGGTGCGCTTGGTCGCCAGCACCTCGTTGCTTTTCGCCACCAGCCGCACTTCCGCGTCGGCCACCGGCTGCGCCGTGCCGAGCGCGCGCACGAGCACGCTCAAGCCGCCGTCGGTGGTGACCGCGGTGATGCCGAGGTCGGAGACGATGAACCATTGCGTCGCGCGCGCGGACGCGTCGGGATCGCGCGAGCCGTCGGCGACGCGGGCAATCAGCGCATAGACGCCGGGCGCGAGATTCGGCACCGCCTCGTCCACCGGGAACGCGGTGACGATCTCCCTGTTCAGCTCCTGCTCCACGTCCATCTCGCCCTGGTAGACGCGGACGGCTTTCTGCTCGGTGAGAGAGTCGAGCTGATAGCTCTCGATGTTCTGGCGGAACTGGCCGTCGATCGCCGAGGGAAGCAGCCCACGGTCGCCGATCTTCAAGACGTCGACGGCGACGCGCCGGGTGTTGACGGTGACGAGCGGCAGGCCCTTCTGGCCGGTGCGCGGCAGCACGTAGGCGCGGCCGGTGAAGCGCACGCTCGGCTTGCGGTCGCGCACGTAGGCGACGATGTCCGACTGGCGGCGCAGCGTCTCGCCGCTCGCCGACGGCACGCCGGCGCGCAACGTCAACTCATAGCGCTCGCCGTGCTTGAGGCCCTCGACGCAGAGCTGCTGATCGGCGCCGCTCACCGCCGGCTTCTCCATGCCGGCGACCGTCACGAATGGCGAAAAGTCGGCGCGCTTGGAAAGCGGCTCGGAGAATTGCAGGCAGAGGCGCGGCGCCGCCACGTCGGCGTCCACCGTGTAGTCGAGCAGGCGGAAGCCGTGCTCCTCGCGCACTTTGTCGTAATAGGCCTGCAGCTCCGGCGTGGCATGCCGCTCCAGCGCGAGCTTCAGCGTATCGAGCGCCGCGCGCCAGACCTGCCGCTCGGCGTAGACGCGGCCGATGAGCGCAAGCGCGTCGCCTTCGTCGTTCCGCGCCGACGTGCGCCGGTAGGCGATGAACGCCGCCGCCGCCGCGCGGTCCATGAACTCGTTCTTCTCGCTCGCGTTCGTGGTCGGCACCGTCAAGAGGGTGCGCCCGAGCCGCAGCCACGTGGCAGGCTCATTGGTCTGCGCCGCGAGCTCGCCGAGGCGCTGCGCCGCGGTCTTGGCATCCTTGGCCGCGATCGCCGCATCCACCTCGCGCCGCAGATCGGCGACCGGTTTCGGCCGCGCCGCCGCGTCGCGCCTGACCTGGGCTTCCAGCCGTCGCGCGCCCTCAAACAGGTCGCTCCGCCAGTAGGGCTTCTCCGCAGCATTCACCGTGGCCGGCAGGAGAAGAAGAAGGAACGCAAGCAAGGCTTTCACGGGCAGGCGCATGGGTTCGTCTCCGGCGAGAGGCGGCTGAAGCAACGTCTGGTGCTGGCGGGAAGGATGGCGTGGTCCCCGGCGCTCCGCCAGAGCGGAGCGGAATCGTTTTTGCGGCTTTGCCAATGGGAGGGGGAAATTGCGTCCGGTTGGTGATGGGTTCGTGACAGCCGAGGCGCTAAATTTGGGTATTGTGACGCTTGGCCTATGCCGCTTCGTCGGCGAGGCAGCGGGCACCGGGGAAGGAATAGAGCCGGTCGTTCCCCAGCATGTGCGCTGCGAAAGCGCGGGCCTTGAACACGAGGTCGAACGCCGGGTGGCGCACGTTGAGGCCGCCGGTGAAGGCACCGAACGCCGGCATCACCATGCGCCGGCCGTCCGACACGAAGCAGCGCCGCCGCACCGAGCTTCCCCGCGCCCGCACCCGCGCCACCGGGTGCAAGTGGCCGGCGATCTCCGCTTCGTCCGCGGGCTGCGGCTCGTGGCGCAACGTGATGGGCCCTACCGCCAGCATGGCGAAGGTGCTGCCGCCGACGCCGTTTACCTCCGGGTCGTGGTTGCCGGCGATCCAGATCCAGTCGCGGCCGCGCTGCAATGCGGCAAGCTGCGCCCGGTCCTCGGCGGCGAGCCGCCCCGGCCCCTCGCCGTCATGGAAGCTGTCGCCGAGCGCGATCACCGTCTTCGGCGCGTAGCGCGCGATCGCTTGCGCCAGCCGGGCGAGCGTCGCCGCCGTGTCGTAGGGCGGCAGGAGCTGGCCGGCGAGCGCGAAGTGCGAACCCTTCTCGAAGTGCAGGTCGGCGACGACGAGGATTTTCTCTTCCGGCCACCAGAGCGCGCCGGAGGGATCGGCGGCGAGGCGGGCGCCGACGAGCTCGATCTCAATGCCGCGTGCCGGCCACGAGTCGCGCGCTGGGTTCAAGAATGGCCTCCCGCACCAATTCCTCGGCGGATTCCGCGAGCATCAGGTCGCGGGCCTCGCCATAGACGGTTTCCCGTCCGATCTCGAGCATCACCGGCACCGCCAGCGGCGACACCCGGTCGAGCGCCTTATGCACGATTCGGCCCTTAATGCGCGAGAGCATTTGCCCGAGGCGCCTGATGTCGAGAAGTCCTGTGGCGGCATCGGCGCGCGCGGCGCGCAGCAGCAGGTGATCGGGCTGGTGCTTGCGCAGCACGTCGTAGATGAGGTCGGTGGAGATGGTCATCTGGCGGCGCGTCTTCTCCTTGCCCGGATAGCGGCGCTCGACGAGGCCGGCGATGATCGCGTTCTGGCGGAACGTGCGCTTCATCAGCGCCGTCTCGGCGAGCCAGGCTTCCAGATCGTCGCCGAGGATGTCCTCGCTGAACAAGTCATCGAGCGAAAGCTTGCTGTCGGCGATGGCCTCGCCCATGTCACCCACGCCCCAGACGGCCAGCGCATACTCGGTGGCGACGAAGCCGAGCGGCGCGAGACGCGCCCGCTCGAGCCGCCGCGTCAGCAACATGCCGAGCGTCTGGTGCGCGAGGCGGCCCTCGAACGGATAGCAGATGAGATAGAAGCGGTTCCCGCGCGGGAAGGTTTCGACCAGGAGATCGTTCGCGCCCGGCAACAGCGAGTTCATCTGCTGGTACGACAGCCATTCTCTTACAGTGTCCGGCAGCGGCGCCCAGTGGGTCGGGTCCGCGAGCAGCTCGCGTACGCGCGCG
>DATNNN010000078.1:0-7170 GCA_035601815.1 Xanthobacteraceae bacterium | reverse complement strand
TAGGAACGCCGAGCGGATCTCGCCCGCCATCAACGGCTTCAGCCAGCGCGCCTTCTGCTCGCGCGAGCCGTAGCGGTGCAGCACCTCCATGTTGCCGGTGTCGGGTGCCGAGCAGTTGAACACCTCGGAGCCGAAGAGGACGCGGCCCATCTCCTCGGCGCACAGCGCGTACTCGAGGTTGGTCAATCCCGCGCCATGGAAATCACCTTCGTCATGTTCGGACGGCGGCAGAAAGAGGTTCCACAAGCCCTCCTTCTTTGCCTTGGCCTTCAGTTCCTCGACGACCGGAACGACCTGCCAGCGGTTGGCGCCGAAATCCTCGATCTGCTTGTCGTAGGTTTCGGCCGCCGGATAAACGTGCTTGGCCATGAAGGCGACGACGCGGTCGCGCCAATGCCGCTGCCGATCCGATAGCGAGAAATTCATTTTTCGTTCCTCCCTGGAAAGCCGGTTCTAGCATTCCGGCCGAGGATATGGACGGACAATGCAACAGCGCGCGCGGCGATGACGTGGATCAACGCCCTGCGAAAATGAGCGCGCCGGATCGAATGAATTGGCGGTTGCTTGACAGGAGGGACGAAGTGCGGAATCGATAAGAACAAATCATGAACATAAAGTCCATGTTTCTCAGCAACCATTTGAAATTATTGGATCATTTAAAATCCGCCGATCCTGCGCGCGGGACACCATTGTGCGCCTTGCGTCTCGGCGTGCCGGTCATCGACGCGGCGCTGGGCGGCGGCCTCCTATTCGGTGCGTTGCACGAATTGTCGCCGCGTGCGCCCATGCACTTCGGCGCCGCCGCGGGTTTTGCGCTGGCGCTCGCATCGCTGCGTCAGGGCAGCAAGCAGACGTTGTGGATTCAGCAGGAGTTCGCCGCCACTGAGGCGGGCGCGCTGTACGGCCCCGGTCTCGATCTCATCGGGCTTGCCTCCGAGCGGATCCTCATCCTGCGCGTGCCGCGCGCCGAGGATGCTCTCTGGGCCATGGAGGAGACGCTGAAATGCCGCGCGGCGGTGACGGTCATAGCCGAGCTCCGGAATGGCGGTCCGTGGACCGATCTTACAGCGACGCGGCGGCTCGCGCTCGCCGCGCGCGAAAACGGCGGCCTCGGCTTTCTTCTCCGCCACCGGTCATCGGCGGCACCGAGCCCGGCCGCGACCCGTTGGGAGATCGCCGCCGTTTCCGGCGCGCGCGATCGCTTCGGCGGTCTCGGCCCCGCGACCTTTGCTCTCACTCTCGTCAAGAACCGGCGCGGTCCCTGCGCCCGGTGGCTCGTTCTCTGGAATCATCATGAACGTGTCTTCTCCCCGGCGTTATCTCTCGGTGTGGCTGCGGCGGCTGGCGACGGATCGAATCCTGCGCGGCCGCGCCGCCGCGCCGGCTGATCTGCCGCTCGCCATCGTCGGCGAGATCAAGAATGCGCACCGGCTGACGGCGCTGAACGACGCTGCGGCGGCGCTCGGCTTGAAAGTGGGAACGGCGCTTGCCGATGCTCGCGCCATGTATCCCGGGCTTGCCGTGGAAGCCGCCGATCCGGCGGCGGATCGCCTTCTGCTTGGCGCCATCGCCGACTGGTGCGATCGCTTCACACCGCTCGTCGGCCTCGATCCGCCGGATGGAATTATTCTCGATGTCACCGGCTGCGCGCATTTGTTCGGCGGCGAGAGCGACCTTTGTCGCGATCTCATGCGGCGTCTCGCGATCCAGGGCTTTCGCTCCCGCGTCGCGGTCGCCGATACGGTCGGCTGTGCCTCCGCCGTGGCGCGATACGGCACGCCGGCGGCGGTGCCGTCGGGCGGCGTGCGGGAAATCCTCCTGCCTTTGCCGCTGGCGGCGCTGCGCATCGCGTCGGATCTCGTCGCATTGCTGGCCGAGGCGGGCTTGAGAAAGATAGCGGACGTGATCGCTTTGCCGCGGGCGCCGCTCGCCGCCCGCTTCGGCGCGGAATTCGTCCGCCGCCTCGATCAGGCGTTCGGCCGCGAGGACGAGCCGATCACGCCGCGGCTGCCGGTGCCCGCCTATATGGCCGAGCGCCGGTTCGCCGATCCCATCGCGCTCGAGGCCGATGTTCTCGGCATCATCGAGCATCTGGGCGGGGAGCTTAGCCGCCTCTTGCAAGCGCGCGGCGAGGGCGCGCGGCGCCTGCAGGTGGCGCTGTTCCGCGCCGACGGCAAGGTGCATCGCATCGAGGTCGGAACCGGCGAGCCGGTGCGCGATGCCGCCCGCGTTCGCCGCCTCTTCGCCGAGCGGCTGGCTGCGGTCGGCGATGCTTGCGATCCGGGCTTCGGTTTCGATGTGATCCGTCTCTCGGCGCTCGCGACCGAGCGGCTCGATCCGGTCCAGACGGGCCTTGCTCGCGACAGTGGTGAGGCGGAGCTGTCCCATCTGGTCGATCGCCTGAGCGCGCGCTTCGGCGAGCGCCGCGTGCAGCGGCTCATCCCGCAGAACACCCACATTCCCGAGCTCGCCGTCGCCGCCGTGCCGGCGCAGGCGAAGAGCGCTCGTTTCGAGTCCTACGCCGTGGAGCAGGACAGCCTCGGCCCGGTTCGGCCCATTCGCCTGTTCGAGTGGCCGGAGGCGATTGAGGCCATCGCCGCGGTGCCGGACGGCCCCCCGGTGCGCTTCCGCTGGCGGCGCGTGCTGCACGAGGTGACCGCGGCCGAGGGGCCGGAGCGCATCGCCATGGAATGGTGGCGCGACGACAAGGGCAATGCGCTGACCCGCGACTATTTCCGCGTCGAAAGCCGGGAAGGGGTGCGCGTCTGGCTCTACCGCGAGGGTCTCTACGGCCGCGAGGAGACGCAGCCGCGCTGGTTTTTGCACGGCTTGTTCGCGTGAGGGCGTTTCATGGTCGCGTATGCCGAGCTTTCGCTCACCACCAACTTCTCCTTCCTGCGCGGCGCTTCGCACCCCGAGGAGCTGGTGGCGCAGGCCGGCGCGCTCGGCCTTGCCGGCCTCGGCGTCGCCGACCGCAACTCGGTCGCGGGCGTGGTGCGGGCGCACAGCGCGGCGAAGGCGGTCGGGCTCAAGATCGCCGCCGGCGCGCGCCTGGTGTTTTCCGACGGCACGCCGGACATCCTCGCCTATCCATGCGATCGCGCCGCCTGGGGCCGGCTCACCCAATTGCTCACTCGTGGCAAGCGAAAGGCCGAAAAAGGCGATTGCATCCTCGCGCTCGGCGATCTCTGCGATTTTGTCGAGGGCTTGAGCCTCATCGTCGCTCCACCGATCCGGATCGATGCCGATAAGCTCGCGGCACTTCTCGCTCGTCTGAAGCAGATCGCGCCGCGGTCCGTCTGGCTCGGCGCGAGCGTACTCTACCGCGGCGACGACGAACGCCGGTTGGCGCGCCTCGCCGAGGTCGCCCGCGACGCATTCACTCCGCTGATCGCGACCAACGACGTGCTCTATCACGCGCCCGAGCGGCGGTCGTTGCAGGACGTCATCACCTGCGTCCGCGAGCATGTGACGATCGAGGCCGCCGGCCGCCGGCTGCAAGCCAATGCCGAGCGGCATTTGAAGGGGCCGGAGGAGATGGCCCGGCTGTTTCGCGCGATCCCGGGGGCGGTGGCGGAGACGCTGCGCTTCTTCGATCGCTGCCGCTTCTCCCTCGATGAATTGAAGAAGACGGAATATCCCAACGAGACGCGCCAGGGCTTCGCCACGCCGCAAGACGCCCTTGTCGCGCATGCGCAAGAGGGAGCCCGCCGTCGTTTTCCCGGCGGCATGATTGCGAAAATCCGCGAGGGCCTCGACAAGGAGCTCGCCGTCACCGCTGAGCTGCAATACGCGCCGTACTTCCTGACCGTGCACGACATCGTGGCGTTCGCCCGCTCGCAAGGCATTCTTTGCCAGGGGCGGGGCTCGGCGGCGAACTCCGTCATCTGCTATTGCCTCGGCATCACCGACGTCGATCCGCAGAAGATCGATCTCCTGTTCGAGCGCTTCGTCTCCGCCGAGCGCCGCGAGCCGCCGGACATCGACGTCGATTTCGAGCACGAGCGGCGCGAGGAAGTCATCCAGTACATCTACAAGAAATACGGCCGCGACCACGCCGGCCTCGCCGCCACCGTCATCTGTTATCGCGGCCGCAGCGCCATCCGCGACGTGGGCAAGGCGTTCGGGCTTTCCGAAGATGCGGTCGGCGCGCTCTCGGGCATGCTGTGGGGCTGGTCGCTGGACGGCGTCGACGAGGAGGATGCGGGCCGCGCCGGGCTCAATCCCGCCAATCCGCGGCTTCAGCGGGTGCTGGCTCTCGCCAAGGCGCTGATCGGCTTTCCCCGCCACCTGTCGCAGCACGTGGGCGGCTTCGTCATCACCCGTTCGCCGCTCGACGCGGTGGTGCCCATCGAGAACGCGGCCATGGAAGACCGCACCGTCATCGAATGGGACAAGGACGATCTCAACGACCTCAACATCCTCAAGGTCGACGTGCTCGGGCTCGGCATGCTGTCGTGTCTGCGCCGCTCCTTCGATCTCCTAGAGGCGCATTACGGTGTAAAGCGCGACCTCTCGATCCAGGACGAGGAGAGGGCGGTCTACGCCATGATCCAGCGCGCCGACACCATCGGCGTGTTTCAGATCGAGAGCCGGGCGCAGATGTCCATGCTGCCGCGCCTGCGGCCGAAGGAATTCTACGACCTCGTGATCGAGGTCGCGATCGTGCGGCCGGGCCCGATCCAGGGCGACATGGTGCATCCCTATCTGCGGCGCCGGCAGGGACTGGAGTCGGTGACGTATCCGTCGCCGGAGCTGAAGGCGATCCTGCACAAGACCCTCGGCGTGCCGCTGTTCCAGGAGCACGCCATGCGCATCGCCATCGTCGCCGCCGGCTTCGCGCCGTCTGAGGCCGATCGGCTGCGCCGCGCCATGGCGACCTTCAAACGCGTCGGCACCATCGATTCGTTCCGCAACAAGTTCATCGAGGGGATGACCTCGCGCGGCTACGCGCGCGATTTCGCGGAGCGCTGCTTCAGCCAGATCGAGGGCTTCGGCGAGTACGGCTTTCCCGAAAGCCATGCCGCGAGCTTCGCCAACCTCGTCTACGCCTCCGCCTGGATCAAATGCCGCTATCCCGACGTCTTCGCCTGCGCGTTGCTCAACAGCCTGCCCATGGGCTTCTATGCCGCAGCCCAGCTTGTGCGCGATGCCGAGGAGCACGGCGTCGAGATCCGGCCGGTGGACATCAACTTCTCCACCTGGGACTCCTTGCTCGAGAAAGGCGCGCCGCAATGGGATCGGCTGAGCCCGCGCCACGCCAGCATGCGGCAAGGCATTCGCACCGGGCGCGCCGTGCGCCTTGGCTTGCGCAAGGTGGTCGGCTTCAAGGAGGACGACGGAAAACGGATCGAGGGCGTCCGCGGCGCGGGCTTCGATTCGATCCGCGATCTGTGGCTGCGCGCTGGCCTCTCGCCCTCCGCGCTGGAGCGGCTGGCGAAGGCGGACGCCTTCCGCTCGCTGGGCTTGAGCCGCCGCCAAGCGCTCTGGGTGGTGCGGGGCTTGCGCCGGGCCGGCGACAAGGACGACCTGCCGCTATTGGCGCGCGCGGCTACGCCGGCGCTCGAGCCGGATGTGGCGCTACCGCAGATGCGCCTCGGCGAAGAGGTCGTCGAGGATTATCGTTCGCTTGAGCTTTCGCTCAAGGCGCATCCGGTTTCTTTCCTGCGCGTCGATCTGGAGCGGCGCGGTATCCTGCGCCACGAGAATCTTGCGGCCATCCGTTCCGGACGCGTGGTGACGGTCGCCGGCCTCGTGCTCGTGCGCCAGCGGCCGGGCAGCGCCAACGGCGTCATCTTCATGACGCTCGAGGACGAGACCGGCATCGCCAATACGATCGTCTGGCCGCCAGTGTTCGAGACGTTCCGCCCGGTCGTTCTCGGCGCGCGGCTGGTCAGCGTCACCGGTCGGCTGCAGAATGAATACGGCGTGATCCATGTGGTCGCCGACCGGATCGACGATCTGACGCCGCTGCTTCGCCAATTGGCGGCTCCTGCAGACCCGGTCGGTCCGCTCGTTTCGACGGCGGCCGTCATGCCCAAGGGGCGGAACTTCCACTAAAGACGCCCCCACCGCAGCGACGAACCGGAGTGCAAAAGCCCGCACCGGTGTTACAGTAGTCGCGGCTAGCGAAATGCCGCTCGCCGCGTGGCGATGCGAAAATCGTTCTCGTGCATAAATCGATGGGGAGGGAGAAATGGCGGAAAGCGTTTACAAGGTAGTCGAGCTCGTCGGCACCAGCACCGAATCCTGGGAGAAGGCCGCGAAGGCCGCGGTGGACCGGGCCGCGAAGACGCTGAAGGATCTTCGCATCGCCGAGATCGTCCAGACCGACATCCAGCTCAAGAACGGCAAGGTCGAGGCTTACCGCGCGAGAGTGAAGCTCTCGTTCAAGTACCGGGATAAAGACTAAGTCCGGACCAAGCCTGAGCGGCTGCAAGACAGGCGGTAGCGGCGAATAAAAAAAGGTTCGCGCGAATATTAACGCGCGGCGCCGATCGACTTTTTCGAAATGTCGATCATGAACTCGTGATTCTTGATTCCGATTATCTCTGCCAAACGCGCCTCGTGCACGTCGGCCAGCGCCTTTGCCCGCTTCAATATGCGTTGGCCCTCCTGAGTGAGATGCAACGCGTGCGAGCGCCGATCCGTGATCGACGGCATGCGCCGTGTCAGGCTGCGGCGATCGAGCTCGTCGAGCAGACGGACAAGGCGCGCCGTTTCAATTCCGAGCGCTTCCGCGAGGTCGGATTGCGACAAGCCGGAATTGGCTTCGATCACCGTCAGCACCGAAAACTGCGCCGGGCTGATGTCGATCGGCGCGAGCGTCTTGATGAAATCTTGAAATACCCAGAGCTGAATTCGTCGGATGAAATAGCCGAGATGGCTGTTGAGCACGCCCAGATCGACCGGTCCGCGCACATTGCGCGGCCGCCGCCCATTGGCGCGCGTTCCGCCATCCGATCGCCGATGTGAAGCCTGCCTGGACATTGCTCGCCGGCGATCCCTCTGTGGCGCCCAATATTGTTGTTGACGACATTTATTGTCTTGGACAACAATATAAGTCAAACGCGTGCCTGTGTTGATCCTTGGCCGACCCGGCTATCATCCGGTGACCAAGGGCCGGCTTGCCGGCAACACGGGCCC
Source organism: Xanthobacteraceae bacterium (assembly GCA_035601815.1). GTDB lineage: Bacteria > Pseudomonadota > Alphaproteobacteria > Rhizobiales > Xanthobacteraceae > DATNNN01. Next base: position 24 of record DATNNN010000078.1, on the reverse strand, counting down.
GGTAAGCCGCAGCGCAACACTGAT
>DATNNN010000077.1:0-13708 GCA_035601815.1 Xanthobacteraceae bacterium | reverse complement strand
ATCTCAACTTCTGGATTCTCAACGACGTGGTGTGGCGCAAGTCCAACCCCATGCCCAACTTCCGCGGCCGCCGCTTCACCAACGCGCACGAGACGCTCATCTGGGCGGCGCGCGAGCAGGCCGGCCGCTACACCTTCAACTACGAGGTGCTGAAGGCCGGCAACGAAGACGTGCAGATGCGCTCGGACTGGACGCTGGCGCTGTGCACCGGCGAGGAGCGCCTGAAGGACGGTACCGGCAAGAAGCTGCACCCAACCCAGAAACCCGAGGCGCTCTTGTCGCGCGTCATCGTCGCGAGCTCCAAGCCCGGCGACGTCGTGCTCGATCCCTTCTTCGGCACCGGCACCACCGGCGCCGCCGCCAAACGCCTCGGCCGGCATTTCATCGGCATCGAGCGCGACGAGACCTATGCCGCCCGGGCGCGAGCGCGTATCGCCGCGGTGAAGCCGCTTCCGGAAGAAGCGGTCGCGGCGTTCCAGACCGCGCGCGAGGCGCCGCGGGTTCCATTCGCGACCTTGATCGAGCGCGGCCTGTTGCGCGCGGGTGCCACCCTCACCGACGCGCGCGGCCGGGTGAAGGCGCTGGTGCGCGCCGACGGCACCCTCGCGCTCGACGGCTCGGTCGGCTCGATTCACCGCATCGGCGCCAAGGCCGCGGGCTTGGAGGCCTGCAACGGCTGGATCTTCTGGCACGTGGAAGGAAAGCCAATCGACGCGCTGCGCTCGGTCATCCGCGCCGAGATGGCGACCGCGAGCTAGCCCTCTTTCCTCACGTCGATGCCGGCATGCGCGATCACCTTGCGCATGAGCGACGGCAGCGCTTCGTTTTTCAGATTTCGCTCCCGAACGAAGCGCATGCCGCGCGGCGCACGAGCCTTACGCGGGACGTCGGTCGCGTAGACCACAAGCTCCAACGGAAAATGCGTGAACACGTGGCGCACGATGCCCGGCAGGAGGCGCCATTCCGCCGCGATCGCGGGCGCGGCCCGTAACGCGGTCTTCAGGTCGAAATCGGCGCTCCACTCAGAGCCCGGCACTTCGCGCATGCCGCCGAGAAGGCCGCGCGCGGGCCGGGTGCGCAACAGCACCGCGCCGTTGGCGCGCTGCACGACGAACGCCGCTCCGCGGCGGAGCTTGCCTTCGGCTTTGGGCGCCCGGCGCGGGAAGGTCTCCTGGTCGCCGCGGGTGAACGCGGCGCAATCGCCGCTGAATGGGCAGAGAAGGCACGAGGGCCGCCGGGGTGTGCAGATGATGGCGCCCAAATCCATCATCGCCTGGGCAAAGTCGCCGGCGCGGAGCACAGGCGTGAACTCTTCGGCGAGCCGGCGCAGCTCGGGCTTTGCCGCCGGCAAAGGCGCCTCAACCGCGAATAGCCGCGCCACCACCCGCTCGATGTTGCCGTCGAGCGGCGTCGCCTTGCGGCCGAAGGCGATAGCGGCGACGGCGGCGGCGCTATAGGCGCCGATCCCCGGCAGCGCGCGCAACCCGTCTTCCGTATCTGGAAAGCGGCCGCGGTGCTCCCTGCTCACGGCCCGGGCGCAGGCATGCAGATTTCGCGCGCGGGCATAGTAGCCGAGGCCGGCCCAGAGCTTCAGCACCTCGCCGAGCCTCACCTTACCCAGCGCCCGCACGGTGGGAAAGCGCGCGATGAATTTCTCGTAGTACGGACCCACGGTCTCGACCCGGGTCTGCTGCAGCATGATCTCCGATAGCCACACGCGATAGGGATCCGCCTTCTCGCCGCGCCGGGCGCGCCACGGGAGCTCGCGGCCGTGGCGGTCGTACCAGGCGAGCAGCGCCGCGGGATCGGGCATGCGCGCCCTTGCGGCGCCCTCGCCCGCTGGTAGGGTCTTTGCCTCGGTGCGCGCGTCCATGGTCCGAGCCTGCCGGGCGCGACCTTGCGGAGCAATCCCCTTGGCCTCTTCTCCACCCCGAAGATCACGCCCGCGGCCGCTCGCCGACCTGGTCAACCGCACGCTGACCGGCGCGTTCCAGAAGCAGGGCTTTGCCGCCGTCGACATCATCACCCACTGGGAGGAGATCGTGGGGCCGGAGCTCGCCGGCCGCACCGAGCCGCAGCGCCTGGTGTGGGCGCGGCGCGAGGACCCGGATTCGGTCGGCATCCTGCACATCCGGGTGGAGGGCGCCTACGCCATCGAGTTGCAGCACCTGGCGCCGGTGGTGATCGAACGCGTGAACCGTTATTTCGGCTGGCGCTGCGTCGGGCGCATCAAGCTTGCCCAGGGACCCGTGACCCCGCGCCGCAAGCCCATCCCCGCGGTACCGGAGCCCGCGCCGGAGGCGGTCGCCGCGGTCGAGGAGGAGATCGGCCCTTTCGAAGACAAGGGTCTCGCCCGATCGCTCGCCCGGCTCGGCGCCTTCGTGAAGGGCCGCGTCACGCGGCCGTGACGGCCGGCACCGCAGGGTTGCCACAATCGGGCGCGCAGTTTACGTCGTACTGACCGCCATTGGAGGCTTGCTTGTTCATTTCCCGCCGTCACCTGGTTTCAGGCTTCGCCGCGCTCGCCTTGGCAGGCGCCTCCGCCGCGCCGGCGCAGGCGCAGAAGGTCGACCTCAAGGAGCTCTTGGCCCCGGGCCCGCTCCCCGACAAGGTGGTGGGCGCGGCCGAGGCACCGGTCAGCGTCGTGGAATACGCCTCCATGACCTGCCCGCACTGCGCCGACTTCCACAAGGACGTGTTCCCCAAGCTCAAGGGGGCCTACATCGACAAGGGCCAGGTGCGCTTCATCTTCCGCGAGTATCCGCTCGACGATGCGGCGGTCGCCGCCTCCATGCTCGCGCGCTGCGCGCCGGAAGATCGGTACTTCGCCATGGTCGACGTGCTGTTCGACCAACAGCGCAATTGGGCGATCAAGGACAAGGTGATCCCCGGCTTGCTGCGCATCGCCAAGCAAGCGGGCTTCACCGAGCAGAGCTTCGAGACGTGCCTCAAGGACAACAAGCTCGCACAGCAGATCTACGAAAGTGCGCAGCGCGGGTCGCAGAAGTTCGGCGTGCGCTCGACACCCACGGTGTTCGTCAACGGCGAGCCGGTGCGCAACACCGCGTCGTTCGAGGAGTTCCAGAAGGCGATCGATCCGCTCATCAAGGGCGCCAAGACCAACTAGGCGAAATCCCACGATTTTTTTTACTTTTCGGGGCCTTGCGGAGGCGAAAACGGCACCGCATGTTGGGCCGGAAGCGAATCACCCCGAGATTGCGCGCCTTTAGGCCATGCAGTTCAATCGTCTGCGGCTGATCGGATTCAAGTCGTTCGTCGAGCCGTCCGATTTCATCATCGAGCCGGGACTGACCGGCATCGTCGGCCCCAACGGCTGCGGCAAGTCCAACCTCGTCGAGGCCATGCGCTGGGTGATGGGCGAAAGCTCGCACAAGGCCATGCGCGCCCAGGACATGGACGAGGTTATCTTCTCCGGCTCCAACAACCGACCGTCGCGCAACATGGCCGAGGTCATCCTGCAGATCGACAACTCCGATCGCAGCGCCCCCGCCGCCTTCAACGACGACGACATGCTCGAGGTGTCGCGCCGCATCGAGCGCGAGGCGGGCTCCGCCTACCGCATCAACGGGCGCGAGGTGCGCGCCCGCGACGTGCAGCTCCTCTTCGCCGACGCCTCGTCGGGCGCGCGCTCCCCCGCCATGGTGCGCCAGGGCCAGATCGGCGAGCTGATCAACGCCAAACCCGAGTCGCGCCGCCGCATCCTGGAAGAAGCTGCCGGCATCTCCGGCCTGCACGCGCGCCGCCACGAGGCGGAAACCCGCCTCAAGGCCGCCGGCACCAACCTGCAGCGCCTCGAGGACGTGATCGGCCAGATCGCAAGCCAGATCGACGGCCTGAAGCGCCAGGCGCGCCAGGCCGTGCGCTACAAGAAGGTCGCCGCCGAAATCCGCCGCCGCCAGGCGATGCTCGTGGCCTTGCGCTGGCGCGAGGCGGAGGCCGCCGCGGTCGAAGCCGAGCGCGCGGTCGAATCCGCGATCCGCGCCGTGGGCGAGAAGACCGGCGCGCAAGCAGAAGCGACTACCGCGCAAGCCAATCTCGCCGAGCAGCTGCATCCGCTGCGCGAGGCCGAGGCGCGCGCCGCCGCCGGCCTGCAGCGGCTGAACCATGCCCGCTCCGACCTCGACCGCGAGGAGGGCCGGGTCAGGCAGCGCACCGAGGAACTCGACCGGCGCCTCAGCCAGCTCGCCCAGGACATCGAGCGCGAGCGCGCGCTCGCCACCGACGCCGAGCAGGCGATCGCGCGCCTGATCGAGGAAGAGACCGTGCTCGCCGCCGAAACCGGCGCTACTCCCGACAGCCGCGAGACGGTGCAGACGCGGTTCACCGAAGCCGAAGCCAAGCTCGCCGCGAGCGAGCAGGCTTTCTCCGAAACGACCGCCGCGCTCGCCGACGTGAGCGCGCGCCGGGGCGAGCTGGAGCGTACGCGGCACAGCGAGAGCGAGCGCCTGGCCCGCCTCGACGGCGAAATCGCCGCCATCGACGGGGAAGCGAATACCCTTTCCGGCGACGACGACCAGCACACGCGCGCAAGCGCCGACGTGGCGGCGGCGCAGGAAGCGCTCGCTGCCGCCGATGCCCGGGCGCTCCGCGCCGAGGCCGCCCGCTCCGCCGCGGTGCAGACGATGCCGCTCGCCCGCGCCCCACTCGCCGAGGCCGAGCGCCGGCTGCGCGAACTGGAGACCGAGGCGCGCACGCTCGCGAAAGTCCTGCACGTGGCGGCGAAGACGCTGTGGCCGCCGGTGGTCGACGTAATCGAGGTCGAGAGCGGCTACGAGACCGCGCTCGGGGTCGCGCTCGGCGACGATCTCGACGCGCCGACGGATTCCGCCGCCCCCACCCACTGGGCCGGCACCGGCGTCATCGACGGCGATCCGGCGCTGCCGAGCGGCGCCGAGCCGCTCTCCGCGCACGTCAAGGCGCCGGCGGCGCTCGCCCGCCGCCTCGCCCAGATCGGCGTCGTGACCCGCGACGGCGGGCCGCGCATGAAGAACGAGCTCAAGCCCGGTCAGCGCCTGGTGTCGCGCGAGGGGGATCTCTGGCGCTGGGACGGCTTCGTCATCACCGCCGACGCGGAGACCGCCGCCGGCCGCAAGCTCGCCGCGCGCAATCGCCTCGCCGAGATCGACCGCGAGATTGAGATTGCGCGGGCCGACGTGCGCCGCCTCACCGAAGGGGCGGAACAGGCCGAGGCCGAGGTCAAGACCGCCGAGACCGACGAGACCGAGGCGCGCAATGCCCTGCGTGCGGCCCAGGCCGCGCTCGAGGCGGCGCGCGCTGCCTTGCGCGAGACCGAGCAGAAGACGGGCGAGCGCACCGCCCGCCTTACCGCCATTCAAGAAACGCGTGCGCTTCTCTCCGCCAATCGCGCCGAGGCCGACGGAGCGCGCCGCTACGCCGAAGAGTCGCTCGCGACGCTCAGCGATGCCGCCGCGCGGGAGGCCGAGCTCGAGGCGATCCGCGGCCGGCTCACCGAGGACCGCGCCGCCTATGCCGCCGCCAAGGCCGCGTTCGACGGGCTCGAGCGCGAGCAGACCAACCGCAGCCATCGCTTGACCGCCATCGCCACTGAGCGCGCCGCCTGGCAGGAGCGCGCCGGAGGCGCCAACGCCCGCATTCAATCGCTGGAGGAGCGGCTCGCCGAGACCCGCACCGAGCGCGCGAGCCTGGACGCCGCGCCCGCCGCCTTCGTCGAGCAACGCCAGGCCCTGATGACCGAATTCACCGCCGCCGAGGCCGAGCGGCGCGCCGCCGCCGACCGCCTGGCGGAGGCTGAGAACGCGCTCGCCGAGGCCGACCGGGCCGTGCGCGAGGCCGGCGAAGCGCTTTCCGAGGTCAGGAGCGAGGCCGCCCGCGCCGAGGCGCGCCTCGAAGCCGCCCGCGAGCGCCGCGCCGAGCTCCTGCGCGAGGTGACCGAGGCCCTGAACGCGCCCCCCGACGAGACGCGGCTGCAGGAATTGTTCGCCGAAGAGGACGAGACGCCCGACCAGGCGGCGATCGAGGCGCGCCTGGAGCGCCTCGAGCAGGAACGCGAGCGGCTGGGCGCGGTGAACCTGCGCGCCGAGGAGGAGCTGCAGGAAATCGACGCCCAGCACCAGAAGCTCACCACCGAGCGCGACGATCTCGTGGAAGCGATCAAGCGCCTGCGCCAGGGCATCAACAGCCTCGACCGCGAGGCCCGCGCCCGCCTCGTCGCGTCCTTCGCGGTGGTCAATGACCACTTCAAGAAGCTGTTCAAGACGCTGTTCGGCGGCGGCCAGGCCGAGCTCATCCTCACCAACTCCGAGGACCCGCTGGAAGCCGGCCTCGATATCGTGGCGCGCCCGCCCGGCAAGAAGTCGCAGACCCTGTCGCTGCTCTCCGGCGGCGAGCAGGCGCTGACCGCGCTTGCGCTCATCTTCGCCGTGTTCCTCACCAATCCGGCGCCGATCTGCGTGCTCGACGAGGTCGACGCGCCGCTCGACGACGCCAACGTCGAGCGCTTCTGCAACATGCTCGACGAGATGGGCGGCATGACCAAGACGCGATTCGTCGTGGTGACCCACAACCCGATCACCATGAGCCGCATGAGCCGCCTGTTCGGCGTCACCATGGCCGAGCTCGGGGTGTCGCAGCTCGTCTCGGTCGACCTTGTCACCGCCCAGAGTTTCCGCGAGGCGAGCTAGGCGTTTCCACTTTCAATTTCGCCGGCACGGCCCGGAGCTTCCGCCGGGCCGTTTCTTGACTAGACCAGGGGCGGTCTTTATGGTCCGCGCAACTTCAAGCATTACAAGGGTTTGCGATGGCCAGGCGCGCTTCCGACAGCCGACCGGCCGAGGGCGTCGACGATCCGGCTCTCGCCGCCCGCCTCGGCCGCCTTACGCGCGAACTCGACGCATTGACGCCTGCACCACCGCAGGTTAGCGAAAAAAATCCCGGGCCGAAGGGCGACGCCGCCGGTCTTGCCAAGGGCTTGCGCATGTCGAGCGAGCTCGTGGCGGGCGTGATCGTGGGCGGCGTCATCGGCTGGGGTGTCGACTGGCTGACCGGCTATCGGCCGTGGGGACTGATGATCTTCATGCTCCTCGGGTTCGTCGGCGGAACCCTGAACGTACTGCGCTCGGCCGGCCTTGTGGCGCCGGCGAAGATACCGGACGAGAAGTAATGGACCCGATCCACCAGTTCGAGATCAAGAAGCTCTTCGTCCTCGGCCACATCGGCGGGGTCGAAATCGCCTTCACCAACTCGGCACTGTTCATGTTCGCCGCGGTCGCGATCATCATCGGCGGCATGGTGCTGGTGACCGCGGGCGCCGGCAACGTGCCGGGCCGCAGCCAATCGCTGGTCGAGATGATCTACGACTTCGTCGCCGACATGCTGCGCCAGGGCGCGGGCGAGGAGGGCATGCGCTTCTTCCCGCTGGTGTTTGCGCTATTCAGCTTCATCCTGGTGCTGAACCTCTTCGGCCTTATCCCCGGCTTCTTCACCGTCACCAGCCATCTCGTGATCACGGCGACGCTGGCGCTGATCGTGTTCTTCACCGTCATCGGCTATGGCATCGCCAAGCACGGCTTTCGCTTCTTCAAGATCTTCGTGCCGAGCGGGATACCCATCTTCATCCTGCCGCTGGTAACACTGATCGAGATCATCTCCTTCCTGTCGCGGCCGCTGTCACACTCGATGCGGCTGTTTGCCAACATGCTGGCCGGCCACATCACGCTCAAGGTCTTCGCCAGCTTCATCGGCATGCTCGCCACCGGCCTCGGCGTCTTCGGCTTCCTCGTGGGCATCCTGCCGCTCACCATGACGGTGGCGCTGACGGCGCTTGAGTTCCTCGTGGCCTTCTTGCAAGCCTACGTGTTCGCCCTCCTTACCTCGATTTACCTGAACGACGCACTTCACCCGGGCCACTGACGGCCCACACACCTGAAGGAGCAACCAATGGATCCGACTTTCGCGAAATACATCGGCGCCGGCCTCGCCTGCATCGGCATGGGCGGCGCGGGCGTCGGCGTGGGCACCATCTTCGGCAACTACCTCGCCGCCGCCATCCGCAATCCTTCGGCCGCCGACGGCCAGTTCACCCGGCTGATCTTCGGCTTCGCAGTGACCGAGGCGCTCGCGATCTTTTCGCTCGTGATCGCGATGCTGCTGCTCTTCGCCGTCTGACGTCCGATGGCGGTTTCTACCGGCGCGCGTACCGAGGCTCCGGGCGGGCACAAAGGACCGTTCCCGCCGTTCGCCAAGGAGCATTTCGGCTCGCAGCTTCTGTGGTTCGCGATCGCGTTCGCGCTCCTCTATTTCCTGCTCTCGTGGGTGGCGCTGCCGCGCGTGGCGCGGATCATCGCCACGCGCAAGAACCGTGTCAGCGAAGACCTGACGGCGGCGGGCAAATTGAAGGGCGAGAGCGAGGCGGCGCTCGTCGCCTATGAGAAGGCGCTGGCGGAAGCTCGCGCCCGGGCCCAGGCCATGGCGGCGGAAACCCAGAAGAAGCTGGCCGCCGAGACCGAGGCCCGCCGCCACGGGCTCGAGGAGGCGCTCAACAAGAAGATCGCCGAGGCCGAAGAGAAGATCGAGGCGGTGAAGTCCGCCGCCATGCGCGAGGTGCGCGGCATCGCGCTCGAGACCGCGGGCGCCATCGTCGAGCGTCTGATCGGCGCGCCGGCGGCCAAGCCGGCGCTCGAGCGGGCCGTCGACCAGGCGCTGCATTGAGGAGCGATAGGTGACGTACCTCTACGAGGCCGAGTTCTGGGTCGCGATCGCCTTCGTGATCTTCATCGCCCTGTTGTGGCGGGTAGGCGCGCACCGCTCGCTGGTAGGCGCCCTCGACGACCGCTCCAAGCGCATCGCCGCCGAGCTCGATGAAGCCCGGCGCCTGCGCGAGGAGGCGGAGGCCCTGCTCGAAGAATATCGCCGCAAGGCCAGGGAGGCCGAATCCGAGGCCGCCGCCATCCTGGAGCTTGCCAAGAGCGAGGCGGCCGAGATCGCCGTCGAGGCCAAGAAGCGCATCGAGGAATTCGTCGCCCGGCGCACAAAGATGGCCGAGGGCAAGATCGCCCAGGCCGAGACCCAGGCGCTCGCCGACGTGCGCGCGGCCGCGGCCGACGCCGCGGTCAAGGCGGCAGAGAAGATCCTCGCCGACACGGTGAAGGGCAAGACCGCCGAAGGGCTGCTGGAAACCGCAATCCGCGACGTGAAGGCGCGGCTCGACTAAAGCGGCATCTCTGCTGCCGAGCACGCGTCATGGCCGGGCCCGTCCCGGCCATTTCGCTTTCTTAGGCTATCGCGCCGGGGGCGGCGGCTCGAACGAGTTGGGCGGCGGGGCGAAGCCGGGTTGCGGCGCCGGCGCCGAAGCGGGCGGCGGCGGCGATCCCTTGGCTTTGGCCTTGGCCTGCGGCGGGGCCTTGGGCTTGGCTTTGCCTTTGGCTGGCGGCCGAGCCGGCTCGCCCTTGGGATCGAAGCCCACGTAGATCACGTAGCGCGACATGTTGCGGTCGGGCGGCAGCGGAAAGGTGAGATCGTCCTCGACCTGGGCAAAGGTGACCTGGCTCTGCCCGGAGGGCACCTCGACCGGCACCGAATAGAATTTCGTCCACAGCGACTTCGGCTGCGGGCCTTCCTGCACAAGCGCGATGCGAATCGGCACGCTGACCCTGCCCGGGCCGCCCTTGGGGCCGACGAGCAGGCGGCCCTCGACGCCGACCTTGGCGGTCACCGTCTGCCCTAGCAGCGCGCACTCGCGGTCGATCTGGCCGAGCGACGCCTGGTAGCGAACGTTCGGCGCCGAGACGCCGGCCGGCAGCTGCCAGGTGGAGGCGCCGGTGCGAATCGTGGTCTGCGGACAGTCGACGTCGCTTTGCTGCTGCGGTGGTTCGGGCTTTTGCTGGAAGGGGGTGCCGAGCGGACCGAGCACGCTCTCGAGCGAGGCGCATGCCGTAAGCGCGCTTGCCGCAATCATGAGGCCGAGACCCGCTCGCGCCCGCACGACCGGTCCAACCAGCCAGTTCCCCATGGCCCCGCTCCTCTGCCGCATTCCGTTCGCCCGAATGTATAGCAGCGTTGGCGACCGGGACGAAATCCGCTTCTACCCGCCGTTCACACCGGAAACGACGCCGGCCGGGCGGCCCACCATCAGCACCAAAAGCCGGGCGTCGGCGAGAAACCGTTTTGCAGCGCGGCGAATATCGGCATCCGTTACCCCTTCGATCAGCGCCTTGCGCTTATCGAGATAGTCGACGTCGAGATTCTCGAGTTGCAGGCTCAGGAGCTGGCCCGCGATTTTGCCGGAGGTATCGAATCGCAGCGCGTAGGAGCCGATCAGGAAGCTCTTCGCCTTGGCGAGCTCGTCGGCGGTGGGACCCTCGGCAGCGATGCGGCGAATCTCCTCGACGATGATATCGAGCGACTGTTGCGCCCGGTCGTTGCGGGTCGAGACGCTGCCGAGAAAGAGCCCGGCGTGATCGTAGGGCGCCAGATAGCTCGATACCGAATAGGCGAGCCCACGCTTCTCGCGCACCTCGCGGTAGAGGCGCGAGGTGAAGGTGCCGCCGCCGAGGATATGGTTCAATACGTAGGCGGGAATGAAATCAGGATCGGCGCGCTTCAAGCCGGCGCCGCCGAACAGAATCACCGTCTGCGGCACGTTGAGCTCGACCACCTCGCGCACGCCGGTCTGCGGCGTGGCGTCGGCCACGGCGGCGAGCTCCGCCTTCTCCGGCAGCCCGCCGAACAGCTTGTCGACGAGGGCGGCGAGATCCTTGGCATCGATCGATCCCACCGCGGCGATCTTGAGATTGGAGCGGGCGAAATTCCTGCGGGCGAAGGCGCGCAGATCTTCCGACGAGACCTGGGGCACCGAGTCGAGCGTCCCTTCCACCGGCCGGCCGTAGGGGTGGCCGGGGAAGGCCAGCTCTGACCAGCGCCGGGATGCAATGTCGTTGGGACTGGTGGCGCGGCGGCGCAGGCCCGCCAGCAGCGCCGCCCGTATACGCTCCACCGCTTCGGTATCGAAACGCGGCGCGGCGAGCGCGAGGCGGGCGAGCTCGAAGGCCTCGGCGCGATGCTCGCTCAGGGTGCGGATCGACCCGCGCATGGTGTCGCGATCGGCGCTGAAATGCAGCGTGATCGCGCGCGCCTCGAGCCGCTCGTGAAAGGCGCGGGCGTCGAGCGGCCCGGCGCCTTCGTCGAGGAGACCGGCCACCATGTTGGCGACGCCGGGCCTGGCCGCGGGGTCCTGGGCGGCGCCGCCGCGAAAGGCGTACTCCACCGACAGCATGGGCAGTGTGTCGTCGCGCACGAACCATATTTCAAGGCCGAGCGGCGTCGTCATCCGCTCGACGTTGGCGGCACGGGACGCGGTCGGGTTCGAGACGAGGGCGAGCGACATGGCGGCGGCGATGGCGAGCCGGATCACGAGCGCTTCTCCGGCGGAGCCGGCGGCTTGACCAGATAGGCGGTGACGGCGCGGCGAAGCTCGAGCCAAGTGGCGGCGGCAGCGCGCACGTCCGCGGCGGAGACCGCGCGGACGCGTTCCGGATAGGATGTCACCTTCTCGACGCTGAGCCCAGTCATCAGGGCGGCGCCGTAGATGCGGGCGAGCGTCGCTTGGTTGTCCTGGGCGTAGACGGCATCGGCGATGAGCCGGGTCTTGGCGCGGGAAAGCTCGGATTCGGTGACGCCGTTCAAGGCAACCTCGGCGATCACCGCGTCGGCGGCGGCTTCCAGCGCCTCCAGCGAGACGTCGGGCCGCGGCGAGGCGTGGATGCCGAAGCGGGAGGCGTCCAGTGCCGTGCCCATGTACCAGGCGCCGGCGCCGGCCGCGATGCCCTGTTCGACCACCAGCGCCCGGTAGAGCCGCGACAACGTGCCCGAGCCAAGTAGATGGGCGAGCACGTCGAGCGCCTCGGCTTCGCCGGGCTTCGCCGTGGTTTGCGACGGCACGAGATAGTAGCGGCTGAAGCTCGGTTGCTGCACGCGGGCGTCGGCAAGCGTCACGCGGCGGTGGGCGCGCGGCTCCGGCTCCACCGGTCGGGCCCGCTCGGTCGCGGTCACGCCGCGAGCAACTTTTCCGTAGGTCTTCTCGGCGAGCGCGCGCACGTCGGCGGCGTCCACATCGCCGGCGAGGACCAGCACCGCGTTCTCCGGCGCATAGAAGCGGCGGTAGAAAGCAAGCGCCTGCTCGCGATCAAGCTGGCGGATCTCATGCTCCCAGCCGATCACCGGCCGGCCATAGGGATGGTTGGTGTAAAGCGCGGCCTGGGCAGCCTCGTAGAGCTGGGCGCTCGGATCGTTGTCGGTGCGCATGCGGCGCTCCTCGAGCACCACGTCGCGCTCGGAAAGCACACCGGCGTCGGATAAAACGAGGCCGGTCATGCGGTCCGCTTCGAAGGCCATCACGGTCTCGAGATTTTCGCGCACCACCCGCTGGAAATACGCCGTGTAGTCCTGGCTGGTGAAGGCGTTCTCCTGGCCGCCGAGCTCGGCGAGCACCTGGGAGAAGCGGCCGGCGGGATTCTTCGCCGTGCCCTTGAACATCAGGTGCTCGAGGAAGTGGGCGAGACCGGATCTGCCTGGCGTCTCATCGGCGGAGCCGACGCGGTACCAGATCATGTGGGTGACTACGGGCGTGCGGCGGTCGGGGATGACGACGACCTTCAGTCCGTTGGCGAGCGTAAACTCGCTCACCGCAGGGCCGGTGGACTCAAGCGCACTCGCGCGCGGCGTCTGCAGGGCTGCGGTTCCGGCGGCAGTGAGGGCGGCGACCATGCCGATCACGATCCTGAAATACACGGGCCGTTCCCAACCGTCATACGAACGCCGGCAGCGTGAAACGTCGGCGCGCGCTCACCGGCCCGCGGCGCCGGCATCGAGTCGATCGAAGACGCTGCCGATACGATTGTTCTGCTTACTCTCAACCATGCCATACGGCGCATTGAACGACGGCGTGCGGTAGCCGGTCGGCGGCTCGGTGAGACGCTGGCGCACCGGCTCCTCGGTGAAGACGATGGGCTTCTCTTTCACGAACCAGCCCTTGAAGCCGAGCTCGTACGGGGAATAGCGCTCCTTGCCGGCAGCCAGCTCGGCGCCGGCGGTGTTGGACGAGACGCCGGTGTCTGCATCTTTCTTGGTGCCACGATTGAGTTCGTTGCGAGACAGCAGGCGGCCGCTGAAGAAGTCGGCGTCGATCACCGAAGATGACACGCCTCGCTTCTTGAGCGCGGCCGCCTTGCGCCTGCGTTCGAGGTCCTGGTCCTTGGGCCACTCGGGAAACTGCCTGGCGATGTCCTCGGGATTGCGCGGCGTCGGCAACTGGACGGCGGGCGGCACGACCAGCGGCGGACGCTCCCGGTATTCGGGCGCGTCGTCCGAGGGAATTTCCAGGATGCCGAGTTTGCCCAGCACGCTCTGCAACGCCGTCGGCTCCTCCTGGGCAGAGGCGGCCAGCACGCCGGCGAGCAGGGCCGCGACGGCGAGCGGCACGAGGCCGAGTTTCATAAGGCGCTGAGCCGGCATTCCGAGTTCCTTGTGGCGAGTGCGGGATTCGGGGTCCCGGGGCCCTCACGTTGAGGCCGATGGCGGCGATTTCGTGGCGCTACCGAAGGCCGCATCGTACAGGAGCCCCACGACCCCGGCAACGACCGCCGTATCGGCGAGGTTAAAGACATACCAGTTCCAGCCGGCCACGTGCAGCGAGATGAAATCAACCACGGCA
>DATNNN010000076.1:0-3111 GCA_035601815.1 Xanthobacteraceae bacterium | reverse complement strand
GCCCGCGCCCGACCGCAGCCATCCGGCCATGGCGGTGAATCTGGACGCCTGCATCCACTGCAATCTCTGTGTGCGCGCCTGCCGCGAGGTGCAGGTCAACGACGTGATCGGTATGGCCGGCCGCGGCATCCACGAGAAGATCGTCTTCGACTTCGACGATCCCATGGGCGCCTCCACCTGCGTCGCCTGCGGCGAGTGCGTGCAGGCCTGCCCCACCGGCGCGCTGATGCCGGCGACGGTGGTGAACGCCGAGAACGTGCGCACCGGGTTTCCCGACCGCAGCGTCGACTCGGTCTGTCCCTATTGCGGCGTCGGCTGCCAGCTCACCTACCAGATCAAGGACGACAAGCTGCTCTACGTCAGCGGCCACGACGGGCCGGCGAACGAGAATCGCCTGTGCGTCAAGGGCCGCTTCGGCTTCGACTACGTGCACAATGCCGAGCGCCTCACCCGGCCGATGATCCGCAAGGAAGGCGTCCCCAAAGTCGCGCACGAGGTCATCGACCCGGCGAACCCGTGGACGCACTTCCGGCCGGCGACGTGGGAGGAAGCGCTCGCCGCCGCGGCCGGCGGCCTGAAGAAGATCCGCGACACGTACGGGTCAAAGGCGCTCGCCGGCTTCGGCTCGGCCAAGGGGTCGAACGAAGAGGCTTATCTGTTCCAGAAGCTCGTGCGCACCGGCTTCGGCACCAACAACGTCGATCACTGCACGCGCCTCTGCCACGCGTCGTCGGTGGCGGCGTTGCTCGAAGGCCTCGGCTCTGCCGCCGTCACCGCCACCTTCAACGAGTGCAAGAACTCCGATGTGATGGTCGTGATCGGCGCCAACCCCACCGAGAATCATCCAGTGGCCGCCACCTTCTTCAAGCAGGCGGCGAAACGCGGCGCCAAGCTCATCGTCATGGACCCGCGCGGACAGGCACTGAAGCGCCACGCCACCCACATGCTGGAGTTCACGTCCGCCACCGACGTCGCCATGCTCAACGCCATGCTCAATGTCATCATCGGCGAGCAGCTTTATGACCGGCAGTATGTGCAGACCTTCACCGAGGGCTTCGCCGAGCTGGCGGAGCACGTGAAGGCGTTCACGCCCGAGAAGATGGCGCCGGTCTGCGGCATCCCCGCCGAGACGCTGCGCACCGTGGCGCGTACCTACGCCCGCGCCGAGCGCGCCATCATCTTCTGGGGTATGGGCATTTCGCAGCACACCCACGGCACCGACAACGCCCGCTGCCTGATCGCGCTCGCCTTGATCTGCGGCCACGTCGGCCGGCCGGGAACGGGGCTGCACCCGCTGCGCGGCCAGAACAACGTGCAGGGCGCCTCCGACGCCGGGCTCATCCCCATGTTCTTCCCCGACTACAAGTCGGTGGAGAACCCCGAGACGCGCGCCAAGTACGAAAGCGCGTGGGGAACCACGCTTGATCCCAAGCGCGGGCTCACCGTGGTCGAGATCATGGACGCGGTCCACGCCGACGCGATCAAGGGCATGTACATCATGGGCGAAAACCCGGCGATGTCCGATCCCGACCTCAATCACGTGCGCGAGGCGCTCGCCCACCTCGATCACCTGGTGGTGCAGGACCTCTTCCTCACCGAGACCGCGGTCTACGCCGACGTAATCCTGCCGGCGTCGGCGTGGCCGGAGAAGGACGGCACCGTCACCAACACCAACCGCCAGGTGCAGATGGGCCGCCAAGCGCTGCCGCTGCCGGGCGAGGCCAAGGTCGACTGGTGGATCATCCAGGAGATCGCCCGGCGCATAGGGCTCGGCTGGAACTACAAGCATCCGAGCGAGATCTACACCGAGATGGCGTCGATGATGCCGTCACTTGAAAACATTTCCTGGGACCGGCTCGAAGCGGAGAGCGCCGTCACCTATCCCGCGCCGACGCCGGACAAGCCGGGGCTTGACGTGGTGTTCGGCGACGGCTTCCCGCGGCCGGGCGGCGTCGGCAAGCTCGTGGCGGCGAAGCTCACGCCGCCCGACGAAGTGCCGGACGCGGAATATCCCATGATCCTGACCACCGGCCGTCAGCTCGAGCACTGGCACACCGGCGCGATGACGCGGAGGTCGGCGACGCTGGACGCGCTCGAGCCCGCCGCGGTGGCGTCGCTGTCGCGCGGCGATATCGTGCGGCTCGGCATCAAGCCGGGCGACACGGTGCGCGTGTCGACCCGGCGCGGCACGATCGAGCTCGCCACGCGCCAGGACGACGCGGTGCCGGACGGCGTGATCTTCATTCCGTTCGCGTTCGTGGAGGCGGCGGCAAACATTCTCACCAATCCGGCGCTCGATCCGCTCGGCAAGATTCCCGAGTTCAAGTTCTGCGCCGCGCGGGTGGAGAAGACGGCGGCGCTGCAGGCGGCGGAGTAGGGTTCACATTTTCAAACAGCCGTTCTCGTTCTCGCGGGCGGTTCGCCCCGAGGCATGTTTCCTTCCCTTCCGTTTCCCCCTGACAGAAAGGGGGCGCGGGCGCCGTTCCGGCGCGGTCTCCGGAATTTCACCGGAGACCAGGTTGGTAGTAGCGGAGCACCTTTCGGGCACCCGCGCGCGGCGTTTCTGTCCCCGGGACCGTAACTTCCGTGGATCCGGCGGAACGCTCGTAAGCGGCCCTTATCCCGGGGTTCTCCCCCGTTCGCCGGTCCCCGTGCAGCCATTGAAGGCAGCCGGTTTTAGTGCCGGCGGACGGTGACCTGGGGCCTCCTGAGAACGCGCTTGCTTAAGACGCATCCGCGGGGCCGCAGCCCGCTCCGCCGCTAGATCGCCTCTAGAAGCGCCCTTGGGAGAGCGGGATTGCTGGAATATAGTCCTTTCCACATCCAATAGCAATACATTCCTGATCACGAATTGTTACAGTCATCGCCGGGCTCGCCTGGGGGCGAGTGTGTCAGCCCGCGCCGCCGTCGCCCACGAGCTTGGCGGCGGCGATGCCGGCGAGCGCCGCCGCCTCGTCGTTGTCCGACGTGTCGCCCGACACGCCGACGGCGCCGACCACGGCGCCCGCCGCGTTCTTGACGAGCACGCCGCCGGCGACCGGAATCAGCGCCCCCACCGCCTGCGTCGCCGCCGCCACGAAGTGCGGCCGCTCGACCGCCATCTTGCCGAGC
>DATNNN010000075.1:0-2329 GCA_035601815.1 Xanthobacteraceae bacterium | reverse complement strand
CGCGTTGGCGTGGATTTCGCCGACGCGCACGCCGAGCGTCAGCTCGCGGTCCTGCCGCCGGAAATAGAAGGGGCCGACGCGATCGAGAAAAGGACTGGTGCGAAGCTCGCCCATCGGCCGAAAGCCGTTCGGAATGTCCATGCGTTCCTCCCTGTCGGCCGAGTGTCGCACGCCGGCCGGGATGGTGAAGAGGCGGCGCTGGCGCTAGTTTGGCTTCGTCACAGGAGGCGCACATGCACGAGCACGAGATGCCCGCTCTTTCCCGGCGCCAGGTGATGGCCCTCGGCGTCGGAGCCGCCGCGGGCGCGCTGGTTGGCGCGTCGGCCGAGGCGCAGGCCGCGATCCTCACCCGGCCGATCCCGCATTCGGGCGAGATGCTGCCGGTGGTGGGCCTCGGCACTGCCAGGGTATTCAACGTGGGCGACGACGCGGGGAAGCGCGCGGAGGTGCGCAAGGTGATCGAGGCGCTCGTCGCCGGCGGGGCCAAGCTTATCGATACCGCCGCCGCCTACGGCAGCTCGGAGGGCGTGGTCGGCGATGTCGTCGACGCGGCGCGCCTGCGCGACAAGGTTTTCCTCGCCACCAAGATCGCCGTGCGCGACCGCGCCGCCTCCATCGCCGAGATGGAGCAGGGCCGGCGTCGCCTGCGCACGCAGAAAATCGACCTTGAGCAGCTGCACAACGTGCGCGACCCGAACACCGATCTCGGCCTGTTCCGCGAATGGAAGGCGGCGGGCATCTGCCGCTACATCGGCATCACCACCTCGTTCAACGGCGACCATGGCGCAGTCGCCGCGGTGGTGGCGCGCGAGAAGCCCGATTTCGTCCAGGTCAACTACTCGATCGCCGACCGCGAGGCGGAGAAGCGCGTGCTGCCGGCGGCCAAGGACGCGGGCGCGGCCGTGCTCATCAACGAGCCGCTCGGCACCGGCGGGCTGTTCCGCCTGGTGCGCGGAAAGGCGCTGCCCGACTGGGCGGCGGAGTTCGACGCCGCCACGTGGGGGCAGTTCTTTTTGAAGTACCTGATCGCCAACGAAGCGGTGACCGCCGTCATCCCCGCCACCTCCAAGGCCGAGCACATGGTGGACAACCTCGGCGCCGGCCGCGGCAAGCTGCCGGACAAGGCCATGCGGGCGCGGATGGTGGCGTTCATTGATGGGCTCTAGGTGAGGAGGCCGTCATTCCGGGACGGCCCGAAGGGCCGGGCCTGGAATCCATAACCCCGGTTTATATTCGGCGCAGGGACTATGGATTTCGGGCTCGCGGGCTTCGCCCGCGCCCCGGAATGACAATTAAGCGCGCTTCTTCTTCGCCTTCTCGCGCATGAACGAGCGCAGCACCGCGTTGATGCGGCGCTGATAGCCGGCGCCGCCGCGCTTGAAGAAATCGAGCACATCCTCGTCGACGCGGATGGAGATTGCCGTCTTTTTCGCCGGATAGACGACTTCAGCCTTCGACCAGTCGATATCTTTGAACTCCGCCCAATCCGGATCGTTGGCGATCGACTTCTCGATCTCCTCGTCGGTCATTTCGCGCAGACGCTTCCAATCAGTCCGCCCTTTCATCCGGCGGAGCTGCGAGAGCGTGTAGGTACGCACGTTGCTCATTGGACGTTGCCCGTCTGGCGGTGATGACGCGAAACTTCGCTCCGCGAATGGTGTAAACCACGGCGACTAGCGTTCTGTCTTCGAGCGGTCCGATCGCGACGAACCGCGTTTCGCCCTTGCGGTCGGATTGATACTCGTAGACTCGATCGAACAGGATTTTCGCCGCCTCGATGAAGTCGATGCGGCGCTCCCGCAGGATGAGAAGGCGTTTCTTCTCGTCCCATTCGACGGCGCGGATGCGGTCGGGGATAGAGGGACTTCCGTTGGTCATGATCGAAAGCGCACTCCTTTAGGGGCACGAATTCATGCATGGGTCGCTCCAACGGCAGAGATCATGTATATACAAGCGTATATAAGTTGTCAACCGCTGCGAAGCCCTGTGGATAACCGGGAGAAGCCCCCGCCATCTGGGCGCCGTCTGCGCACGCTCTATATGACTGAGGCCTAGGCTCCGACTCATGCGCTACCCGCAATCGTTCCTCGACGAGATCCGCGCCCGCTTGCCGGTGTCGGAAGTGGTGCGCCGGCGCGTCACCCTGAAGAAGGCGGGGCGGGAGTGGCGCGGCCTCTCGCCGTTCAACCCGGAGAAGACGCCGTCGTTCTTCGTCAACGACCAGAAGGGCTTCTATCACTGCTTCTCCAGCGGAAAGCACGGCGACCAGTTCCGCTTCCTCATGGAGACCGAAGGGTTGAGCTTCCGCGACGCCGTCGAGCGGCTGGCA
>DATNNN010000074.1:0-9939 GCA_035601815.1 Xanthobacteraceae bacterium | reverse complement strand
CATCATCGCCCAGGCCGGTGTTCCGGGGGCGATCACCATCGCCACCAACATGGCCGGCCGCGGCACCGACATCCAGCTCGGCGGCAATCCCGACATGCGCATCCGCCGGGAGCTCGGCGACATGGAAGCGGGGTCGCAGCGCGCCGCTCGCGAGAAGGACATTCGCGAATCGGTCCAGCGCCTGAAGGACAAGGCAATCGCCGCCGGCGGCCTATGCGTGGTCGGCACCGAGCGCCACGAGGCGCGGCGCATCGACAACCAGCTGCGCGGCCGTTCCGGCCGCCAGGGCGACCCCGGCCGCTCCAAGTTCTTCCTTTCGCTGGAAGACGACCTGATGCGCATCTTCGCCTCCGATCAGCTCGGCGGCATGCTGCAGAAGCTCGGCCTCAAGGACGGCGAGGCCATCGTCCATCCCTGGATCAACAAGGCGCTGGAGAAGGCGCAGCAGAAGGTCGAGGCGCGCAACTTCGACATCCGCAAGAACCTGCTCAAGTACGACGACGTGATGAACGATCAGCGCAAGGTCGTGTTCGAGCAGCGCATCGAGCTGATGCGCGAGCAGGACGTCTCCACCACCGTCACCGACATGCGCCACTCGGTGATCGATGAGCTGGTCGCCAAGCACATCCCGGAGAACGCCTATCCCGAGCAGTGGGACGCGGCCGGCCTCAAGGAGGCGATCCACAACGTGCTCGCGCTCGATCTGCCGATCGAGGCGTGGGCCAAGGAAGAAGGCATCGCGGACGAGGAGGTGCGCGAGCGCATCCTGCGCGCCGCCGATGAGTTCATGGCCGCCAAGGCCGCGAAGTACGGCGGCGAGATCATGCGCTACGTCGAGAAGTCGCTCCTGTTGCAGACCCTCGACCACTTGTGGCGCGAGCACCTCGTCACGCTCGAGCACCTGCGCCACGTGATCGGCTTTCGCGGCTACGCCCAGCGCGATCCGCTCAATGAATACAAGTCAGAGGCCTTCACGCTGTTCGAGACCATGCTGGAGCGCCTGCGCGAAGCGGTGGCCGCCCAGCTCATGCGGGTCGAAATTGTGCAGTCGCCGCCGACGGCGACCGATCTGCCGCCCATGCAGGCGCACCACGTTAATCCGCTCACCGGCGAGGACGAGCTCGCGCTCGCCGGCAACGGCAACGGCGGCAAGACCGCGGCCAAGCGCGATCCCAAGAACCCGGCGACGTGGGGCAAGGTCGGCCGCAACGAAGTGTGCCCGTGCGGCTCGGGCAAGAAGTACAAGCACTGCCACGGCCGCTTCTCTTAAGTAGAGCGGCCGTCGTCGCGCGCCGTAACGCGCGCTCTAGCTCAGTTCTGCTGGAAGGATGAAAAGCCGCCGTGCTGGCGGATCGGCTGCGCGCCGCGCATGTTGGCTTTCGCCTGCTCGTCTTCGTCCTCATCCCGCGGCGCGGGCTTCGGCGCGCGGCCGTTGGCGCGCGCGCTCTGCGACTTGGAGGCGACGGCGGGACGCCGCGGCGGTAGCGGGACGTCCTTCGCGGCCAGCGGCGTGGTGGCGCGCGGCTCGTCGTCGAAACCGAGCAGGCGCCGGATCGAGAGGCTCGATCCCCAATTGGAGGCCGACGCGAACACCGGCGTCTGGTTCGGCTGCGCCTCGTTCACCGGCGCGGCGGTTCCCGTCGAGCCTTCGCCTTCCCGGGTCGTCGGTTGCGCCACAATGCGCTGGCCGTCGTAGCCCGTGAACCAATTCTGTGGCTGCAGCCGCGAAGCGAACGCCGGGTTGGTGCCGCCGTCGCGGCCGGTGCGTACCGGCAGCGTCGGAACGTTGCGGGATTCGAGCACCGCGAACTCGCGCTCGTCATTCTGCCGCTTCGCCCGCACCGCCGACGCGATCTCCGCCGGGATGTCGTAGGCGGGACACGCCCGCATCGGATTGAACACCTTGGACATGTCGTGCGGGATTCCGTTGAACACGTAGCGCTGGCCGCACACGTCGATCTTCGGCTCCAACCCGCTCACCTCGAATTGGTCACTACCTTCCTTGAGCATGCGCCAGAAGGAGAGATGCGGGCTGTTGCGGTGGCTGGCGAGGTTCTGCGCCGTCATGTGGAACGGAAGCGCCTGCACCTGGAAGGCGAGCTGGCCGCCGTCGAAGGCTTCGCGGGCGAGCGCGAAGATCTCCTGGATCTGCTCGTCGGTCATGGCGTAGCAGCCGCGCGACGAGCAGTCGCCGTGGACCATCAGGAAGGCGCCGGTGCGCCCGAGCGATTGGTCGAAGGCGTTGGGGAAGCCGAGGTTGAAGGCGAGGTGATAGTTCGAGTGCGGGTTCATCAGCTCGGGCGTGATGGCGTAGAAGCCTTCCGGCGCCTGCCGGTCGCCTTCCTTGACCTTGGGCCCGAGCTCGCCCGACCAGCGGCAGATGGGGTAAGTCTTGAGATGGGCGTAGCGCCCTTCCCGCGTCTGCTTCCAGACCTGGAGCTCCGCCTCCTCCTTGTAGATGCGCAGAAGGATCGGGGACTGCTTGTCCATCCCCTTTTCCTCGAGCAGCGCCACCGTCTGCGCCGAGAGGGGCGCCAGGTGCTTGGCGCCACTGTTGGACACGCCGACGGAGTCGGCGACGCACGCGGAAAGCAAAAGCCCGGCACTCGCGGCGACGGCCGCGGCACGGGCGAGAGAGAGGATGGACCGGCTCAACGCGACACTCCTGAGCCCCACTGGGAAGACCACCATCATTGCTAAAGCGTTACCCTTGACGAGGGGTTACCGCAAGCGACCGGGGCGGAAGGACCCGCGTTATGGTGGATGGATCCGTCGCCCCGAATCCTCCGAATTCCCCTATAGATTCCGACCAATTGCGAGGAATTTTTGTTCTCGCCGGGCCCGTATTTCCTGGCGCGACAGGCCGTGCAAGCCGTCCAGCGCCCCCGCGATGGCCTCGCCGGCCGCCGCAATCGCCGCCTCTGGGTGGCGATGGGCGCCCCCCGCGGGCTCCGCCACAATCCCGTCGACGATGCCGAAGCGCACGAGGTCCGGCGCCGTGATCTTCATGTTGGTGGCCGCCTCCTGGGCCTTGGTGGTATCGCGCCACAGGATCGAGGCCGCGCCCTCCGGCGAGATCACGCTGTAGATCGAGTGCTCCATCATCAGCACCACGTTGGCCGTGGCGATGGCGATGGCGCCACCCGAGCCGCCTTCGCCGATGATCAGCGCCACATTGGGCACGCCGAGCGTGAGACACGCCGCGGTCGAGCGCGCGATCGCCTCGGCCTGGCCGCGCTCCTCAGCGCCGATGCCCGGATAGGCGCCGGCCGTGTCGATGAGCGAGATCACCGGTATCTCGAAGCGATCGGCCATCTCCATCAGCCGCACCGCCTTGCGGTAGCCTTCGGGCTTCGCCATGCCGAAGTTGTGCTTGATGCGCTCCTCGGTGCTCGAGCCTTTCTCGTGTCCGATCAGGCAGACGCTCGAGCCGCGGAAGCGGCCGAAGCCGCCCTGGATCGCCTCGTCGTCGCCGAACTTGCGGTCGCCGGCAAGCGGGGTGAATTCGGTGAACAGGCGTTGGACGTAGTGGGAAAAATGCGGCCGCTCGGGATGGCGCGCCACGAGCATGCGCTGCCAGGGCGTGAGGTTGGCGTAGAGATCCTTGAGCGCCTGGGCGGCCTTGGTCTCTAACCTCGTCACCTCTTCGCCGATAGCGACCGCGTCGCCGCCCGCGGAAAGAGTGCGCAGTTCCTCGAGCTTGGCTTCGAGTTCGGCAACTGGCTTTTCGAAATCGAGATAGGTGCGCATGGAATGCTGTCGGCGGCGAAGCTGCCCGCCGGCGGCGGGGTTAGTCAAGCGCGAGCGCCGCGATCAATCGTCGGTGAGGGGGTGCAGGTCGCGCACCAGGCTTTTCAGGCGCTCGTCGAGCACGTGGGTATAGATCTGGGTCGTGGAAACGTCGGCGTGGCCGAGAAGCGCCTGCACCACGCGCAAATCAGCGCCGTTCGCCAGCAAATGGCTGGCAAAGGCGTGGCGCAGCACGTGCGGGCTGACCTTGGCCGGATCGAGGCCGGCGTCCGCAGCGAGCTCCTTCAGCTCGCGCGCCACGTGTTGGCGTGTCACGTGGCCGCTTTCCCCGAACGAGGGGAAGAGCCAGCGCGAGGTCGCGGCGCTGGCCTCCTTGCGCAGATCGAGATAGGCGCGCATGGCGCGCCGCGCCGCCTCGCCGAGTGGAACCAGCCGTTCCTTGCCGCCCTTGCCGCGCACGAACAGCGTCTCCTCGCCGCGCGCGGCGGAAGCGGGCAGCGCCACAAGCTCGGACACGCGCAGACCTGTGGCGTAGAGCACCTCCAACAGGCACGCGAGCCGCGCCGCGCGTATCCGCTCCGCCGACCGGGATTCGGGCGCGCCGGCCGCCGCGTGCGCAACGTCGAGGAGCCGCGTCACCTGGTCGACGCTGAGCACCTTCGGCAGTCGCCGTCCGCGCCGTGGTCCTTCGAGCACAGCGGCAGGATCGTCCTTGCGCTTGCCTTCGGCATAGAGGAAGCGGTGAAGCTGGCGGATCGCGGAAAGCCGCCGCGCCACCGACGCCGGCGCCAGGTGCCGGCGCGCGAGCGCCGCGAGGTAGCCGCGCACGTCGTCGGTGTCGGCGCTCGCCACGTCGCGGCCCTCGCCGGCGAGGAACGCCGAATAGTCATCGAGATCGCGACGGTAGGCATCGAGCGTATGGCGGCTCGCGCCCCGCTCGGTCGCGATCATGTCGAGGAAAAGGTCGACCGGGACGCCGCGGATTACCTTTGGCTTCGCGCTCACTTGCCGAGCCGGTCGGCTGGGATCGTCACGATGATTTCACGCGGCTGCGGCTCAACCAGATTGGCGAGCGCCCATATCCCGGCGTAACCCAGGCCGGCGAGGACGACCAAGATGACAAGGAATTTGATGACGCTGGGCATGCCGGATCTGTCCCGCCTCGGGGCGCCGCTCGGCAGCCGAAGCAGGCCCGGTTTCGGGGTTTGCAGGCAAAAGGTTGCCCGGTCAAGGGGATGATGTAGGTTCCGCCGCAATCGGGCGACGCCATGAGCATGAAGGTCAACGATAGTCCGCTGGATGCCGACGCGCTGCGCGCGCGCCTCGGCCGGCGCGCCGTCGTGCTGGTCGGCATGCCCGGCTCGGGCAAGAGCTCGATCGGCCGGCGGCTGGCGCAACGCCTCGGGCTTCCGTTCGCCGACGCTGACGCCGAAATCGAAGAGGCCGCCGGAATGTCCATCAGCGACATCTTCGCTTCTCGCGGCGAAGGGGAATTCCGCGCCGGCGAGGCGCGGGTGATCGCGCGCCTGATCGACGAGCGGTCGCGCATTATCGCCACCGGCGGCGGCGCCTTCATGAACGCCGACACCCGCGCGCTGGTGGGAGCCCGCGCCGTCTCCATTTGGCTCAAGGCCGAAATCCCGGTGCTGCTGCGCCGCGTCAAGCGCAAGAGCGACCGTCCGCTGCTGCGGACTCCCGACCCCGAGGGAACGCTCCGGAGGCTCTTGAGCGAACGGGAATCGACCTATGCCCGGGCGGACATCGTAATTCCTTCCCACGAGGGCCCGCACGAGGCGGTGGTGGAAGCGATCGTCACGGCGCTCGACCGCCATCTCGCGGCCGCCGAGGCCACGCCATGAATACCAAGACGGACGTCGCGCTCGCGCCGGAAACCGTGCGCGTCGACCTCGGGGCCCGCGCCTATGACGTGGTCGTGGGCGACAATCTCCTCGACGAGGCCGGCGACCGCATCGCCCGCCTCAAGCCCGGGGCGAAATGCGCCATCGTCACCGACGAGACGGTGGCGGAGCTGCACCTGCGCCGCCTCGAGCGCTCGCTGAAGGTCAACGGCCTGCAATCCGTCTCGATCGTGGTGCCGGCGGGCGAGGCGTCGAAGAGCCTCGCCACGCTCGAGCGCGTGCTCGACGAGCTCCTCGTGGCCCGCGTCGAGCGCGGCGATCTCGTGGTGGCGCTGGGCGGCGGCGTCATGGGCGACCTCGCGGGCTTCGCCGCGGCCATCGCCTTGCGCGGCATCGGCCTCGTGCAGATCCCGACCACGCTCCTCGCCCAGGTCGACTCCTCGGTGGGCGGCAAGACCGGCATCGATAGCCGCCATGGCAAGAACCTGATCGGCGCCTTCCATCAGCCGCTCCTCGTGCTCGCGGACCTGAAGACGCTCGACACCCTCTCGCGCCGGGACTTCCGCGCCGGCTACGCCGAGATTGCGAAGTACGGGCTGATCAACGATTCCGGCTTCTTCGTCTGGCTCGAGGCGCACTGGCAGGAAATCTTCGCCGGCGGCGCGGCGCGGGCGCGCGCCGTCGCCACGAGCTGCCGCGCCAAGGCCGCGATCGTTGCCCGCGACGAGCGCGAAGCGGGTGAGCGGGCGCTCCTCAACCTCGGCCACACCTTCGGCCACGCGCTGGAATCGGCGACCGGCTATTCCGACCGCCTGCTGCACGGCGAGGGCGTGGCGCTCGGCATCGTGCTCGCCTTCAAGCTCTCCGCCCACCTCGGCCACACCGACGCCGCGACGGCCGAGCGCGTGGTCGCGCACTTCGCCGCCGTCGGGCTGCCGACCAAGCTCGCCTTTCTCGGCGACGCGCTGCCGACCACCGACCGCATCGTCGAGCTCATGGCCCAGGACAAGAAGGTGCGCGGCGGCAAGCTCGTGTTCGTACTCGTGCGCGGCATCGGACAGGCGTTCGTCGCAGCGGACGTCGACCTAAAGGAGCTCCGCGCCGTGCTCGAGGCCGCGCGCAGCGAGACCTAAATGGACTCGATCACCACAGCCGACGTCGTCTCCATCGTCGCGATCGCCATCTGCCTGCTCTTGTCGTTCTTTTTCTCAGGCAGCGAGACCGCGCTGACCGCGTCGTCGCGCGCCCGCATGACGGCGCTCGAAGGCAACGGCGACGGGCGCGCCCGCCTGGTCAACCGGTTGATGGCGCAGCGCGAGCGGCTGATCGGCGCGCTCTTGCTCGGCAACAACCTCGCCACCATCGCCGCCTCCTCGCTCGCCACCGGCATTTTGCTCTTTTGGTTCGGCGACGTGGGCATCGTCTATGCCACCGTGGTCATGACCGTGATCATCGTGGTGTTCTCCGAGTTGCTGCCGAAAACTATCGCCATCAATCATCCCGATCGCGCGTCGCTCCTGGTCGCGCGTCCCATAGCCGCCTTCGTGGCGCTGCTCGGGCCGGTGACGCTCGCCATGGAGGCGTTCGTGCGCTGGGTGCTGCGACTGGTGGGCGTCAGGCTGGGCTCGATCGAGAACGTGCTCTCCGGCCACGACGAGCTGCGCGGCGCCGTCGACGTGCTGCACCGCGAGGGCAGCGTGGTGAAGGCCGACCGCGACATGTTCGGCGGCGTGCTGGATCTGCGCGAGCTGCATCTCTCCGACGTGATGGTCCACCGCACCAAGATGGCGGCGGTGAACGCCGACGACGCGGCGGAGGAGATCGTGCGCGGCGTGCTCGCCGCCGCCTATACCCGCGTGCCGCTGTGGCGCGGGACACCAGAGAACATCGTCGGCGTCCTACACGTGAAGGATATCCTGCGCGCCTTCGACGAGGTGGAGGGCGACGCCGACAAGATCGACATCGCCTCGATCACGCTGCCGCCGTGGTTCGTGCCCGACACGACCACGCTGCACGACCAGTTGCGCGCCTTCCTGCGGCGGAAAACCCACTTCGCCCTTGTCGTCGACGAGTACGGCGAGGTGATGGGTCTCGTCACGCTGGAGGACATCCTCGAGGAGATCGTCGGCGACATCGCTGACGAGCACGATGTGGCGCTCACCGGAGTGCGGCCGCAGCCGGACGGCTCGGTCACCGTCGACGGCGGCGTGCCGATCCGCGACCTGAATCGCGCCATGGATTGGAACCTGCCTGATGAAGGCGCCACCACCATCGCCGGCCTCGTCATTCACGAGGCCCGCCTCATCCCCGAGGCCGGTCAGACGTTTACCTTCCACGGCTTCCGCTTCCAGGTGCTGCGCAAGAATCGCAACCGCGTGACCCTGATCCGCATCAAGCCACTGCCGCGCGCCGAGCCCGCGCCGGCCGGCAAGGCCGCCTGACCTACTCTCCCGGCGCCTTGGCTTCGATGGCGAGCGCGTGCAGCCCGGCGGCGATCTCGCCCACGAGCAGCGCGTTGACCTTGCGGTGGCGCTCGAGCCGGTTGAGGCCGCGAAAGGCGTCGGCGGCGATCACCACGCGGACGTGCGTGGTCTTGCCGGGTACCGCGCCGGCGTGGCCGGCGTGCTTGCCGCTCTCGTCGATCACCTCGAGGCGGTCGGGCGCAAGCGCGCGAGAGAGCAGGTCGTGGATACGGTCGGTGGTGTTCATGCCCTGTTATAGCCCTGCAACGCAGCGTTCCTTGTGCCGCCTTCCGGCGAGCCCCATACTCCAGGCATGAAGCTCGACTCGCCCATCTTCGACCGCATCCGGGTGAAGCCCGACAAGGAGAGGCCGCGCCGGCGCACGGCGCCCGACTGCGATTGGCCGGGCTGCAGCAAGGCCGCGACCCACCGCGCCCCCAAGGGACGCGGTCACGAGGGCGAACACTGGCGCTACTGCCTCGACCACGTCCGTATGTACAACCAATCCTACAACTACTTCGCCGGCATGCCCGACGCCGCCGTCCAGGCCTACCAAAAGGACGCGGTGACCGGCCATCGGCCGACCTGGAAGCTCGGGCAGAATGCCTCCCGCCGCGCCGGGGGTGCCCCCAAGAACGGCGCCGGTGGGGGTGCGGGTTTTGCCGGCTGGGATGTGCACGACCCCTTCGGGTTTTTCGAGGGGGAAACGGGCTCCGGGTCCCGGCATTCCGATACCCCCGGAAACCGCTTGATTCGCAACGCCGAGCGCAAGGCGTTCGGCGTGCTGGACCTTGAAACCGACTCCGCCAAGACCGAAATAAAGGCTCGTTTCAAGGAGTTGGTAAAACGCCACCATCCCGACGCCAACGGCGGCGACCGCTCCAGCGAGGATCGGCTCCGGGACGTCATCCAGGCCTACAACTATCTAAAGTCGGTCGGATTCTGCTAAAAACCCTCGTTCCGGTATCCCTGTTCGAATCAACTTGCCGTCCTGACGGCGAGGTAGGACTCCCGATGACTGCCCTCGAACCGCTCGCGCCCCTGCCCGACATGAAGGTCTCCGTGCGGCAGGTCTTCGGCCTCGACGTAGACCTGGAGGTGCCTGCCTTTTCCGCGGCCGAGGAGCATGTGCCGGACGTGGATCCGGACTACGTGTTCGACCGTGACACCACCCTCGCGATCTTGGCCGGTTTCGCCCATAACCGCCGCGTCCTGGTCGCCGGGTACCACGGCACCGGCAAGTCGACCCATATCGAGCAGGTGGCGGCGCGCCTCAACTGGCCGTGCGTGCGCGTCAACCTGGACAGCCACATCAGCCGTATCGACCTCGTCGGCAAGGACGCGATCGTCCTCAAGGAAGGCATGCAGGTCACCGAGTTCCGTGACGGCATGCTGCCCTGGGCGCTCCAGCGCAACATCGCGCTCTGCTTCGACGAGTATGACGCCGGCCGCCCCGACGTGATGTTCGTGATCCAACGCGTGCTCGAGGTCTCGGGCAAGCTCACGTTGCTCGACCAGAACAAGGTCATCCGCCCGCATCCGGCGTTCCGCCTGTTCGCCACCGCCAACACCATCGGCCTCGGCGACACCACCGGTCTCTATCACGGCACCCAGCAGATCAATCAGGGCCAGATGGACCGGTGGTCGATCGTGACCACGCTCAACTATTTGCCGCACGACCGCGAAGTAGACATCGTGCTGGCCAAGGCGCCGAAATATCGCACGCCGGAGGGACGCGACACGATCGCAAAGATGGTGCGCGTAGCCGACTTGACGCGCTCGGCGTTCGTCAACGGCGATCTCTCCACGGTGATGAGCCCGCGCACGGTCATCATCTGGGCGGAGAACGCAGAGATCTTCGGCGATCT
>DATNNN010000073.1:0-14074 GCA_035601815.1 Xanthobacteraceae bacterium | reverse complement strand
CATCTCGATCGCGACCGGTTCATCCTATGGCGTGCTCGTATACATATTTGGTGCTAACGCGCAGCCGTTCACGCTCTTGCAGATGAACGTGGTGATGCTGATGTATTTCCTGACGATCTTTCACCTGCGTCACACCCATGTATGGCTGCCGGTGCGCGGCGCGCTTGCCTATATCATCCAGAGCCCGGCGCATCACCAGATTCATCACAGCGTCGAGGCAACACGTCGGCAAGAATCTGGGATTTTGCCTGTCGCTATGGGACTGGATTTTCGGCACCCTCTTCATCCCCGAGCATGAGCGGCGGCTCCGCTTCGGCATCGGTGAGGAGGGACGCGAGTACAGCTCGATCGGCCGCCTCTACCTGCGTCCATTCGTCCGCGTGGCGCGGCAACTGACGCGCCGCGCCGGCATGCGCGCGCCGTCACGCGCGGTCGAGTACAACGCAGAACAGGGGAGCTAATCGTCGAGCTCCCGGTAGTGACGGAAGATGCCCTCCTCATTGAACGGAATGCGCCGGTCCGAGGCGAGATAGGCGGCGATCCGCGGCCGCCTCGCCGCCGCCGCGTGCAGGGCGGACACGCGTGGGTACTTGTCCTTGAGCCGCAGCATGGCGCGCGGAAAGGCGTAGTTGAGCCCGGCCACCACCTGGAACAGCGAGAGATCGGCATAGGTCAGCGAGCGGCCGACGAGATGCTCCTTGCTCCTGTTCCTTTCCTGCACCCGCTCGAAATAGCGCAGGAACTTCGGGATGCGCTGCTCGATGAAGTCGGCGGCCCGGCGCTTGGATTCCTTCTTCTGATCCTCGTAGTAGAAATTGGCGCCGAGCGGATGATGCACGTCGTGCGCCTCGACCACGAAATCGGCGAGCGTAAGCTGCAACTGGTGGGTCCATAGCCGGCCGGCCTCGCTCGCCGGCGCGAGACCATGGCGTCCGCCGAGGTAAAGGAGGATGTTCGCGATCTGGCCGACGATGAGCTTGCCGGCCTTGAGGAACGGCGGGGCGAACGACGGCGTCTTGACCGCATCGCCTTCCATGAGCCGCGTCATGGCGGTGACACCGCCGTCCTTGCGCGAGCGCGCCACATCCACGTAGGTAGCGTCCGCCTCCTCAAGCGCGAGCCGCACGAATTCGCCGCGCCCCTGGATCGTCGGCAGTAGTAGAGCTCGTAGCGCATGCTTTCCTCCGCGGGCTTCATCGCGGCCGAGGGTAGCCGAGTTGCATCCGGCGCGGCAGCGGCGCGCGTTCGTTCCCGCCGGCGCGTGGCGCCGGCGGGCTGCATCATGTGGAAATCTTTTCGACGAAACGAAGTGTAACGGTTCGCGGTCCTAGCGCATCGCCCGCAGCTCGAGATCGGCGACGCCGACCGCGAGGTTCAATCCGACCTGGCCCTGCACCGAAAGCGGCTGCAGCGCCACGGTGCGGCTCGATCCGCCGACGAGCAAGTTCGCGCCGCCGCCGACGCCCACCGACGCATCGGCGCTGGCGCCCACGTAGCTGCCGGCAAGCGCATTGCGCCAGCGATCGGTCGGCGCGTACACCGCCCACACCATGCGTCCGCCGGTCGTGGCGCCGAGGTCGAGACCGAACTTGTTGATGACGCCCTCGTATAGCTCCTGCGGGGCGCCGGGCTGGGCCGGGACGAACAGGCAGCTCAGCCGCTTTTGCGATGCGATGATGAAGCCGAGGCCCCCGGAGATGTCGCATTCCAAGGTGCCGACCTGAATGCGGTCCTGGGCGCTGGCGGGACCGTGACCCAGGGCCACGGCGATGACGAAACTCGCAACAAAACGTGTAAGGATTTGCATGGTTTGATCTCCCCTCGTTGGCAAAATAACACATTCCCGGGGGATGCGTTCCCCCGCATGAGGCGGATGCGGCCGAAACCCTGCAGGTGCCGGTGCGGCCGCGCGAAATCCTCGCTCGAGCGACGGCCAAAAAGAGAAGACCCCAGCCGCCGGAGGGGGGACACCGGTGGGCTGGGGTCGAATTTGATGCCGGGCGTCGGGGGGTCTCGGGACGGTGGTGACCCCCGGCATGTCCGCTCTACGGCGAACGGATTCCAACGTCTGCGCGCCCAACGGGTTCCGTCGATATCGTGAAAAAAACGAGCCGGCTGAGTTATTGGATGTAGTGCCGCTTCAGCGGGATGATAAATGAGCTGAATCAAAGGGGTCACTTCTCCGCGCTCAGCACCGCCCGGGTTTCCCGGTCCGGGCCGAAATCGTCGGACCCTTCGATGGACATGAGCTCGGCCAGACGCGCCCGGGCGCGGTTGACCCGGCTCTTGATGGTGCCAACGGCGCAGCCGCAGATCGCCGCCGCTTCCTCGTAGGAAAAGCCCGAGGCGCCCACCAGGATCACCGCCTCGCGCTGGTCGGGGGCGAGCTTGGCCAGCGCCTCGCGCAGCTCCTCGAATTCGATGCGCCCCATCTGCTCCGGCTGCGACTTGAGGCTCTCGGCGTACATGCCGGTGGCGTCCTCCACCTCGCGGCGACGCTTGCGGTATTCGGAGCGGAACAGGTTGCGCAGGATGGTGAACAGCCAGGCCGGCATATTGGTGCCGGGCTGGAACGAGTTAATGTTGGCGAGCGCCCGCATGAGCGTCTCCTGCACCAGGTCGTCGGCGCGGTCGACGTTGCCGCTGAGGGAGATCGCGAACGCCCGAAGACTCGGCACCGCCGCGAGAACGGCGTTGCGAACCCCTTCGTCGATTGTCATGACCGGGGACCTTCGCCGCCGTCCTTGTCGAAGCGCTTCACCAGCTCGACCAGGTGATCGGGAATGTCTTCTTTGACCCGTTCCTTGTAATAATCGCGCAGGAGCTGACCGAGCTTTTCCGTGGTCTGGCGATCCAGCTTGCCGCGAGGCTTCTTCACTTCTTGCGTTTCCATTCCAGATTCGGGCTTGTCCGACTTTCGTTTCATAGCTGCTGATCCCCCGCGCCCCCAAAACGGCGGTACGCTAGACATAGAACCTCAGAGCTTAACGCAACTGCCGCCGATCAGGTTCCTGGGACATGGAACTTTTTTTGCGCTAGTACGTTAGCCAAGATCGCATTTCGACGATTGGAGGGGGTCCCCTTGTCGACATCCCAGGTTGTTGCCCAGCACCTGCCGTTTCTGCGCCGCTACGCCCGCGCGCTGACCGGCAACCAGAAATCGGGCGACGCCTACGTCGCCGCCGTGCTGGAAGCCCTGATCGAGGATCCGCGCCCGCTCGACGACGAGGGGGGCGCCCGCGTCGCCCTCTACCGCGCCTTCACCAAGGTGTGGACGACGCTCGCCGAAAACGGCTTCTCCGATCCCGACGCCCAGCGCCTGCCGGTGGAGCAGCGGCTGGTGCAACTCACCCCGCGCATGCGGCAAGCCTTCCTGCTGGTGGCGGTGGAGGGGTTCTCCGAAAGCGAGGCCGCGAGCGTTCTCCAGATCGACGTGGCGACGCTGCGCAAGTACATGGACGAGGCCGGCCGCGAGCTCGCCGCCGACATCGCCACCGACGTGCTGATCATCGAGGACGAGCCGCTGATCGCCGTCGACATCGAGGGCCTGGTGGAGAACCTCGGCCATAAGGTGCTCGGCATCGCGCGCACCCACCGCGAGGCGGTGCGCCTCGCCAAGAACAAGCAGCCGGGTCTCATTCTCGCCGACATCCAGCTCGCTGACGGAAGCTCCGGGCTCGAGGCGGTGAACGAGATGCTGAACAGCTTCCAGGTGCCGGTGATCTTCATCACCGCCTATCCGGAGCGATTTCTCACCGGCGAGCGGCCGGAACCGGCTTTCTTGATCCCGAAGCCGTTTCAGCCGGCGACCGTCTCCGCCGTCATCAGCCAGGCGCTGTTTTTCGAGCGCAAGGCCAAGCCGCGCCAGCGCGCGCGCGGCTAGCGCGCCGCTGCAAGCCGCAGCACGGTTAGCACCACCAGCGCCGCCAACCCGTAGATGGCGGTGAGGATGAGATGCGCGCCCACAAGGCCGACCTGCGGTGCGATCGCCGCTGCCGCCGCCGGCACGATCTGGAATGAGGCGGTAACGCCAACGATCGCGGAGATCGTCGCGACCACCGCCGACCACATCCACTCCGGTTGCCAGCGCGTGCGGTAGGCTTGGATTCGTACGCTGGGATAGGTGCGCGTCCACATAGTCAGTGCAGCGTGTCGAGCCAGGTATTGATCTGTTTCTCGGCCTCTTCCTTCTGATAGCCGTAGCGCTGTTGCAGCCGGCCGGCGAGCTCGGTGCGCTTGCCGCGGATCACGTCGAGATCGTCGTTGGTGAGGTCGCCCCAGTGCTGCTGCACCTTGCCCTTGAATTCTTTCCAGTTGCCCTCGATACGATCCCAGTTCATGCGTTTCTCCTCTCGTGAATACGCAAATTCGTGTGTCGAAGGAGCAACGTGCGCGGATTCGAAAGGTTCCTGGGTTGTCGGACGCGGGAGGTAAAAAATTCGGGCGCAGCCGGCATACGGCCGACTACGCCCGAGAACCGGCCTAGCGGGGGGAGGGGGGACGGTGGGCCGGTCGCCGGGTTAACGTTTGATCCAGCGCCCGGTTCCCGGTGAAACTTCCCGCCTTCTCGGACGTTGACCCGTCTCCGAATATCGCGGCTATTCATGGAGTTAGTTTGCAGCGGGGCGGGGCCTCGGAGTGAACGGAATGCCTGCCATGTGGAATTGGCTGATTGCGGCGACGGAAGAGCTCGCGCGCGGCCGATTCTGGCAGGCACAGTTCCTCTTGCTCGTGGCCGCCGCCGCGGCCGCAGCGATCGTGTACGGATTGCGCGCGCGCGCGGCCACCCGGGCGGCAAAAGCGCGCCCGACGTTGGCGGAGCTCGCCGCCGCCAAACGCGAGCTCGAGCACACGGTGTCGGAGCGAACGGCCGAGCTCGCTCTGCTCAAGGGCCGGTTCGAGACCGCGTTGCGCGGCGCCAAGGTCTATATTTTTTCCCAGGACCGCGATCTGCGCTACCGCTGGGTCTATAGCCCGCGCGGCGAGGACGCCGGCGTCAACATGCTCGGCCGCACCGACGACGAGATCCTTTCCGGCGCCGATCGCGAGATTCTGGTGTCGGCCAAGCGCCAGGTGATGGAGACCGGCGAGCCCCTCGACATCGAGGCGTACTATCCCATGCCGGAAGGCCGCGTGCTGTTCGCCATCCACATCGATCCGGTGTTCGGGCCCGACAAGCGCATCGATGGCGTGCGTTGCGCCGCGATCGACATCTGGCGCCTGCGCTCGCTGGAGAGCGAGCAGCTACGCCTCACCGCCGAGTTGCGCACCGCGCTCGCGC
The DNA here is from genome assembly GCA_035601815.1 of Xanthobacteraceae bacterium. GTDB lineage: Bacteria > Pseudomonadota > Alphaproteobacteria > Rhizobiales > Xanthobacteraceae > DATNNN01. Next base: position 8,793 of record DATNNN010000073.1, on the reverse strand, counting down.
GCTACGAGATCGCGCTGCGCGGGTCCAACGTCACTGTATTCACCCAGGACCACGACTTGCGCTACACCTCGATCAGCAACGAGTTCCTCGGTCGCCAAGTGGACGAGATCGTCGGCCGCAGCGAGGAGGAACTGATCCCCGCCGAGAACCGGGCCGCGGGGGTGGCGATCAAGCGCGCGGTGCTCGATTCGGGCGAGCCCGGGGACGGTGAGGTCCAGATCAAGGATGGCGCCATCCAGCGCTGGTTCGACCTGCACATCGAGCCTTTGCGCGACGATGCCGGTCATATCGTCGGGCTTACTTGCGCCGCCGTCGACATCACCGCCCGCAGGGAAGCGGCCGAGCACCTGCATCTGCTCATGCGCGAGCTCACCCACCGTTCCAAGAACCTGCTCGCCATGGTTCAGGCGCTGGCCCGCCAGACGGCGCGCTATTCCGGCTCCATGGATGCCTTCATCGACCAGTTCAACGCGCGGCTGCAGGCCTTCGCCCGCTCCCACGACATCCTGGTGCAGGAAGAATGGCACGGCGCCTCCCTCGGCGATCTCGTGCAATCCCAGGTCGGCCCCTATGTGGACCGGAACGCCTCGCAGCTCACCTTGTCGGGACCGCCGCTGCGCCTGAGCCCGGAGGCGGCGCAGAGCCTCGGTCTCGCGCTGCACGAGCTCGCCGCCAACGCCGCGAAATACGGCGCCCTCTCGGCGGCTGACGGCCGCATCGCCATCACCTGGGAGCGGCACTCCGGCGAGAACAACAAAGGGGTCGAGGTGCAGTGGACCGAAAGCGGCGGCCCCAAGGTGGCCGAGCCTGCCAAGCGCGGCTTCGGGAGTTTGGTGATAGAAGGCAATCTTGCCAAGACGCTGGAGTCGGACGTGGAGATGAGGTTTCTCACGGGCGGCTTGCGCTGCCGCATCAATATCCCCGAAAAGCATCTGCTTCCGGCCGCTGCACGCGCCGACTAACTCACGAATTAGCGGAACTTAGGCCGCTACCGCGCGTTCTATTAGCGAGGGTGGCGACGGTACCGCCCGTTGCGCAGCCCTCGGCGCTCGGTTGGAGGGCTTTCCATGATCGGTTACGGGCTTCGCGTACTCGGCGGCCTCGCGACCGCCTTCGTCGGAATGCTCCTGTTGATCGCCGCCGCCGACCGGATGTTCCCCGCCGGCAGCCAGGCGCTCGCCAGCGCCGGCACGAGCGTGCACATCGACCGCACCAACAAAGGCGATCGCAGCCCGCGCAGCGATTCCGCGCGTGTCCAGGAGCAGAAGCGCATCGCCACTGTCGAAATCGTGGGCATTCGCGATGCCGCCATCGTCTATCGCGACCGCGACGGTCACGTGCTGTTCAGCACCGACCCGGTGGCGAACACCACCATCGTGGTGAAGAACGTGGCGCTTCCCGCAGTGACTATCCGCGAGACGCACCAGTCGGCGGTGGAAGTGCGGTCCTTCGACCGCGCCCGCCCAGCGGTGCCGAATGTCCAGCCGGTGGACGGCTGCGAGCCTGCCGTCAGCGCCGTCACGGCGCCGTCGCTCGCGGCGATCGCGAGCCGCTGCCTGACCTCGCTCAACGCAAAGTCGGCCGTCGCCTCGCTTTAACTGATCACGCTCGCGTTCGTCGATTGAGTTGCCCTGCGAAAGCACGGGGGGCATGATCGCGATTGGCTTTTCGAGGGGAAGGGCGAGATGGCGTACGCGACCAGCGCCGGCGATAGCGTTGGGGGCTACTCGGGGTTCGCCAAATTCCTTCACTGGCTGATCGCGCTCTGCGTCATCGCCATCATCGCGATCGGCATCGCCATGAGCAACTATGAGGGGCCGTGGAGCGATTCACTCTATAACACGCATAAGTCGCTCGGCGTGCTGATCCTGCTCCTCATGGTCGCGCGCGTGGCCTATCGCCTCGGCCACGGCGCGCCGCCGCCGGACCCGACGCTCGAGCCGTGGCGCCGCGGCGCATCCAGCACCGTGCACACGCTGCTCTATGTCCTGCTCGTGGTGCAGCCGATCCTCGGGTATCTGGCGAACTCCTCTTACGGCGCCGCCACCCCGTTCTTCGGCCTGTTCGACATTCCGCCGACCATCGCCGAGGACAAGCCGCTCTCCGGTCGCCTGTTCCTGATTCACCGCTGGGCCGGCTTCGGCATCGCGCTCCTGGTGCTGATGCATGTTGGCGCGGCGCTGCATCACTATTTCCTGCGCCGCGACCGGGTGCTGCACCGCATGCTGCTGCGGAGCATCGGCGGCATTTAGGTCGGCGGGAACGCCAGCACGTCCTCGTGGCCGACCATGCAGGCGCCTCCGGCGCGCTTTCGCGCCGCCACCCATTCGTCGATCACGACCCCGGCCACTTCGCCGGTCTCCCGTACTGCCCCGGCCCAGCCGTCGGCGAGCGCGGCCATCAGCGCCGCGTCGTCGGCGCCAAGCCGCCACGGGCTCGGTGCACGGGCGACGTCGTAGCCGGCGGCGGCAAGTCCATCGGCCAGGAGTCCTGTTGCCGCGCCGCCGACCGCCGGGCCAAAGCCCTTGTCGCGGCCGAAGTGGCGCGCTAACGTCGCATGCATGGCCGCATCGCCGGGGTGCGGCGGGTTCCACTGCGTGCCGCCGCTGTGGGTGAGCGCGGTGTAGAAGGGAAGTCGCGCCCGGGCGAGATCTGCCACGAAACGGGCGATCCAAGACGCCGAGACGAGATCGAATAGTGCCGCTGCGGTCACGAGGTCGGGCGGGCTCGATCCCCACGGCGCCACGTCGGCGGCGAGGTCCGCGCGCTTCAGCTCCACATGGACGGAACGGTCGCCCTTGCGTGCGTCGATCCCGTCGGCCGCCGGTTGATGCGAATCCGCCCAGGCGGCGATCACCTCGCAGGCGGCGGCGAGCAGCACCGGATCGTGGTCCACGAGCATCCAGCGCTGCACCTTGGGCAGGTACGGCACTGTCGCACGCAGGTTGGAGCCGAGCCCGGCGCCGAGATCGACGACGCTGACCGCCTCGCGCCCGGCGAAGCGCGCGGCCAGCCTGTCGAGCAGCGCGCGGTCGCGCGCCGCTTGGTCGGCGCTTTCGCGCAAGCGCAGCCAATCGGGGGCGAAGCCGCTCACGGGCGCGCCGCCTCCAGCGCCGCCGCGATCGCGACCGCGGTGCCGCGCCAGCGCGGCAACCGCTCGGCATGACGCCACGCCGCCTCGGCGCGGCGGTCGAGTTCGGCCGGGTCGGTGAGCAGACGGCGCAGCACCGCGGCGAGCGCGCCAGCGTCGCCGGGCGGCACCAGCACGCCGGCGTCGGCCGGCACCGTATGCGCGGTGGCGCCGCCGTCGCCCGCCACCACCGGCAGGCCGCGGGCCAAGGCTTCGGTATAGGCCATGCCGTAGCCCTCGAAGTGGGACGGCAGCACGAACAACCGCGCCCGGTCGTACTCCCGGGCGAGCGCCGCGTCATCGAGCGCGCCGAGAAGCTTCACGCGACGATCGAGGCCGAGCGTGGCGATGGCGGCGCGGAGCGAACCGGCCGCCGCCGCATCCACATCGAGCCTTCCGGCGATCCGGCATTCCCACGGCAGCTCGGCGATCTTGGCCAGCGCCGCCACCAGGGTGTCGAAGCCCTTGCGCGGCGTCACCGCGCCAACGGAGAGGAGGAGCGGCGGTCCGTCGCTGCCGCGCGCCCGCGGTGCCGGATCGACGCCGGGTTCCGCCACGGTGATCTTGTCCTTGGCGACGGCGAATTCGCCGAAGAGGAACGCCGCCGTCGACGAACTGTTCGCCACCACGCGTGCGGCGCGCGACAGCGCCGCCTTCTCGCTCTTAAGCAGCGCCGTGGCGCGCGCCGGCGAAAGCCCGGTCTCGAGCCCGAGCGCATGGTGCACCAGCGCCACGATCCGGCGATCGATCCGGTCGATAAGTGCCGCCGGCAGCGCGCCGAAGGCGAGCCCGTCGATGAGAAGCACCGCGTCGGGCGGGGTCGCCGCAAGCTGGCGTTCGGCTTCGGCGAGGCTCGCCTCGCTTGGATCGGGAAAGTCAGCGGGCAGGCTCAGCGGCCGCACGTCCCAGCGCAGCGCGCGCAGCTCGTCCATGACGCGGCGGTCATAGCGGTAGCCGCCGGTGGGAGTCGCAAGATCGCCGGGAAAGGCGAACACCACCTCAGCCACCAACCGGCCCCTCGAACCAGGCGCGCGCCACATGGGATTCGTGCAGCGTCACGCGGATCGCGGCAAGGCCTTCGGAGTCGGGCCCGAGCGCGCCCTTGCGCGCGGCTTCGACCATGCGATCGAAGATGTGCTTGGCGAGCGCCTCGGTGGTGGATTGCTTGTTCTTGAAGGCGGTGTGGTCGTCCAGATTGCGGTAGTTGAGCGGCTCGAGCGCGGCCTTGAGCGCCGCGTGGGCGCGGCCGATGTCCACCACCACGTCGTTCGGCCCGAGCTTCTCGCGGAAGAAGGCGACGTCGACCACGAAGGTGGCGCCGTGCAGGCGCTGCGCCGGCCCGAAGAACTCACCCTTGAAGCTGTGGGCCACCATGATGTGGTCGCGCACTTCGACGGCGTACATTCGCGGTCTCCCGGTTCAATAGCGCACGTAGGCGCCGACGCCGCGCGCGTTGGCGCCGAGCACGCGCGACAGATGCGACGGCAGCTCGGCGAACGGAATTTCCTCGCCAAGCAGCGCGTCCAGGCGGTCGTCGGCGAGGAGATGCGTTGCGGCCTTGAGCCGCCGCTCGTTCGTCCATTGCGCGCGGCGGCGCGCCGGCGAGATGCCGCCGACCTGGCTCGAGACGAGGGTGATGCGGCGGGCATGAAACGCGCCGCCGAGGTCAAGCGAAATCTTCCTGTCGCCGTACCAGCTCGCTTCCACCACGGTCGCCTCGTTGCCGGCGCAGGCAAGCGCGAGCGCCAGGCCTTCCTCGCTAGCGGTGGTGTGGATCACGAGATCGGCGTCGGCCGGCGCGTCCTTCGGTAAAGCGAATTCGGCGCCGAACTTCGCCGCAAGCTCTTCGCGCGCGGGGTCGATGTCGACGAGAGTGACCTCGGTGTCGGCCATCGGCGCCGCCAGCGCCACCACCAGGAGGCCGACGAGCCCGCCGCCCACCACGACGATGCGCTGGCCGGTCTCGGCGTTGCCGTCCCAGAGAATATTGAGCGCGGTCTCGAGATTGGCGGTCAGCACCGCGCGGCGCGCCGGCACGCCGTCGGGGATTGGCGCGACCCTGTCGGCGGCGATGACGAAGCGCTCCTGGTGCGGATGCAGCGCGAACACCGTCCGGCCGAGGAGTGCGTCGGGCCCTATCTCCACGACGCCCACAGCCGCGTAGCCGTATTTGACCGGGAAGGGAAAATCGCCCTCCTGGCCCGGGCCCCGCATGCGCTGCCATTCGCTCTTCGGCACGCGGCCCTCGAACACCAGGCGTTCGGTCCCGCGCGACAGGCCCGAGAACAGCGTGCGCACCAGCACCTGATCGGGCCCCGGCAGCGACAGCGGCTGCGGACGTAATTCCGCCACGCCCGGCGCCACATACCAGAGCGCGTTCGCCTCGGCGGTCTCGCGACGGTGATTAACGGCCTTCACGGGAAATCCTGTTCGCGCCGGGCAAGACGCGCTAGAAGCCGCTCGCCCCGGGGCGGGGTTTTAGCGGTTTCCGTACCAAAGGCGAGAGTAGGGGCAGGCTAGCTCGCAATTATGTCGTTCGAACCCGCTTCCATGCACGCCCCCGCCGCGCCAGAAGCCTTCACGCCCACCGGCACCCAGAGCCGCGCGATGCTCTATCGCCGCCGGGCCCTGTTCTGGGCGCTCGTCACGTTAACCGTGGTCGGACTCGGCGCCTGGCTCGCGGCGGTGCTGCGGCCGGCCGGCTTCGGTCCGATCGAGATCCTGATGCTCGTCGCGTTCCTCGCCAACGCGCCGTGGATCGCGGTCGGGTTGTGGAACGCGGCGATCGGATTCATCGTGCTGCACTGGCTGCGCGATGCGCTCGCGGTGGTGATCCCGGCGGCGCTGAAGACGCGTCCCGCCGACCCGGTGACGGTGCGCACGGCGATCTTCATGACGCTGCGCAACGAGGACTCCGCGCGCGCCTTCGCCCGCCTCAAGGCGATCAAGGCGAGCGTGGATGCGACCGCCTTCGGCGACAAGTTCGACTATTTCGTCCTCAGCGATTCCTCGCGGGCCGAGGCCATCGCCGCCGAGGAGAAGGAATTCGCGGCGCTCAAGCGCGAGATTCCCGCGGGCCGCTTCGTCTATCGCCATCGCGCCGACAACACCGGTTTCAAGGCCGGCAACGTGCGCGACTTCTGCGAGCGCTGGGGCAGGAATTACGAGCTGATGGTTCCGCTCGATGCCGACAGCCTGATGACCGGCGACGCCATCGTTCGCCTGGTGCGCATCATGCAGGCCAATCCGCGTCTCGGCCTGTTGCAGAGTCTCGTCGTCGGCCTCCCGAGCGCGAGCTTGTTCGCTCGCTTCTTCCAGTTCGGCATGCGTCACGCCATGCGCGCCTACACCGCCGGCAGCGCCTGGTGGCAGGCCGACTGCGGCCCGTACTGGGGACACAACGCCGCGATCCGGGTCGCGCCCTTCACCGAGCATTGCCGGCTGCCGGAGCTTCCCGGCAAGCCGCCGCTGGGCGGACATATTCTTTCGCACGACCAGATCGAAGCGGTGCTCCTGCGCCGCGCCGGCTATGAGGTGCGCGTGTTGCCGGAGGAGGGCGGCAGCTACGAGGAGAATCCGCCCGCACTTCCCGACTTCGCGCGGCGCGATCTGCGCTGGTGTCAGGGCAACATGCAGTACGTGAAGCTTGTCGACATGCCCGGCATCGAGCCCACGAGCCGCATGCAGATCGCGCTCGCGATCCAGATGTTCGTCGGCTCGGCCGGTCTCGTCATCTTCGTGTTCCTCGCCGCGATCGCCGCCGCGCGCTGGCCGCGTGGCGTGGCGTTTCCCTTCGCCGCGGCCGCCGGGCTCTACGTCACCTGGATGCTGCTCTATCTCGCGCCGAAGATTTTTGGGCTGCTCGACGCCCTGCTCGGCTCCGCGCGGCGCTATGGCGGTCCGCTGCGCTTGCTCGCCGGAAGCGCCTTGGAGATCGTATTCAACTTCCTGCTCGTGCCGATCCAGATGTTCGGCGATACCGTGCTGATGTTCGGTCTCTTGTTCGGCCGCACGGTCATGTGGGAGGCGCAGCGCCGCGACGGCTACGCGGTGGCCTGGCGCGATGCGTTCGCGGGCCTGTGGCCGCACACGCTCGCGGGTCTTGCGATCTTTGCCGTGCTTGCCGCGAACGCGCCGGGCGCGATCCCCTGGTTCCTCCCGTTCGCGGCGGGCTTGGCGCTCGCCGTGCCGTTCGCGGTGGTGACCTCCGAGGCGGCGTTGGGACTCGCCGCCGCCCGCCGCAAGATTTGCGCCATCCCCGAGGAATTCGAGACGCTGCCCGAGGTTGTGGCCCTGTTCGGCAAGGGACCGGCCACCCCGCCGGTGAGCCAGTGGTTCGATCGCCTCGTCACCTGGTTCGGCGTCCTGCGGTCGCTGCGGATTTACTACGGCGACAAGGAGCGCCGCCGCGCCATGGACGCGCTGCACGCACGCTTCCTGCGCACCGGCGATCTTGCCTTCGACGCGGGCGCCCACGTCGGCGACCGGGTGTCCTCGTTCCGCAAGCTCGGCGCCCGCGTAGTGGCGGTGGAGCCGCAGCCGGCGCTCGTGCGCGTGCTGCGCTTCTTCTATGGGCGCGATCCTTCGGTGGCGATCGAGGCGGTGGCGCTTGGCGCCAAGGAAGGCACGGTCGAGCTCCGGCTCAACCTGCGCAATCCCACGGTTTCGACCGCCTCCGAATCCTTCGTCGCCGCCGCCGCCGGGGCCCCGGGTTGGGAGAACCAGGCATGGACGCGCACCGTGCCGGTGCCCGTTACTACCCTCGACGCGCTCATCGCCCGCTACGGCGAGCCGCGCTTCGTCAAGATCGACGTGGAAGGTTTTGAGGACGAGGTGTTGGCCGGGCTGTCGCGTCCGCTGCCGGCGCTGTCGGTGGAGTTCACCACCATCCAGCGCAACGTGGCGCTCGCCGCGATCGCGCGCCTGGCGCGAACCGGATCCTACGTATTCAACGCGACCATCGGCGAGAGCCAGCGTTTCGTCCATTCCGAGCCGCTCGACGCTAAGGGCATCGCCCGTTGGCTTGATGGATTGCCGGTCGAAGCCAATTCCGGCGACATCTATGCGGCGCTCGACGCCGACGCGCTGCGTGAATCTACGCGCCGGGGCGCGGTGAAATAACCATTCCCGTCGGCCGTGCGAGTAGTTATGGTTCCGCCGGAAAACGATCCGGGTTCGCGCCAGCTGAACCGGCGATCGAGGAGCTCATGGCTGATCCCGTTCCCTACCGGCGCGACCAGGCGAGCGAGCAGCCGCCGTACGACTATCCCGCCTACGAATCCACCATCAAGCGCCATCCCGATCAGCGCCTGGTGATTCTCCCGCACACGTTGTCGGAGGTGACGGGTCCGGTCTACGGTCACGGCAAAGTCTTGCCGGAGGACGCCGACCTCACCCGTCAGCACAAGGGCGAGCCGCTCGGCGAGCGCATTATCGTCACCGGCCGCGTGCTCGACGACAACGGCCGTCCGATACCGCATACGCTGGTGGAAATCTGGCAGGCCAATTCCGCCGGCCGCTACATCCATGCCCGCGACCAGCACCCGGCGCCGCTCGATGCCAACTTCACCGGCGCCGGACGCGCCGTCACCGACGCCGACGGCCGCTACCGCTTCGTCACCATCAAGCCCGGCGCCTATCCGTGGCTCAACCGTCCCAACGCC
>DATNNN010000072.1:0-7041 GCA_035601815.1 Xanthobacteraceae bacterium | reverse complement strand
TCTCATGTTCCCGTTCTACGGCGGGCTTTCCGTCGGCGCGATGCAGTGGGCGCAGATCCTGCACGGCGTGATCGGCGTCCTGTTCGTCGCCGCGATCCTCGCGCACATCTACATCGGCACGCTGGGCATGGAAGGGGCCTTTGAGGCCATGGGCTCAGGCGACGTCGACCTCAACTGGGCGAAGGAGCATCACCGGCTGTGGGTCGAGGAGGAGCTTGGCCGCCGCGAGGCGGGGAGTGCCCCGCGACCGCGCATGCATCCGGCCGAGTGATCTAGCGCTCTTTTGGCATCTGGCTTGCGCCGGCGCTTTCCGCGCCGGGCGGTTTGCTATAAGGGGTCATGCGCATCATCGGCCTCGCCGGCTGGAGCGGTTCAGGCAAGACGACCCTCTTGACCAAGGTCATTCCCGTGCTGGTGCAGCGCGGGCACACGATTTCCACCGTCAAGCACGCCCACCATCAGTTCGACACCGATCTGCCCGGCAAGGACTCTCATACGCATCGGGTGGTTGGCGCCAAAGAAGTATTCATATCCTCCGCTCGGCGCTGGGCGCAGATTCACGAGGTGCGCGAGGATGCGGAGCTGATGCTGCCCGACATCTTCAAGCGGCTCTCGCGCGTCGATCTCGTGATCGTCGAAGGCTACAAGGCTCACCACCATCCCAAGCTCGAGGTGTATCGCGCGGTCGTGGGCAAGCCGCTGCTCTATCCCGGTGACCCATGGATTGTTGCGATCGCCTCCGACGCGCCGATCGCCGATACGGAACTGCCGGTGATCGACCTCGACGACGTAGACAAGGTCATCGATGTGATGCTCGTCGAGTCGATGCCGGTGGAGCGCATTCTCGCCGCGGCGGGGGCCAGCTGATGGCCCAGCTTTCCAACGACTGCTTCGCGCACGGCGGCGCGCTCCTGCCGGTGGATGAGGCGGCGCGGCTGATGGCCGAGCACGTGCCGTCGGTGGCCGACGCGCAGCCCGTGACGCTTGCTGACGCCGCCGGCCGTATTCTTGCCGAAGATCTCATTGCCCCGATCGCCTTGCCGGCGTTCGACAATTCGGCGGTGGACGGCTACGCGGTGCGAAACGCCGACGTGGCGCACGAGGGCGAAACGCGTTTGCGCGTCGTGGATCGGGTGTTTGCCGGCAGCCCCGCGGAGCGCGTCGTTGGCGCCGGCGAGGCCGTCCACATCTTCACCGGGGCGCCGATGCCGGCGGGTGCCGACACCGTCTATATGCAGGAGGACTCGAAGGCCGAGGGCGACGCCGTGATCGTCCCCGCCGGCCTGAAGATCGGCGCGAACCGGCGGCTCGCCGGCGAGGACATCAAGGCCGGCGCGCTGGCGCTGCCGGCGGGACGGCGGCTGCAGCCGCAGGACGTGGCACTCGCTGCCGCCCTCGGCGTCGAGATGCTTTCCGTCCGCCGCCGGCTACGCGTGGCGCTCATTTCCACCGGCAATGAGATCGTCGAGCCCGGCAACCCGTTGCCGGCCTTCGGGCTTTATGATTCCAACCGCTTTCTGTTGATGGGGTTGCTGCGCAAGCTCGGGGTCGAGGTGAGCGATCTCGGCATCCTTCCCGACGATCCGGCGGCGCTCGTGTCGGCCATCGAAGGGGCGGCCGCGACGCACGATCTCGTGCTCTCCACCGGCGGCGTCTCCACCGGCGAGGCCGATCACGTGAAGACGGCGGTCGAAAAGCTCGGGCGCCTCATGTTCTGGCGGCTCGCCATCAAGCCGGGCCGGCCCGTCGCCATGGGCGTGATCGGCGGGAAGGCATTCGTTGGCCTGCCCGGCAATCCGGTGGCGGTGTTCGTGACCTTCGTGCACGTGGTGCGGCCGCTGATCCTTCGCCTCGCGGGCGGGTCGATGGAGCCCACGCAGGCGTTGCCGGTGCGCGCCGCGTTCAGCTACCGCAAGAAGAAGGGGCGACGGGAATACGTTCGCGTGCGGCTGCGGCCGGGAGGCGATGGGACACTCGAAGCGGTCAAGCACCCACAGGAAGGGGCCGGGATCATCACGTCACTCACGGAAACTGACGGCCTTGCCGAGCTTGTCGAGGACAGGACCACCGTCGAACCCGACTCAAGCGTCGGTTTTCTGTCGTACCGGTTGCTGATCGATTAGCGCTGTCGCCTTGCGACTGGCCGACAAATCAAAATGGCCGTCAGATGCGCGCACCGGTAGTCGTGTAAGCCATCTCGGTGGTCTGCTGCATCGCGTCGAGAACGAATAGGCCGATCCCCGCAGCAACGATGATAATGAGGCAAGCGGTCAGAAAAGCGCGCATTGGTGTCCCCCGAAATTCCATAGCGACGAGCTATGGAAGGCATTGGGTCATTATGAACCGGGAACCACGTAGATCAAGCCATTAAGCGGCAGGGTCTTGCGCCGCAATACGCTCCGCTTCGGCCAGATCCTGGGGGCGGTTTACGTTGAAGAATGGATCGACCGGGTGGTCGGGCCATTCCGCCAACGCCACCCCGTAGCGGGCAGTCCATACCTCGATCTTGTGTAGTCCTTCCGCGCGCAGCGCCTGGCGCAGATCGTCCCGCAACCTTGTCGGCCAGAGCGCCGCCACCGGGTGGCGCCAGTCTCCTGACTTGGCACAGGCAATCGCGGTTCCCTCAGCGTGCCGCGCTGCGTGCAGCCGCGCCACCAGATCGCGCGGGAGAAACGGGCAGTCGCCGGGCACGCTGGCTATCCACTGCGCTTCAGGCTTGTGCTTCGCGGCCCAATCGAGGCCGGCAAGGACACCGGCCAGAGGCCCGGCGAAATCCGCCATTTCATCAGCTACGACTGGCAGATCGAAGCCTGCAAAGCGGGCTGGATCGCCGTTGGCATTGACGATCACATCGCTGCACTGCGGACGGAAGCGCGAGAGCACGCGTGCAAGGATAGGGACGCCGCCGATTTCCTGAAGCGTCTTGTCGCCACCGCCCATCCGCCGCGCCAAGCCCCCGGCCAGCACGAGGCCAAGGGTCGGCGGCGCTTCAGTCGTCATGCTCCGCCGCCTTGCGCCGGTGCTTCGAGCCTTCGTCCTCCACGTACGCGAGATCCTGATCGAACACGATGCGATCCTCTCCGGAAAGCGCGACAAAGCGCTTGCCGCGCGCGCGGCCGACGAGCGTGAGGCCGGCTTTGCGCGCAAGTTCCACGCCCCACGCCGTGAAGCCCGAGCGCGACACGAGGATAGGGATTCCCATGCGCACCGTCTTGATCACCATCTCGGAGGTGAGGCGGCCGGTGGTGTAGAAAATCTTGTCGTCTGGCTTGATCCGGTGCCGGTACATCCAGCCCGCGATCTTGTCGACGGCGTTGTGGCGGCCGACGTCTTCCATGTAGACCACCGGCTCGTCGCGTACGCACAAGACGCAGCCGTGGATCGCACCGGCTTCGAGATAAAGCGATGGCATGGTGTTGATCTTGTGCGTGAGGGAATAAAGCCACGACGTGCGAAGCTCCGCGTGCGGGAGCTGCGCAGTCTCGATCGCTTCCATCAGATCGCCGAACACGGTGCCCTGGGCACAGCCCGAGGTTTGCACCTTCTTCTTCATCTTCTGCTCGTAGTCGGTGGCACGCTCGGTGCGCACCACCACCACCGACAGATCCTCGTCGTAGTCGACCCCGGTGATGTGGTCGTCCGGCCGCAACATATTCTGATTCAATAGAAATCCGATCGCGAGATATTCCGGGTAGTCGCCGATGGTCATGGCGGTGACAATCTCCTGCGCGTTGAGGAAAATTGTCATCGCGCGCTCGACGACGACGCGGGTGGCCACTCGCGCGCCGGTTTGATCGACGCCGCTCACGCCCTCGGTGAGCCGCGGGTCGGCGGGATCGGGAAAGATGCGGTTCTTCGGCGCGCGCATGGTCCGAGGCGGTGATGCTTATTCGGCGGCGGGCCGAAGCGCGGCGGGCAGCGCCCGCACCGATTCGATCACTGCCGCAAGTCGTCCGCCTTCCGGGTCGGCGAGGGCGGCGAGCCGGCTTTGTAGCACGGCATCGGCGAATTGGCGCGGGGGCAAGCGCCCCTGCAGGAAGGGTTCGATGACGTCTTCGGCGATCCGCCGCCAGTTTGCGTGGCCGCGCTTGTATGTGTCGCCGTATCCCTTGACCAAGCGGGCGGTCTCGACCACCTCGCGCGCCACCTCGGAGTCGACCTTGAGCGCGCGGTCGGTCAATGCGAGCCAGCGCTCGATCCAAGCCTGCTCTTCGGCATAGCGCAGAGTGTGAGGCCGCCAGCGGCGCAGCGCCGAGATCAGCCGCAGCTGCAAGAAGCCCCCGAGGCGGGTGGTCTTGACCCGCATCGCCACCGAGCGGTCGCTCCAGCCGCGCCGCGCGATGAAGCCGAGCACCGCACGTCCAAGCCGCGGCGGCAGCAGCGAGAAGATCTCCTCCGGGCCCGGCTTCAGGAATTCGGTGACCTCGACGAGATCGCTGGCGCGCGCCTTGGCTTCCTGGCGCAGCCGCTCGATGCGCCCCGCGCGCAGCTTCAGTTGCGCCACCCGGATCGTATCCTCGAAGCTCATGCGCACAGCCAGATGGCGCGCGAGCTCGCGCACCAATTTAGGGTCGATGCCGGGCTTGCCGGCGAACCGCCCGACACGGTCGAGATAGAGCTTGGCGTAGCGCGCGCCCTGATAATCGGTGAGCCGGCGCGTGCCCTCAAGCGTGATCTCAGCGGCGTCGATTGGGATCACGGCGCGAGCCTGCGCCTCGATGTCGCTCCCGGCCGGCACGAGAATGTCGTCGAGGTCCTTGGCGGCCGGCTCGTCGACCTCGCCGACCTTCAGCCCTACCTCGAAGCCACGCAGATTGGCGTCCACCGCCTTCCCCTCGACGCGGATCGCGGAGCGGAAGATCTCGGCCTCGATCGGCAGCTCCCCCGTCGCGGCGATCATGCCGAGCAGCACAGCGTTGAGCGGCGCCTTCGCCGCGGTCGCCGCCGCGGCGATATCGGAGAGGTGCGCACGGCGGGAGAAGCGGCGCGCAATTTGCTGCATGCGCGCTTCATCCAGGCGGCCGTCGCCCATCGACATTTTTTCGTCGACCGTGAACACGCGGTGCGTCGAGGCAATGAGAAGCGTGCGGTCCGGCGTGACGTAGCCCGCTTGCGTGGCGCGGGTCGCTTCCAGAAGCTCGCTCGCCACCATGATATCGACCTCGCCGGGTGCCGCGTTAAGCGGAAGCACCGGTCGCGGACCGGTGGCGTTCTCGCCGCCTGCTCCGGGAATGATCTCGAGATAATAGGTGGTGGCGCCGGTACGCTGCGCCACGCCTGGGATGTAGGTGCCCTGGGTGAAATGGCCGCTGGCGATGGCCGCGCTGTGGATCCAGGCGGACAGCACACCGCCGCCTTCGCCGCCGAGGGCGGCGATCAGGAGCTTGATGGGGCGTGCCGCGGTCAAATGCTCACTCCGCCGGCACAAGCGCCGGCGCTTCCGCCCGCTCGCCCAGCCAGCCGATGAGCGTCCGCGACAGGCGGTGGCGGAGGCGGTCCCACCGCGAAGGATTCTCCACTACGTTGATCTCGGCAAAGGACGGGCAAAGCTGCGCCGCGTGCGCGACCTCGCCGCACAGGCCGCAGCCGACGCAGTCGTTGTTGACGTGGGCGATCGGGTCGGTTCGCAGCGGGTCCTCGTTCGGCTTGATCGTGAGCGACGGACAGCCCGACAGGCGGATGCAGGAATGGTCGCCGGTGCAAACGTCGGGATCGACCCAGAAGCGGGTGCGCACTACGCGCTCACCGGCAGCGGACTTCTTCGCCATCTCCGGCCGGACGCGGCGCTGGCGCGCGAGCTGGCATTCGCCATCGGCGATTACAACCTTCAGTCCTTTCTCAGGCGTGCGCAAAGCTTCGCGCAGCGTGCGGATCACCTCGCCGACCCCGTACGTGCGCACGCGCTTCACCCACCGCACGCCGAGGCTCTTCAGCGCCGCCTCGATATCGAGGCCTCTGCCGCGGCCGCCTTTCTCGACGACGCTTGAAGGGATGTCCTGCAGCCCGGTCGCGCTCGCGTAGCCGTTCTGCATTACGATCAGCACGGAGTCGTCCTGATTAAACACCGCACCGGCAACGCCCGTGAGCAGTCCGTTATGCCAGAAGCCGCCGTCGCCCATGATGCTGATCGGGCGATTGGTCTGGCTGCTCGCCACCGCGGCTGCAGAGGCCAGCGACATTCCGTAACCGAGGATCGAATTGCCCTGGCTGAACGGTGCGAAGGTGCCAAACGAATGGCAGCCGATGTCGGCCGACACGTGCACCGGACCCATGTCCTGGCGCAGAATCTTCATGGCCGAGAAGATCGGCCGCTCCGGACAGCCGGTACAGAAGGTCGGCGGCCGCGGCGGCAGGCCGGAGCCGAGCATCTTGGCAACCTCGGCTTGGTGGGCATCGACACCGGCGAGCCATTGGTCGAGGGCTTTGGTCGGGCGTCCGTAACGCGAAAGGAATGCCGAGAGACCGCGTCCCATCACGAGCGGTGTGTACTCGCCCGCCATCGGCAGCATGTCCTTGCCGTGCAGACGGGTCTGCAGGTCAGCCTTGCGCAGAACCTGGCCGATCGCCTGCTCGATGAAATCGGGCGATCCTTCCTCCACCAGCAGCACGGCCCGCTTGCCAGCGCAGAAGGAAACGATCTCCTCGGGTACCAAAGGGTGCACCACGTTCAGCACCAGCGTCGGCACGTGCATGTTGCCCTGGATATCGGAGAGGCCGGCGAGCGCGAGCCGGCCGTTCAAGACGTTGAACATGCCGCCCTGGACAATGATGCCGATATCACCGACCGTCGGGCCGAGCCGTTCGTTCAGCTTGTTCTCGACAATGAAGCGCCGGGCTGCCGGTAGGCGTTGCTCGACCTTGTCGATCTCCTGCCGGAAAGTCGCGGGCGGATGGCTCAGTCGATCGTAGATGAATTTCGCCGGCTCGAGCTTGTTCTTGACGGAGAATGCCGGTGCCACGTTGTCCTTCGCCGCGAAGGAACCGAACATGTGGCAGGCGCGGATGCGCATTTCGAGGATTACCGGCGTGCGCGACGCTTCC
>DATNNN010000071.1:0-9044 GCA_035601815.1 Xanthobacteraceae bacterium | reverse complement strand
GCGATGCTCGCCCACAAGGACATCGGCAAGGGCGCCGGCTCCGACCGGCTGCGCCTCTGCGTATCCGCCGGCGAGGCGCTGCCCAAGCACGTGGGCGAGAAGTGGCGCGAGGTGGTCGGCGTCGACATCATCGATGGCATCGGCTCCACCGAGATGCTGCACATCTTCGTCAGCAACCGGCCGGGCGACGTGCGCTATGGCACCTCGGGCAAGCCGGTGCCCGGCTACGACGCGAAGATCCTGGGCGAGGACGGCCGCGAGCTGGGCGCGGACGAGATCGGCGAGCTCGTGGTGCGCGGGCCGTCGGCGGCGGAAGGCTACTGGAACCAGCGGGGAAAAAGCCGGCGCACCTTCGCCGGCGAATGGACCTGCACCGGCGACAAGTACATCCGCGACGCCAACGGCTACTACGTCTACTGCGGCCGCACCGACGACATGTTCAAGGTGGGCGGCATCTGGGTGTCGCCGTTCGAGGTGGAAGGCGCGCTCGCCTCGCACCCGGCGGTGCTGGAGGCGGCGGTGATCGGCAAGGAGGACAACGACGGTCTGCTCAAGCCCAAGGCCTTCGTCGTGCTCAAGGAGGGCTTCGCCGCCGACGACAAGCTGTTCGAGGCGCTGCGCGTCCTCGTGAAGGAACGCGCCGGTCCCTGGAAATACCCGCGCTGGATCGACGTGTGCACGGAGCTGCCGAAAACCGCCACCGGCAAGATCCAGCGCTTCAAATTGCGCGACGAGGGGACGGCGAAGTGAAAAATATCGTCGTCGCCGGTCGCCGCATCGAGGCTGAATGGCATGGGGCCCCGCCCGACAGGGCGCCGACGCTCGTGCTCCTGCACGAAGGGCTCGGCTGCGTCGCCATGTGGCGCGACTTTCCGAAAAAACTCGCCGCGCGCACCGGCTGCGGCGTGCTGGTCTATTCGCGGCCGGGCTATGGCAAGTCGGACGCGCCGCCGCTGCCGCGCCGGCTCTCCTACATGCACGACGAGGCCCTCGACGTGCTGCCGCATGTGCTCGACCAGGCGGGCGTGCGCAAATGCATTCTCGTCGGCCATTCTGACGGCGCCTCCATCGCCGCGATCTACGCCGGCGGCCGCCAGGATTTTCGCGTGCGTGGCCTCGTGCTCATGGCGCCGCACTTCTTCGTCGAGGACATCTCGATCAAGAGCATCGCCGAGGCGAAGGAGGCCTACGACAACGGCGACCTGCGCGAACGGCTCAAGCGCTTTCACGGCGACAACGTGGACGTGGCCTTCCGCGGCTGGAACGACGCCTGGCTCGCGCCCGCCTTCCGCGACTGGCGCATCGACGAGTATCTCGCCTACATCCGCGTGCCGATCCTCATCATCCAGGGCGCGGGCGACCAGTACGGCACCACGGCGCAGCTTGGCCTAGCCGAGCAGGAGACGTACTGCCCGGTGGAGACGCTCTTGCTCGACGACTGCCGCCATTCGCCGCACATTGACCAGCCCGCGAAGACCCTTGCCGCCATCGCCGAATTCGCCCATCACCTTCTCGCCGTGCACGAGAAACTGGCGGCGGCTTGAACGACTAGAGAGATCATGGCTTCCGCGCCCGCCTCCCATCGCGCCACCAACGCGCGCGTGCTGTCGCTGCTGGAAGTGAGCGGCAAGCTCAAGGGCGATGTCCTCGATCTCGGCGCCGGCCGCGGCTACTTCACCGGCCTCTTGTCGGCGGCGCGCGAAAGTCTCGGGATCGCGCCTGGGGCGGGGATCGCGGCCTGCGACATCGAGCGCGGCGCCTTCGCCGTCGAGGGCGTGAACTTCAAGCAGGCCGATTTGAACCGCGGCCTGCCCTATCCCGACGCCGCCTTCGACGCGGTGGTGGCGATCGAGGTGATGGAGCACACCCGCGTGCCGTATGCCGCGCTCGCCGAGATCGCGCGCGTACTGAAGCCCGGCGGCGTTCTCATTTTCTCCGTGCCGAACGTCGGCCATCTGGTGTCGCGCTGGAATTTCCTCACCGCCGGCCACTACCAGCTCTATCCCTCGCCGAGCGTGTTGCCGGAGAACGCCGGCCGCATCTGCGGCCACGTCAGCCCGCTACCCTATCAGTATTGGCACTACGGCCTGCGCGGCGCGGGCTTTGATGGAATCGCGCTTCATGCCGACCGCACCAAGCGCAGTGCCGCCTTCTGGGCGGCGCTCGCCTGGCCGTTCCTGCGGATTTCGACGGCGCGGGCGCTGCGGCGCCTCGCCCGCGAGCCGAAGCTCTACGCCGAAACCGCCACTATTACCCGCGAGGCGAACGGCTGGACCGCGCTCACCTCGCGCAGCCTCGTGTTCTTCGCGGCGAAGCCCGCCTAGCGCTTGCGGGCGGAAACCACGAGCCGCCGCCCGTAAAGCGCGCCGGGGGTCGCGGCGACGGTCCAGAAGCGGCGCTCTTCATCACTCGCGGATTTGCGCCTTCGGCTCCGGCAATACGCCCGCATCGGCAGCGCCAGCGCGCGTTCGAACAAGCGCGTGCGCCGGTCTTCGAGACAGGGATGCAGCTCGATTTCGGTGAAGCCCGCGAGCGAGAGATGCAGATAGAGCTGCGGCCAGCTCCACGGCATGACGTGCATGTGCGTCCCGGACGCGATTTTGCCCACGAGCGGCGGGAAGCTCGGGAAGAAGCCGCGCAGGAAATATCGCAGCCGCGCCTCCGGATACCAGGTGTTGGGCGTGGTCACGATGAGGGTGCCGCCGCCTTCGAGGTGCTCGCGCGCGGTGGCGAGGAACAGGCCGGGGTTGGCGATATGCTCGATCCCCTCGCAGCTCACGATCGCGTCGTAGCGCGGAAGCGAATCCGGCACGCCGTGCTCGAGATCGTGGCGCAGGAAATTGCGGTAGCCCGCCGGCTGCGTTTCGTAGAGATCGATGCCGTCGATGACGACGGCCGGGTCGGCGATTTTCGATCGCAGCCAGCCGCTGCCGCTGGGTAGATCCAGGATCGCGCGCGCGCCGCGCGCTCGCACGATTTCGCCCACGATGGGCTGATACGTCTTCATGGACTTCAAGTTCGAGCTCCCACGGCTTCACCGCTCACAGCCTGCCGCAGCACATCTTCCATGGCGTCCAGCATCGCCGTGCTGGAGTGCTTGGCGACGATGAGTTCGCGGCCGGCGGCGGCGAGGCGGCTTGCCAACGCTTTGTCGCCGAGCAGGCGGGCGATGGCTTCTGCAAGCGCTAGCCGGTTCTCCGCGGGCACCAGCAGCCCGGTGACGCCGTCGCGCACGAGCTCGGGAATGGCGCCCACCGGCGTCGTCACCACCGGGATGCCGCAAGCCATGGCCTGCATCAGTGCCTGCGGCACGCCTTCGTTTCCGGTGGATGGCAGCGCCATGACGTCGAAGGCGCGCATCCACGGCGCCACGTCGCTCTGCTGGCCGGCGAACTGTACCCGCGCCTGCAATCCGAGCTCGTCCACCTGCTGGCGCAACGCTTTTTCCTGCGGACCGTCGCCCACGATAACGAGACGCAAGTCCGCGAGCCGCGGATCGGCGAGCGCCCGGAGCAGGAATCGGTGGCCCTTCCAGCTGCGCAAGGTGGCTACGATGCCGACGAGCGAACCGTCGGAAAGGCCGAGTGCGCGCCGTGCCTCGGCGCGGTCACCGGGAAAGAAGCGGGCGAGGTCGGTGCCGGTCGGAACCGAGACCACGTGGGCCGGATTAAGCGCCAGCCGTTCGATCAGCATCGTGCGCACAGCCTCGCCGGTCGTGACCACGCGCCGCGGAACCCATCCGTAGAGCCAGCGGTTGAGGATGCCGGCGGCGATGGGCGTGGACAGGTGACGGGTGCGCACGACGGTAACGCGGCGCCGAAACAACCATGTGGCCAGTGCGGCGAGCCAGCTGTCCGTCGAGCTGTGGGTCACGATCACGTCGGGCTTGAACGCATCGATGACGGCGATAAGGCCTCTGAGCCCGGCGAGGGTGCGCCGGTTGATCGGGATCGCATCGGCGCCAAGGCCGCGCTTGCGCGCCGCGTCCACGATCGGCGCTTCTGCCGGCGCCGCGATCCGCAGCGTGTGCCCGCGCGCCTGCATGCCCGCCGACTCGTCGAGGATGCGGATTTCCTGGCCGCCCCAGCCGGTGGAGGCCTCGGTGTGGAGGATGCGAAGCTTCATGCGCGGCGTTGTCCGTGGCCGAGCGTCTCATAGAGCGCGAGCAGGCGCTCGACCATTTGCTCGACACCATACGCGCTGGCAATCGCGCGTGTCGCGTCGACGGTAGCGGGTTTCGCCGCAAGCGCGAATGCGCGGTCGACCGCTACCGCGAGACCCTCCACGTCCAAGGCGTCGCGTACGAGCGCTGGATCCAGTCGCGCCGCGGCATCGCGGGCGCCGCAGCCGGTGCTCGTCACCACCGGCAGGCCGCAGGCGAGGGCCTCGATGACAGTGGATGGAAACGGGTCGTAGACCGCGGGCAGCACCAGAATATCGGCAGCGGCGTAATAAGGCAGGGGATCGCGCACCGGTCCAATCAGCCGGAAGCGGCCGGCGAGACCGGCACGCACGGCTTGCGCTGTGTAGGTGGTCGGGCGCCGGTCGTGGCCGATCACCCAAAGCTGCGCGCGCATCTCGCTTCGCGCCATTGCGCCGATCGCGCTTTTCAGCCCCTTGCGGCCGTAGCCTGAGCCGAGGAACAGGGCGACCGGGCGATCCGGCATCACGCCGTGACGAAGGCGGACTTCCACGCGATGTTTCGCCCGCGCCGCCGGCGAGAAGCGATCGAGGTCGATGCCGTTCGGGATCAGATGAATGCGCTCACGCGGGTAGGCGTAGTGCCGGACGATGTCGTCGGCGACCATGGTGGAGTTGGCGATCACGGCCTTAAGCCGCGGGCTCGCGAACAGCGCCCGCTCCAGCGCCAGGATGCTGCGGTGAAAGGGGCTGAGCGCCTGGGCCGCGCGGCTGAGCGGGCCCATGCCGCGCGCGCGCGCGGCGAGGAACGCCGCGTGCACCCCGTCGCCGGCGCGAAAGACATCGCAGCAGGGGATGCGCTCATGCGCCTGTACGATCGCGTCCCGCTCGCCGGCGAGCCGCGCACACGCCGCTTCGGCAAAGCGCCGCTCGCGCAGGAGGCGCGGGAAGCGCGGCGGGTCGCAGGGGATGAATTCGACATCGTCGCGGCCGCTCCACGCGCGCGCGACGAGCGCGATCTGGACTCCGCGCCTGGCGAGCGCGCTCATCGTGCGGTCGAGGATCAGCTCGCCGCCGCCGAACGGCGAGAACCGCTGGCGCACGAAGATGACGCGCGACGGGCCTTTCGGCTGGACGGGATCAGTCGGGTGCGGCATGGTCGTGGCGTTCATCAGAGCGGTTCATGGGAGCGGTCGTGCCGCGTCTCTCCTTGATTGTGATCGCCCGCAACGAAGAAGCGGCGATCGGCCGCTGCCTCGGCTCGGCCGCGTTCGCCGACGAGATCGTCGTAGTCGACAACGACAGCACCGACAAGACGCTCGACATCGCGCGCTCCTTCCGCGCCAAGGTAATCAAGGCGCCGGACTGGCCTGGTTTCGGGCTGCAGAAGAACCGCGCGCTGAAGGCGGCGACCGGCGACTGGGTGCTCTCCCTCGACGCCGACGAATGGGTGGGCCCGGCGCTTTCCGCCGCTATCAAGCGGGTGTTGGCCGATCCCGACGCCGCCGACGGCTACGAGATGCCGCGGCGCTCGCGCTTTCGCGGCAAGGTCGTTCGCCACGGCGGCTGGTGGCCGGACCACGTGCTGCGCCTGTTCCGCCGCGAACACGGTCGCTTCAGCGACGATGCGGTGCATGAGCGGCTCATCGTCGACGGCCGTATCGAGCGTCTGCGGGCGCCCATCGACCACGACGCCATCGCCGACGCCGCCGACGCCCGCGAGAAGGCGAATCGCTATGCCGCCATCGCCGCCGTCGAGCTTGCCCGCAAAGGCGCCCGCTCGAACTGGCTGGTGGCGCTCGGCCACGCCGCGTGGGCGTTCATCAACACCTACTTCGTACGCGTGGGGTTCCTCGATGGCCGCGCCGGGCTCGGCGTCGCGCTCTACAACACCCGCTACACCTGGCAGAAGTGGTGGCGGCTCGCCTCAAGGCGCTAGGCGCTTGCGCGTGCCCGCCGCGAGCTGCAGGTAGAGCCCGATCGCGGAGGCGCGCACGCGGTCCCAGAGGCTGACCTCGCCGCGCCCGGCGGCGAGCTTGCGCACGATGAGCAGCCGCTCGACCCGGTCCACCGCCGCGTAGTTGGGATGGCGCGCGAGGAACCGGTCGACCGCCATCATCACGCCGCGCTCGGCCGGGCCATAGTCGTGGAAGCACACGACGCCGCCGGGCTCGAGCAGCCCGGCCCATCCGAGGTCCTCGGTGACGTAGCGGAGCTTGTGGGCGCCATCGACGAAGATGAAGGAGAAGGTTTCGCCGGCGCGCTTGGCCTGGCCGAGCGCCGGCCAGCTCTTGGCGACGCGAAAATCCACGCGGCCGGGATCGAGGCCGGCGTCCCCGAGGTTGCGCCGTACCTTGGCGAGCTGGTCGGGAAAGTAGGTCATCGGGTCGACCACGACGAAGCGCGGCCGTGTCTCGTCCGGGTAGGCGCGCATCAGTTCGCGCAGCGTGCCGCCGGCGGCGGTGCCGATCTCGAGATGCGCGCCCTTGAACCGCTCGGCGCGCAACAGCGCCACGAGCCGGGCGAGCTCGTTGTCGGAAATCTCGGGCGCAAGGGTGGTAGAGCTCGCTCGCATGGGGCGCGAACTTATCGTTTCGCCGCGGCCCGTGTATAGAGACGATCCTATGATCAAAGCCTGGCTGCGAAAGATTCGGGCCCCGCGCGCGCCGCCGCTCGAACGCGTCATTCCGGAGATATCGCCGGCGGAGAAGGCGCTGTTCCAGCGCTTCTCCGCCTACACGATGACTGGGGCCGAGCGGCAGTGGGCGCTCACCAGCGCCATCGCCTACCTGAACGCCAACCGCATCGCCGGCGACATCGTCGAGTGCGGTGTTTGGCGCGGCGGCAACATGCTGATCGCCAAGGAGTTGTGCAAAGGCTCACCGCTCGCGCGCCGATTTTATCTCTATGACACCTTCACCGGCATGTCGGCGCCGACCGAAACCGACGTGACGTGGTGGGGCGAGCCCGCCGAGAAGAGGTTCCGAGAGCGGCAGCGATCCGACCACACCGATTGGGCGTATGCCTCGCTCGACGATGTGCGCGACAATTTTCGCAAGGCCGGGCTCCTCGATGAGCAGATCATCTTCATCAAAGGCAGGGTGGAGGACACGCTCCGGGACGAGACCAACCTGCCGAAGGCGATCGCGCTTCTGCGCCTCGACACCGATTTCTATGAATCGACTAGAGCCGAGCTCGAGGTGCTCTATCCGCGGCTCGTTCCGGGCGGGGTGATGATCGTCGACGACTATGGCTGGTGGCGGGGTGCACGCAAAGCCGTGGATGAGTATTTTCGGGATGCCCATCCGCTGCTGATTCGGATCGACTTCACCGCCCGGCTGTTGGTGAAGCGCTGATCGCGCAGGAGCCGCTCCCGATGGGGGTCGCGCTTGCCTTTCCGCTCTGCTAGAGGCTCGCCATGGCGGATGCGGGTCGGCGCGAACCGGGCGTAGGAACGATGCCGGGGAATTTGCGGCGGGTGGCGCGTTTTCTGCGCGACAAGATCGGCTGGCAGGGCCTCGGCTTTGCCGTCTGCCTCGCCATCATCGCGTTCGCCTTCGTCGTCCTCTATTTCCAGCTTCGCGACATCGTATTGGGCGAGGTGCTTGACGCGCTGCGCAACACCCCGCGTCATGCCCTGTTGCTTGCCGGCCTGTTCGTGACGGCGGGCTACCTCATTCTCACCTTTTACGATTACTTCGCGCTGCGCACGATCGGCCGCCGCGACGTGCCTTATCGCACCGCCGCCCTTGCCGGCTTCACCAGCTATGCCATCGGCCACAACGTCGGCTTCAGTGCGTTTTCCGGCGGCGCCGTGCGCTATCGCATTTACTCTTCGGCCGCGGGCCTTAGCCTGGTCGAGGTCGCGAAGATCTGCTTCATCGCCGGCCTCACCTTCTGGCTCGGCAACGTGGCAGTGCTCGGACTCGGCTTTGCCACCGATCCGACGGCGGCAAGCGCCATCGACCGCTTGCCGCCCGCCTTCAACCGGGCGGTCGGCGTCGCGGCGCTGATGGTGCTTGTCGGCTATGTGATCTGGGTGAGCGCCAAGCCGCGCCATATGGGCCGCGAGAGCTGGAACGTCCAGTTGCCCGGCGGAGGGCTGACGGTCCTGCAGATCGCAATCGGCGTGGTCGATCTCTCCTGTGCAGCGGCAGCCATGTACGTGCTGATGCCCGCGCAACCGTCGATCGACTTTATCACCCTCGCCGTGATCTTCGTCTCAGCGACGCTGCTCGGTTTCGCCAGCTCCTCTCCTGGCGGCCTCGGGGTGTTCGACGCCGCCATGCTGGTGGCGCTCACCCATTTCGATAAGGAGGACCTGCTCGGCGCGCTGCTCTTGTTCCGGCTGTTCTATTATATCGTGCCGTTCGCGCTCGCGCTCGTCCTTGTTGGCGCCCGCGAGCTGTTGATCGATCTGGAGTGGGTCAGCGAGCATATGCCTCCACCGAAGGAAATCGCCGCCAAGCTCGGAGCGGTGGCGCCCGAGAAAAAGAAAGCGCGGCGCCGCACGGCGAAACCCCCCCGGCGCAATTCCGGTCCATGAACCCGCTTGAGCGTCCCGCCTCCGACACCGCTGCCGCGCCGTCGGCGCGTTGGCGGATGGGCTGGGCTCTGGTCGCGACGGCGGTGATGTGCGGGCTTTTTGTCTGGCTCGGAAGGCTTTCAGTCTTCGAGGCGCTGCTCGCGATCGTCGTCATCGGCGGGGCGGTCTTGTGGTCCACCCGCTCGGCCTCGCGCGGCGTATTGGCCGACGCCGCCGCGCCGGCTGGACCGCCCGTAGCCGAAGCATCGATCCTATTCGCCTTCGTCGAGGCGCTGCCCGCCCCGGCGCTGTTGCTCGACGCATCCGGCACCATCCTTGCCGCCAATGACGCCGCCGCGGCCACCTTCGGTGCCGTGCG
>DATNNN010000070.1:0-18959 GCA_035601815.1 Xanthobacteraceae bacterium | reverse complement strand
CGCCTTCTCACTACGTAGTTGACGCCGATGCGCACCAGCGACTTCTGCAATTGCGCATTGTCGAGGGCCGCGTGCGCGTTCTCCTTGAAGCGCGGCGAGGTGAGCTCGATGCTCATTCCGGCTCCCCAATCGCCGGCGTATGGCTCATGCCGGCGAGCACCTCGGCGACGTGGCGCACCGACACCGGCTTGCCCATGCGCTGCAGCTTGCCCGCCATGTTCATGAGGCAGCCGAGGTCGCCGGCAAGCAACGTCGGCGCGCCGGTCTCGGCGACGCGCCCGGCCTTCTTCTCCACGATGGCGTTGGAGATGTCGGGATATTTCACGCAGAAGGTGCCGCCGAAGCCACAGCACACGTCGGCGTCCTGCATCTCGGCGAGCGAGAGGCCCGTGACGGTGGCGAGCAGCTTACGCGGCTGCGCCTTGACGCCGAGCTCGCGCAGGCCCGAGCAGGCGTCGTGGTAGGTGACGGTGCCGTCGTAGATGGCGTCGACGCGGGCGACCCCCATGACGTCGACGAGAAAGCTGATTAGCTCGTGCACGCGGGCGGCGAAACGCTCGGCGCGCGCCGCCCACGCCGGGTCACCGGCGAAGAGCTCGGGGTAATGCACGCGCAGCATGCCGGCGCAGGAGCCGGAGGGCGCCACCACGTAGTCGTAGGCCTCGAAGGCCGCGATCACCTGTTGCGCAATTGTCCGCGTCGTCGCCCGGTCGCCCGAGTTGAAGGCGGGCTGGCCGCAACAGGTCTGCCTCGGCACCTCCACGTCGCAGCCGGCGTCGGCGAGCAACTTCGCCGCGGCAAAGCCGATGCGCGGGCGGATGAGATCGACGAGGCAAGTGACGAACAGCCCGACGCGCGGGCGCTCGACAGGCGCGGATTTCATTGCGCCCTTGTGGCCGAACGGTCGGGGCCGCGCAAGCGCGGCAAGTACCGACATTCCGGGGACGCCGCCTATCGCCAACGGCTGATATACTCCGCCGCTTTTTCAAGGGGCGTTCCCATGCAACCGATCCTCGCTGCGCTACGCACCTTCCTGCACCTGGCGCTCCCATATTTCCGCTCCGAGGAGCGCTGGGCGGCGCGTGGGTTGCTCGCCGGCGTCGTCGTCGCCGAGTTTGGCGTGGTCTATGCCCTCGTCGCCTTCAACCAATGGAACGGATACTTCTTCAATGCCATCCAGGACCGCGACGGGCCGGCCTTCCTGTTCGCGCTCGTGCTCTTCATCGGCATCGCGGCGTGGACCGTGGTCGCCACCATGGCGCAGTTTTTCTTCGGCCAGACGCTGATCATGCGCTGGCGGCGCTGGATGACGGAGCGCTTCGTCGGCCGCTGGATGGCCGACGGCCGCCACTACCGCATGCAGTTCCTCGACGTGGACGTCGACAACACGCACCTGCGCATCGCCAACGACATCTTGATCTTCCTCCAGCGCACCCACGACCTCGGCTACAATCTGCTCGGCAGCCTGATCGCGCTCACCTCCTTTAGCTACATCCTGTGGGGGCTGTCGAGCATCGCGCCGCTGGTGCTGTTCGGCGTCGACCTCACCTTCCCCGGCTACCTGTTCTTCATCGCCATCGCCTACGCCGGCCTCGGCACGCTCGTCGCCCATTTCGTCGGGCGGCCGCTGATCGCGCTCAACTTCTTCCAGCAGCGCTACGAAAGCGATTTCCGCTTCGCCATCGCGCGGGTGTGGGACAAGGATTCCGCCGAGCCCGTGGCGCTCATGCGCGGCGAGGAGATCGAGCGGCGCGTGCTCGACCGGCGCTTCTCGACGCTCGTGCGCAACTGGACGATGCTGATCCGCCGGCAGACGTGGCTCACCGCCTTCACCACCGGCTACGGGCAGATCTCGCTCATTTTCCCCACCATGGTGGCGGCGCCGGCCTATTTCGCGGGCACCATCTCGCTCGGCACGCTGATCCAGGCGTCGCTCGCCTTCCAGCGGGTGGACATCGCGTTCGCCTTCTTCCTCCACTCCTACGCCCGCATCGCCGAATGGAAAGCATCCATGGACCGCGTCGCCCAGCTCGAGGCGGCGCTCGACCTCGTCGACCGCCCGCGCGATCCGGCGACGAGCATCATCGTGGCGAAGACCGCGGAGCCGGGCCTCAAGGTCGCAAATCTCGTGGTGAAGCTCCCGTCCGGGACGCCGGTGGCGGCGCTTGCCCACCTTGATCTGGCGCCCGGCGAGCGGGCGCTCCTCACCGGGCCGTCGGGCGCGGGCAAATCGAGCGTGCTGCGCGCGCTTGCCGGCATCTGGCCGGTGGGGGCTGGCCAGATCGAGCTTCCGGCGGACGCCGACGTGCTGGCGCTGCCGCAGAAGGTCTATTTCCCGCTCGGCACGCTGCGGGCCGCCCTCGCCTACCCGACGCCGGCGGAGGAGATCGACGAGGAAAGGCTGCACCGGGTGATGCAGCTCGTCGGCCTCGGGCACCTCGCCCCGCGCCTCGACGAGGCGGCGGACTGGGGCGTGCTGCTTGCCGGCGGCGAGCAGCAGCGCATCGTGCTGGCGCGCGCGCTCCTCAAGAAGCCGGATATCCTGCTCCTCGACGAAGCCACCTCGAACTTCGACGACGCCACGAGCCGGGAGCTCTATGGCCTCTTGATGCGCGAGCTGCCGCGCACCACGCTTGTCTCCATCGGCCGCCCGGCGGTGCTGGCGGAGGCGCACGCGCAGTCGATCGCGCTCAATGGATTTTCTCCGGCCCGCGCCGCGGCCGCGGCCGTCTGACCGAAAGGAAAGCCCCGTGAACCAGATGAACTACTACACCGACCGCTGGCCGCTGATGATCGACATGTGCCCGTGCGACGTGCACTTCACCGATTACCTGGAGGCGCGCGGCATTAAGAATTCCACGATCTTTCACTTCGGCTCGGGCGAGCACCACCACGTGGGCGTGCGCTCCCTCGAGAACGGGCTGAACAACGCCGTGCTCGGCATCACGGCGTCGGTGGAAGAAGAAGCCGCCTACGTGAAGCTCGCGATCGAGAACCCGAAGCTGTCGCGGACCTACAAGTGCTTCTTCGGCGACATCTACATGCTCGACGTGCGGCTGTTGCCGGAGTTCGACGTGGTGAGCCTGTTCCATCTCTGCGAGTTCTGGGGCCCGGAGAGCGTGGCCTACGGCGCCATGACCGACCGGCAGATGCTCGACATGATGACCGACCGCACGAGGCCGGGCGGGCTCGTTCTCTTCTATATGAAGAGCCAGGCGTTCGATCGCGCCAAGCCCGTCATCGCCGAATGGGCGAAGGCGAAGCCGGTGGAGAAGGTCGAGGAGTTCAAGACGCTCCTCATCTACCGAAAGAAAGGCTAGCAACCGACAAGCAACGCGCGCGCGGCGACACGGACAAAGCGGGAGAACGGGAATGGGCCTCTTCAAGCAGTTTGACGACTTCTTCACCAACCAGCCGGTCCTGCTCAACGCAAGATATGTGGTTTGCGTCCATCCCCATCCCCTCCAATCCATGGTCAGCGTCGAGCTGGTCACGGGGAGACGGATCGACTTGAAGACTCCGCTCAGCGATGTGCTGCGCTGGCTCGCGGAAGACGATGAAGACGATACCTAGGCAGCCGGAAGCCGCTCAGTGGAAGAAGATCCACAACAGGATGATGACGGGGATCGGAACCCCGAGTAGCCAGAGAAGTATGCCGCGGCCCATGGCGTGCTCCCGTTCGTTGCAAAGCCTGTCCTCCAGGCGGAGAATAGGCTTCATGGCGTCGTCGGGAGCATCAACGCGCGAGGGGGAATGTCGTTCCGCCGGCGGCGCTGGTACAGCTGGGTGGACTCGAACCACCGACCTCCTGATCCACAGTCAGGCGCTCTAACCAACTGAGCTACAGCTGCATAGCGACGGGGCCGGAAGCTATGGCGAAGGGCCGCGCGAGACAAGCCATCCCCGGCCGACGCGGAAACGCCGAACTCTAGGCCCAATTCGTATAGAGAATATGGACGCGGGACGGCTTCACAAAAGGAGAGGAAATCATGGCGCGGGTTCGGACAGAGGAATTGGCGAGGCAAATCATGCCGGCACGGCGGGGCTTTCTTGCCCTCCTGGTGGCGGCGGTGGCCGCGCTTGCGCTGGTGCAGACGACAGGCGGCGCCACGGCGCAGGCGATCGTGCAGATTCAGCTCTCGGAAAAGCAGATCCTGGGCTTCGTCGCCGCGCAAAAGGACATGGCGGCGATTACCGACAAGATGCAGGGCAACACGTCGGACAAGCCCGACCCCAAGATTCAGGCGGAGCTCGAGACCGCCGCCAAGAAGTTCGGGTTCGCGAACTTCGCCGAATATGACGACGTCGCCGCCAACATCTCCCTGATCATGGGCGGCATCGACCCAGAGACCAAGAAGTTCACCGAGCCGCGCGACACGATCCTCAAGGAGATCGAGGAAGTGAAGAAAGACAAGTCGATCCCGGCGAAAGAGAAAAAGCAGATGCTGGACGAGCTGAACGAGGCGCTGAAGAGCGCCGAGCCGATCAAGTTCCGCGACAACATCGCGCTGGTGACCAAGCACTACGACAAGCTCGCGGCCGTGCTGCAGTAGCGCACACCAGGGCCGCGTAAAAAACGAAAAGAGCCCGGGCGCGCCCGGGCTCTCTTGCCTTACAACGCGACGCTTACTGGGTCTTGAAGGTCTTCGAGACGCCGGCCTTGATCGGTTCGGCGGTGTCGGCCTGCAGCTTGGTGGCGAGGCTGGAGAGCTCCTTGCCCTGCGCGGTGAGCGTTTCGAACTGCTTGCGCACGTGGCTCGCGGAAAGCTCGACGGCTTCCGAGAGCGTCTTCACGCCCATCAGCTGCTGCATGTAGTCGAAGGAGGCGTTGAAGTTGGCGCGCAACGCACCGAGCGCCACGAGATTGAATTCGGCCGCGCCCTTGGACGCGGTCGCGTAGGTGTCCTCGAGCATGTTGGTCGCCTCCTCGGCCGCGGTCTTGATGCGGTCGTAGGCGTCCTTGGCCTGCTGCACGCCCTTCTCGGCGAACTCACGCATCGCCTCGGGCACTTCCATGGTGGGAAGGTCGTACTTGGGCATCTCGAACTTCGGCGTGCCTGCCGGCTTGAAGGGTTTCTTCGCGGTCTGAATCTCGGTCATGGGATCCTCGCTCTCAGGTGTGCCGGGGACGGCGCGGCCGTTCCCGTCTCTCCCTCGCAAGAACCCTAGCAAGATTTATTGTGCGTTGCAACAAATTTCTTCGCAATGCACAACTATTAGGGGATCGTCGATTTGGCCTTGGCGGCTGCCTCGGTCGCGGCCTTGCCGGCCGTGGCGCCGAGCGCCTTGGCCTGCTCGCTGAAGGCCTTCATCTGCGCCTGGGCGAACTCCGCCTGCAGCCGCATGATCTCCATGGGGTCGCGGGCCTTTACCAGCCGCTCCACGAAGCCGAAGGCCGCCGCCACGTTGTCCTCGGTGAAGCCCATGACCGTGCGGCCGAGCTCGCGCGCACCGCCCTGCACCGCATCGGCCGAGCCCTCGGCCGACGACAGCGCCTTGGTGGCGGCGTCCATGTAGGTCGAAAAGGCCTGCCGCGCCTGCTCCACGCTGCGTTCGGCGAAAGCCCGCATTTCCGGTGTGATTTCCATGCCTGGAGGAGTAGCCATTGGTTTCTCCCTGAACGCCCCCTGCGCCCCGCGCTTCAAGACGGTAAACGCTGCCGGAGTTGTCCACAACAGCATCCGCCGTCCCCGCTATTAACCCTCGAACGCGACGAAAGCTCCCTCATTCACCCGTTGCCGTGGATTTCCGGGGCTTATCGAACTAAACAATCGGTAAAGCCGCAACGGACAAGCGGCAGCGCAGGGACTTGGGGTAATGCTGAAAGACAAAGCGCTGGCGCAGCTCCTCGCTGCGGCGGAGCCGTTCGTCGATCCGGCGCGGCCGGTCTTTGCGCTGTTCGAACGCGCGGGCCGCCTGCTCTACGCGAGCGACATGGCGGCGGCGCTGTTCGGCCCCGCCGACTCCCTCTCGGCACTTTCCGCCGGCGCCCATGCCGCCCTTGCGACCCTCGACGACGGCGAGATCGAAATCCCCTTCGGCGTGCTGCGCATCAAGCTCAGGCGGATCACGGCGAGGCGCGAAACGGCCCTTCTCGCCACCATCGCGGCGCCTGCGCGCCCGGCGCCGCCGCCCGAGCCCGAACCGGCCCCCGCCAAAGAAGCCGCGGCCGAGCAAGCCGCGAGCGTTGCCGGGAACGCCGAACCCCTCCGCGCGCCGAGCCGGCCGCCCCCCCGCTTCGTGTGGCAGACCGATGCCGACGGGCGTTTCGCCAGCGTGTCGGCCGATCTCGCCACTGTCGTCGGCGCGGCGCAGGCGGAGCTCGCAGGCCTCGACTGGGCAGCAGCAGCCGCGCGCTTCGGCATTGCCGACGCGGACAAGGTGACGGCGGCTACGGCCAAGCGCGACACGTGGTCGGGCATCACGGTGCTTTGGCCGCTCCCGGACTCCGAATTGGCGCGGCCGATCGATCTCGCCGCACTTCCGGTATTCGACCGCGAGCACAATTTCCTGGGCTACCGCGGCTTCGGCGTTTTTCGCGAAGCCGTGCCGCACGCGCGGCCGAAGCCCAAGGCGCCGCCGCCGGAACCGGTCACTGAGGAGCCGGAGCCCGCGCGCGAGCCCACCACACGCAAACCGGCCGCGCCCGAGCCGCCGGTCCTGCAAAGCGTGGCGGCGCCGGAGAACGTGGTGCGGCTCCGGCCCGGCACCGGCGAGTTGCGCCGGCCGTCGCTGACGCCGAGCGAGCATCACGCCTTCCGCGAGATCGCGCGGGTGCTCGGCGCCCGCATCGAGGGCGTCGACGAGGCGCCGGTGCAGCCGGTCGAGCCCGAGGAAAAGCCGCCCACCGCGCCGATGCCGCGCGCGGTGCCGACGGTGCCGCTGCGCGAGGCGGTCCCGCATGCGGCCGGCGACGGCGAGCGCGCCGTGCTCGACCGCCTGCCGCTCGGCGTCGTGGTCCATCGCGGCGACCAAATCCTCTACGCCAACCGCACGCTGCTCGATTGGCTCGGCCTCGACAGCGCCGAGGCGCTCGGCGTGGCCGGCGGGCTCAATCGCCTCTTCGCCGGCGGACTGGCGCTCGACCCTACCGAGGACACCGGCGCGAGCCGGGTGCTCGCGATCTCCGGCCGCGAGGGCGAGCCGATCCCAGTGGAGGCGCGGTTGCTGACGGCGCCGTGGGACGGCGAGACGGCGCTAGTCTACGTATTGCGCCGCGCGGGTGCCGCTCTCGACGAGCGGCTGGAGGCGAGCGGCTTGGCGCTCCGCGCAGCGGAAGCCACCGCGCGGGAGATGCGGGCGGTGCTCGACACCGCCACCGACGGCGTCATCATCCTCGACCGCCAGGGCCGCATCCACGGGCTCAATCGCTCGGCGGAGGCGCTGTTCGGCTTCGACTCCCCCGAGGTCGAGGGCCAGAGCTTCCAGATGCTTTTCGCGCCGGAAAGCCACCGGGCCGCCGCGGACTATCTCGACGGCGTCGCCTCCGGCGGCGTCACCAGCCTCTTGAACGACGGCCGCGAGGTCATCGGCCGGGTGCGCGAGGGCGGGCTTATCCCGCTGTTCATGACGCTCGGGCGCATCGGCGAGAACACGGAAAAGTTTTGCGCCGTGTTCCGCGACATCAGCCAGTGGAAGCGCGCCGAGGAAGACCTGATCGAATCCAAACGGCAGGCCGAGCGCACGAGCTCGGCGAAATCCGACTTTCTCGCCAAGATTTCCCACGAAGTGCGCACGCCGCTCAACGCCATCATCGGCTTCGCCGAGGTGATGATGGACGAGCGCTTCGGGCCCATGGGCAACGAGCGCTACCTGCAATACGTCAAGGACATCCACACCTCGGGCCAGCACCTGATCTCGCTGGTCAACGACCTGCTCGATCTCTCCAAGATCGAGGCAGGCAAGGTGGAGCTCGCTTTCGGCCGCGTCGACCTCAACGACGTGGCGCGCCAGTGCATGGGCATCATGCAGCCGCAGGCGAACCGCGAGCGCATCATCATCCGCTCGTCGCTGGCGCCGGAGCTGCCCGAGGTGGTGGCCGACGCCCGCTCGATCCGGCAGATCGTGCTGAACCTCCTCTCCAACTCGGTGAAGTTCACCCCACCGGGCGGCCAAGTGATCGTGTCCACCATGCTCGCCGACACCGGCGAGGTGTACCTCCGGGTACGCGACACCGGCGTCGGCATGTCGGATGCCGATATCGCGACCGCGCTCGAGCCCTTCCGCCAGCTCTCCACCGTGAGCCGGGCGCGGGGGACGGGTCTGGGCCTGCCGCTGACCAAGGCGCTGGTGGAGGCGAACCGGGCGAGCTTCACCATCAAGAGCGCGGTGAGCTCGGGTACGCTGGTGGAGATCGCCTTCCCGTCGACGCGGGTTCTCGCCGAATAGCCGTCGTCAATCCTGTGCGTTTCCCATTGACTGCCGCCCCGCTTTTTGCAAAAAATTGAGTAAGAACAATAGTTTATAACGGTTCCAAAGTAAGGGGACGCGCAAGCCTCCAATGATCGTCTGCTCCTGCAACGTCTTGTCCGACACGCAAGTGCGCGAGACCGTGAACGCGGCCTCGGCGCGCACGGCCGGCCAGGTCTACCGTTGCCTCGGCTGCAGCCCGCAGTGCGGCCGCTGCGCGCGCACCATCCGCGCCATCATGGACGACGCACTCGGCCGCGCCTGCACCATCTGCGACACGCCCTGCCCGCTCACGTCGGCTGAGTAAGCCGGTTCCGCTTCACACGAAAGTGGCGCGCCCAACCGCGGGCGCAAAATGCAATCGGGACGCCGCGCGGTTGTGCGACGTCCCGACGGTCTTGGCTGCTACTGAACGCGCCGCGCTCAGCGGCGCGGGCGAAAGCTCACTTGCCCTTCCAGCCGGCTTCCCGGCCGCAGGCTTCCGCGGCGCGCGGGTTGGCCTTCTCCCAGACGGTGATCGAGCGCGTCTCGGAGGAGGACATGCGGTTGTTCATGCAGGTGCAGTAGGTGAGTACAACTGGCACGGTCTGCCCTTCGTCCTTGTTGTCGGATACGCAGCGCCTGATCCAGGCGTCGTCGTCGGCGTCGGCGCGGACCGGCGCCGCCGCGAACAACGAGAGGGCTGACAGCGTAAGCAATGTCGCGATAGTGGATTTCATCGTGGGAATTCCTCTGCAAAGCTTCCGGGCTGCCTTCGGTCGCGAGCCACCGGTATGCGGCGACAATCAGCGCGCGCCGGCCTTCGCGCGCGTTGGTTAGTGATCAAATTGCCAACCGGTACCACATTCTAACGGATTGATGTTTATCGCCTTTTCTGCGTTCTGGACTTCCTTTTAGAATTATTCTAACGTATAAAATTCAAGTAAATCCGAGAGGCGGCGCATGAAGGGCGATCCCAAGGTCATCGATTACCTGAACCGCGGGCTGCGGTCGGAGCTTACCGCCATCAACCAGTACTGGCTGCACTTCCGCATGCTCGACAACTGGGGCTTCGAGGAGCTGGCCAAGAGGTGGCGCGAGGAATCCATCGAGGAGATGCAGCACGCCGACCGCTTCGTCGACCGTATCCTGTTCCTCGAAGGCTTCCCCAACCTGCA
Organism: Xanthobacteraceae bacterium; assembly: GCA_035601815.1. Taxonomy (GTDB): domain Bacteria; phylum Pseudomonadota; class Alphaproteobacteria; order Rhizobiales; family Xanthobacteraceae; genus DATNNN01. Next base: position 9,393 of record DATNNN010000070.1, on the reverse strand, counting down.
GGTGCTCGATCCGCTCCGCATCGGGCAGACCGTGAAGGAAATTCTCGAGAGTGACCTCGCCGCCGAGCTTGACGCGCGCACGCTCTACCAGGAGGCCGCCACCCACTGCCATTCGGTCAAGGACTATCCCTCGCGCGAATTGTTCGAGGACCTGATGGAGGACGAGGAAGGCCACATCGATTTCCTCGAGACCCAGCTCGAGCTCATGACCCGCGTCGGCGTCGAGCTCTATTCGCAACACCACATCGGCAAGCTCGAAAAGATCGAGCCCGGCAGCAAGCCGTAGGACCGACGTTAACCCAGGCCAATCCCCTCAATGTCGTCATCGCCGGGCTTGTCCCGGCGATCTCGTTTAGGGACGCACGGCCTTGCCAATAGAATGGGGATGGCCGGGACAAGCCAGGCCATGACATTCAGGTGCGCAACTCCGGCAGATCGCGATAGAGCTCCAGCGCCTCCGGGTTCGCGAGCGCCTCGGTGTTCTTCACCGGCCGGCCGTGCACTACCTCGCGCACCGCGATCTCGGTGATCTTGCCCGAGCGCGTGCGCGGGATGTCGGTGATCTGGATGAGCTTGGCCGGCACGTGGCGGGGCGAGGCGCCTTCGCGGATTTTCCGCTTGATGCGATCGGTCAGCGCCGCATCGAGCTGCGCGCCGTCGCGCAGGCGCAGGAAGAGCACAATGCGCACGTCGTGGTCCCAGTCCTGGCCGATGGCGATCGATTCCACCACCTCGGGGATCTGCTCCACCTGGGCGTAGATCTCGGCGGTGCCGATGCGCACGCCGCCGGGGTTCAGCGTCGCGTCGGAGCGGCCGTGGATGATGAGGCCGCCGTGCCTGGTCCATTCCGCGAAATCGCCGTGGCACCATACGCCGGCGAAGCGCTCGAAATAGGCGGTGTGATATTTCTTGCCCTCCGGGTCGTTCCAGAACATGACCGGCATCGACGGAAAGGGCTTGGTGCACACGAGCTCGCCGCGCTCGCCGTCGATGTGCTTGCCCTCCTCCGACCACACGTCCACGGCCATCCCGAGCCCCGGCCGCTGCAATTCGCCCTTCCATACCGGCGAGGTGGGGTCGGCCATGGCGAAGGAGGAGACGAGATCGGTGCCGCCCGAGATCGAGGCGAGGTGCACGTCTTTCTTGATCGAGCGATAGACGAACTCGAAGCTCTCCGGCGCGAGCGGCGAGCCGGTGGAGGTGATCAGCCGCACCGATGAAAGGTCGAACTTCTTCGCCGGCTCGAGCCCGGACTTGTTGACCGCGTCGATGTATTTCGCCGACGTGCCGAACACATCGATCCGCGCCTTGTCGGCGAAATCAAACAGCGCCTCGGGCCCGGGCGCGAACGGCGAGCCGTCGTAGAGGCAGAGCGTGGCGCCGCAGCCGAGCCCCGACACCAGCCAGTTCCACATCATCCAGCCGAGCGTGGTGAAATAGAAGATGCGCTCGCCTTCGCGCAGGTCCGCGTGCAGCCGGTGCTCCTTGAGGTGCTGGATGAGCGTGCCGCCGGCGCCATGGACGATGCACTTCGGCACGCCGGTGGTGCCCGAGGAATAGAGAATGTAGACCGGATGATGGAACGGCAGCCGCTCGAACGTCACGGCCTGGGCGGCAAACGGCGCCAGAAATTCCGTGAGCGTCACCGCGCGGGAGAGCTTCTTCGCCACCGCCGCGGCTTCGCCGACGAGGGGCACGACCACCACCCTCTGCGCGCTCGGCAGTTGATCGACGATGTGCTTCAGCTTGCCGGCCACCTCGATCTCTTTGCCCGCGTACCAGTAGCCGTCGCAGGTGACGAACACCTTGGGCGCGATCTGGCCGAAGCGGTCGAGCACGCCGCGCTCGCCGAAATCGGGCGAGCAGGAAGAGAAGATGGCGCCGAGCGAGGTCACCGCGAGCATGACGGCGACCGCTTCCGGCATGTTGGGCAGCATGGCCGCGACGCGATCGCCGACCCCGACGCCCGCTGCCGCGAGCGCCTGTTGCAGCCGCGACACCAGCTGATCGAGCGCGGCGAAGCTCATGGTTCGCTCCGCCTTGTCCTCGGCGCGGAAGATGAAGGCCGGCGTGTCGTTGTGCCGGCGCATCAGGTTCTCGGCGAAGTTGAGGGTGGCGTCGGGGAAGAATTTCGCGCCCGGCATCGCCTCGCCGTCGACGAGGCGCCGGCCGCCCTTGTCGCCGACGATGCCGGTGAAGTCCCACACCGCGTCCCAGAATTCGGCGCGATTCGCCACCGACCAGGCGTGCAACTCCGGGTAGGGGCCGAGCCTGGTGCCATAGTGGCGATTCACCGCGTCGCGGAAGGCAACGAGCTGGGTCGCCTGCACGCGCTCCGGACTGGGCGCCCAAAGCGGCCGTTCCGCCCCCGACATGGCTACCTCACTGACGTTGCAAATGAATTCATAGCGTTTAGCATCCGCCTTGTCAGGCCATCAAAGCGTCACAGAGCAAACCCAAGGCTTCCCCCGCCGGCGCCCGAGGCCCCGGTCCCCGATCACAACCGTACGGTCCGGCTTTGAGCAGATCATCCCGCATGCAGCGCGTGGCCGTAGGCTTAGTCGCCGCGGTCATCCTGGCCGCGGCGGGGCTCACGGCGCTACCGTACCTGGTGTCGAAGGGGGAAATCCGCGCCGCGGTGACGCGCGCGCTCTCGGCCACTGGCGTCGCCCCGCGCATCACCGGCGACGTGCGCCTCGTCATGCTGCCGCGGCCCACCGTGCGCCTCAACGCGCTCACGTTCGACGACGGCGGACGCGCGGGCTTCTCGGCGGGCTCGGTCCAGGCCACCGTGCAGCTCCTGCCGCTCCTCGTCGGCTCGATCGAGATCGGCTCCATCACCTTCGAGCGGCCGCGTCTGGCCATCGAGGTGCGCGACGACCGCGCCTTCGTGCTCGGCCTGCCGCTGAAGCCGCCCGGCGAGCGGGCGGAGCTGCCCGAAATCCGCATCGTCGACGGCACACTCGAGCTGAACCTCGACGGCCGCACCGAGACCCTGTCGGCGCTTGACGTGGCGCTCGCCTGGTCGGGCAGCGGCATCGCCGTCACCGGCTCCTTCCAGTGGCGGACCGTCACCACCGCCGCGAGCCTGACCATCGCCGATATCGGGGCGCTCGGCCGCGGCGCGCGCTCGCCGCTCAGGCTGCGCCTCGATGCCGGGGCGCTCCGCCTCGGCTTTGACGGCGGCATCGCCTTCCGCAACGGCCTGCAGGGCGAAGGCGTGCTCGCCGCCGACGGCCCGTCGCTGCGCCGGGCGCTCGCGTGGTTCTCGATCGAGCCGCCGACGCGGGGCGGCTTCGGTCCGTTTTCGCTGAAGGCCAATGCCGCGCTCACGCCGTCGGCGCTTTCGCTCTCCGGCCTCGCGATCGAGCTCGACGGCAATCGCGCCGAAGGTGGATTGAGCCTGAAGCGGGAAGCCGGACGCACGACGCTGCAGGGGACGCTGGCGAGCGACAGCGCCGACCTCAGCCGCTACGGCCGCGACCCCGCCAAGGACGCGGACGGCCGCGATTTCCTGCGCAGGCCGATCGACGTTCACGCGCTCGCGGCGCTCGACCTCGACCTGCGCCTGTCGGCGCGCAAGGTGCAATTCGGCGCGATCGCGCTGGAACGGATGGCGCTGGCCACGCGCCTCAAGGCCGGCGAGCTTACGCTGTCGCTCGGCGAGGCGCTTCTGTTCGGCGGCACGCTCAAGGGCAGCGTCGCGCTCATGCCGGCCGCCGGCAGCGCCACGATCAAGCTCGACGCCAGCCTCGTCGCCTTCGACGTCGAGCGCGCCGTCGCCGAGGCGACGGGGCTGCGGCCACTCGACGGCAAGGGCTCGCTGGAAGTGGCGCTCGCGGCGAGCGGCGACACCCTGCAGGCGATGTTGCGCGACGTTTCGGGAGAAAGCCGCGTCAGCATCGAGCGCGGCACGCTCGTCGGCATCAATGTCGGCGACGTGCTCCGCCGCATCGACCGGCGGCCGCTCGGCTCGTTCGATTTCCGCGGCGGCCGCACCCCATTCGACCGCCTGGCGGCGCGGCTCAAGATCGCCGAGGGCAAGCTCAGCCTCGAGGAGGCGCGGATCGAGAGCCCGCAGGTGCGCGTGACGCTCGCGGGCGCGGTCTCCGTCGCGCGGCGCGACCTCGATCTGCACGGCACCGCGAGCCTGGCGCGCCCCGGCACCAATTTCGACCTGCCGTTCATGGTGGTCGGCTCGTGGCAGAACCCATCGGTGATCCCCGACGCCGAGGCGCTGATCCTGCGCTCGGGCGCGGCGGCGCCGCTGCTCGAGGGTCTGCGCGGCAAGAATGCCACGGGCGCAGTGCGCTCGGTGATCGATTCGCTCACCGGGCGCAAGCCCGATGCGCCGACACCGCCGCCCGCCGAGCCCGCGACACCGCCGCAGTAACCAACGGCGCGGCACGCACTTGCGCCCCTGCGGGCGCCGTATCATGGTGCGGGCCGATTCCATCCCGCCTTTCCGTGCGCCGGACCTCCCTCCCCGCCATGCATTTCCGTTACCGTTTTCCGGCGGTCTCGATCGCGCTTCTGCTCGCGCTCGTTCTTCCCGCCTACGCCGACGACAAGCTCTCCGTCACACTCACGCCGCGCGGCCTCGCCGGCGGCGACAAGCCGTTGCCGCCCAATGCCACGGCGAGCGTCCGTGTGATCGTGCAGAACTCGGGCACGAGCCCGCTCGCGCGCATCCAGCTGCGAGCCACGATCGAAGGCCTCAAGGCCGAGAGCCAGGCGGGCTGGCGCGTTGACGGCAACGGCTTCAGCACCGAGATCGCGCGGCTTGCCGCCGGCGAGAAGATCGAGCGCAGCTTCAGCGCGCGCGTCGACCCGCCGCCGCCGGCACCGGCAAGCGCGCGCATCTCGCTCGAGGCGAAGAGCGACGACGGCGGCAACGCCGTTGCGGAGGCGCGCATCGCCATCGCCGATTGCGCCGGCGCCTACCGCGGCCGCATCGCCTCGATCCGCGCCGAGCAGATCGCCGCGGTGAAGAAGCTCGCGGAGGAGATCCGCAAGGCCGAGCCGGGCCTGCCGCGCGGCCGCGTCTTTCCCTCGACCGGTGCCCGCACCGGGCCGCTCGCCAACGCCGAGCGGCTTTCGGCACAGTTCGCGGCGACGGCCGGCGCCGACACGGAGCTTGCCAAGGAAGGCATGCGCTGGCTCGTGCTGCGCTGGACCGCCGAGCTCGGCAACTACGTGACGCAGGACAAGAACCCGGGGCTTTGCGCCGGCGTCACCGATCTCCTGCCCATCTATCGGAATTCGATCGCGCCGCTGACGCGGCGCCTCGAGGCCATATCCGTCGGCGCCAAGACCGCGCTCACGGCGGCGCGCGAGGAGACCAAGGCCGAGGACGACGATCTCGCCCGCATGGCGCGGCGCATCGCCGCGAAGGCCGGCGTGGAAGGCATCGAGGACGGCGCCTCGGTGTTCGCGATTCTCGCGAAGACCCGCGCGTTCCTCAACGACAAGGACAAGAAGCTCGAGGCCGACGACGCCCGCGCGCTGTCGCTGGTCGAGACCGCGGCGTGGCTCGCGGCGGCAGCGAAACGCGCCGACGGGCTTGGCATGGCCTTCAACGGCACGCTTGCCGTCATCGCCGCCGCCCACAAGGACACTTGCGTCTGCGCCTACTGACGCGGGCTCAGCAGCGGATCGTCGGCGAGGTGGGCGTACATCAAGTGGTCCTGCCAGGTTCCGGCAATGCAGAGATACTCCCGCGCGTAACCCTCGCGCACGAAATTGAGCTTCTCCAACAGGCGCACCGAGGCGGCGTTGTTCGGCAGGCAAGCCGCCTCGATCCGCCGCAGGCGGAGCTGGCTATGGGCAAACGCGACGAGTGCGGCCACCGCCGCGGTCATGTAGCCCTTGCGCATGTGGGTAGCGCCGATCCAGTAGCCGAGGTTCGCCGCCTGGGCGACGCCGCGGCGCACGTTCGATAGCGTCACCCCGCCGACCAGCACCCGGTCGGCGCCGCGGAACACCAGGAACGGATAGCCTAAGTCCTCGCGCAGCTCGCGGGCGTGCCGGCGCATGCGGCGGCGGAAGGCGCCGCGGGTGAGATCGTCGGCCGGCCACGTGGGCTCCCAAGGTGCCAGGAACGCGCGGCTTTCGGCACGCAGCCGCGCCCATTCGGTGTAGTCGGCCATCTGCGGCATGCGCAAGAACACGCCCTCGCCCTCCAAGATGGGCAACGGCTCCGACCACACCACCGAGCGGAAAAGCGCCATTGGAAAAAACTTCGCGCCTCAGGCGGCGCGGCGGCCGAGACTTTCCGCCATGCGCGCCGCCGATTCAAGACCGCGGCCGGGGCCGAGGCCGGCGAAGGTCGGCTTGCCGCCCGCCACCAGCACCCGCCCGGCGTTGCGCGCGTCCTCCACGGTCACGGCGTCGATCTTGGCGATCAGCTCATCGAGTGGAATGGGCCGGCCGAAGGCGAGGATCTGCCGCGCGATCTGCTCGGCGCGCATGGACGAGCTTTCCAGCGCGGTGACAAGGCCGACCTTCATCTGCGCCTTGGCGCGCGCCACCTCGGCGGCGCTCGCGGTCTCGGCGGCGCTCGCAAGCTCGTCCACCACCACCTGCATGAGCTCGCCGGTGTCGGCGGGATCGGTGCCGGCATAGACGCCGAAGAGCCCGACGTCGGCGTAGGGCGAATGGAACGCGGAGATCGAGTAGCACAGGCCGCGCTTCTCGCGCGCCTCCTGGAACAACCGCGACGACAGCCCGCCGCCAAGCAGGTTGGTGAACACCTGCAGCGCGTAGAACTCGGGCGCGTGATAGGAGCGGCCTTCGAGGCCGAGCACGAGATGTACCTGCTCCAGCTCGCGGGTGCCCATCTCGATGCCGCCGCCGTATTTGGCCGCCACCGGCGGCGGCGGGGCCGCGTCCTGCACGCTCGCGAGGCGCCGCGTCACCTCGGCGACGATCGCCTGATGGTCGACGGCACCGGCGGCGGCGACGATCATGCGCGAGCCGCGGTAGCGTGCGGCGAGATAGCCGCGCAGGCGATCGGGCGTGAACGAGCGCACGCTCGCGGGCGTGCCGAGGATCGGCCGGCCCATGGGCTGGCCGGGAAACGCGCGCGACTGGAACAGATCGAACACGAGGTCGTCGGGCGTGTCGGAGGCGGCGCCAATCTCCTGCACGATGACGTTCTGCTCGCGGGCAAGCTCGGTGGGGTCGAAGGCGGGCTCGGTGAGGATGTCGCACAGGATGTCAAGGCCGAGCGGCACGTGCTCGCCGAGGACGCGGGCGTAATAGGCGGTGGCCTCGACGGAGGTGGCGGCGTTGAGGTCGCCGCCCACGGCCTCGATCTCCTCGGCGATGGCGCGGGCGTCGCGGCGCCGCGTGCCCTTGAACGCCATGTGCTCGAGGAGATGCGAGATGCCGTGCTCGGTCTCCGCCTCGTGGCGCGAGCCGGCGCCGACCCAGATGCCGAGCGCCGCGGTCTTGAGATGCGGCATCGTCTCCGTCACCACGGTGATGCCGTTCTTAAGCTTCTCGACGGCGACGGTCATGCGGCGGCTCCGGCGACGGCGCGCGTGTGCTCGCGGACGAAGCGGGCCACCGCGTCGCGGTCGGCGGACAATTGGGTCACGCGCTCGGGCCGCGCGGAGAGGTCCGCGAGGCGCGCCGGCAGCGCCGGGTGTTTTCCCGTCGCCTTCTCCACCACCTCAGGGAACTTCGCCGGGTGGGCGGTGGCGAGGATGACGCTCGCACCACGCTTGTCCTTGCGCTTGCGGCCGACCGCCACCGCGACCGCGGTGTGCGGGTCGATGAGGCGGCCCGTCTCCTCGTACACGGCGCGGATCGCCGCCACAGTCTCCGCCTCGTCGGCGCGGCCGGCTTCGAAGGTCTGGCGCATCGCTTTCAGCGCCCCGTCCGGGAGCTCGAAGCTGCCTTTGGCTGCGAACTCCCGCATGAGCGCGCGGAGCGCGTCGGCGTCGTGGTGATAGACCTCGAACAACAGCCGCTCGAAGTTCGACGAGACCTGGATATCCATGGCCGGCGACGCCGTCGCCACCACTTGGCGCGGCTCGTAACGGCCCGTCGAGAGCGTGCGGGCGAGGATGTCGTTCACGTTGGTGGCGATGACGAGCCGGTCGAGCGCGAGGCCGGCGCGCGACGCGGCATAGCCGGCATAGACGTCGCCGAAGTTGCCGGTGGGCACCACGAAGGAGAGGTCGCTGCCGCCAAGGGAGGCCGCGGCGGTGAAGTAATAGACCATCTGCGCCACGATGCGCGCCCAATTGATGGAGTTGACGGCGGAGAGCCGCACCCGGTCGCGGAAGGCGTGGTCGTTGAACAGCGCCTTCACGATTGCCTGGCAGTCGTCGAAGGTGCCTTCGACGGCGACAGCGTGCACGTTCTGCGCGGGCACGGCGGTCATCATGCGCCGCTGCACGTCGGAGACGCGGCCGGCGGGAAACAGCACGATGAGATCGGCGCGGCCGCTGCCGCGGAATGCTTCCACCGCCGCGCCGCCGGTGTCGCCCGAGGTGGCGACGAGAATCGTAGCGCGCTCGCCGCGCAGGCTGAGCACGTGGTCCATGAGCCGCGCCAGGACCTGCATGGCGATGTCCTTGAAGGCCAGCGTCGGCCCGTGAAAGAGCTCAAGCAGATATTCGTCGCGCGCGAGCTGCACCGGCGGCGCCACCTTGGCATCGTCGAAGGCGGCGTAGGCGTCGCGCAGGATGCGCTGCAGGTCCGCGTCGGCGATGGTGCCGCCGACAAACGGCTTGATCACCTCGAAGGCGACCTCGGCGTAAGGCTTGTCCTTGAAGCTCGCGATCGCAGCGGCCGGAAGCTTCGGCCACGATTCAGGCACATAGAGTCCGCCGTCGCGCGCGAGCCCGGCGAGGGTCGCGTCGACGAAGTTTACGGGCGGCGCCTCGCCGCGGGTGGACACGTAGTGCATGGTTTCCTCGAAAGCGGCGGCACCCTAGGGGCGGGTGCCGGGCGAGGCAAGCTTCAGCGCCTGCCGTGCAGCCGTTGCCAGGCGAAGGCGGTGAACACGCCGAAGAGCGCGAGCGCAAGACCGAACCAGGTGAACGCGTATTGCAGGTGGTTGTTGGGAAACGCGAGGTGCGTGCGGCCGCCGGAGGGCAAGCCGCCGGGATTGGGTGCCGCGTCCGCGTCGATGACGAAGGGTGCGGCGCGCGTGAGCCCAAGCGCCGCGGCGATCTCCGCCGGATCGCGGCGATACCAGGCGCCCTTGCCCGGATCGTTCGCCGGCGCGAACCAGCGCTTCTCCTCGGGCAGACGCAGGAGGCCGGTGACGGTGGCGCGGCCCGCCACCTGCCCTTGCCGCCGCGTAGCCTGATCCTTGCGGTCGAGCGGCACGAAGCCGCGATTGACGATCACGATGGAGCCGCCGGCGAGCGCGAGCGG
>DATNNN010000069.1:0-3003 GCA_035601815.1 Xanthobacteraceae bacterium | reverse complement strand
GCGGGTAGGCGCGCTTAAAGCGCGGGAAATAGTGATCGTCCTCCACGTGATGGTGCACGTGGGCATGGTCGAGGAGATGGCGGCCGCGGTGGCGAAGCTCGTTCAGGAAGAGCCCGCGCTCGAGCTCGCCCGCGGGCATGTGGACAGCGCTTCCAGGCCGTTCGCGAACGCGCCGGATTCGCTCAAGATCGCCCGGTGCACGCCCTGCCAGAAGTCGGCGCCGCGCCAATAGTTCGGATGGCCCTGCCACTCCTCCTTGGGAATGGCGAGCAGGAGCTTGCGCAGATCGTCGCTAAGGCCCTGGCGGACGGCCACGTGGTCCGCGGGCGATGCATAGAAATTCGACATGGGAGATGCAGATGTAGGTCGGCGGCGGCGCCGGTCAAGGAGGCGGCATACATCGCAAAGACGCCGGCTCGGGCGACAAATCCGTTTGTCACGGGTAGAGTTTTGCAGATCGACGGAGGGACGCCCCATGCCGCCAGGCCATCTGCTGCGAGCCTCTTTGCTCGGCGCATTTTTCCTCGCCTCGCCGGCACTCGCGCAAACCTATCCCGAACGGCCAGTGAAGATCGTGGTCCCGATCGGACCGGGCGGCAGCTACGACATCGTCGGCCGCCTCCTGGCCGACCAACTCGCCAAGCGCCTCGGCCAGAACTTCTTCGTTGAGAACCGCACGGGTGCCGGCACCAGCGTCGGCACGCAATCGGCCGCCACGGCGCCGCACGACGGCTACACCCTCCTCGTCGGCGGCTTGAGCAACATCGTGTTCAACGCCGGGCTCTACAAGAAGCTCGGCTACGACCCGCTCGTCGATTTCGTTCCCGTCGCCCTCGTCTACTCGTTCTCGTATGTCCTCGTGGGCAGCAAGGACCTCCCCCTCGCGACGCCGAAGGAAATCGTCGATGCCGCCCGCAAGAATCCGGAAGGCCTCAAGCTCGCCAACGCCGGCCTCGGCACCGGGCAGCATCTCGCCGGCGCCGCCTTCATGAAATACACCGGCACCAAGCTTCTCGAGATTCCCTATAAGGGAACGTCGGCGGTCTACCCCGACCTCCTGACCGGCCGCGTCGACCTCTATTTCGACTCCGCCGCGGCGGCCCTTCCCTACATCAAGTCGGGTCAAGCCAAGGGCATCGCCACGCTCACCGCCAGGCGCAATCGCCAGGCGCCGGACGTGCCCACCATGACCGAATCCGGCGTGTCGGGACTGGAGATCGAATCCTGGATCGGGCTGTTCGCGCCGGCGAGAACGCCGCCCGAGATCATCGCGCGGCTGCAGAAGGAAATCGCCGCGGCGCTACCCGAGCTGAAAGAGCGTTTCGAGGCGGGCGGCGGCGATCTCATGGAGATTGCACCGGATCGACTCAAGGATTTCGTGAAGTCGGAATACGACAAGTGGATCAAAATCATTCAGGAAGCCGGAATCCAGCTCGATTAGTCCAGCGTCAGGGACTCCATGACGGCGAGCGCAGGCCTCCTCCTTTACCGACGAACGAACGGCGAACCCGAGGTTCTGCTGGTGCACCCGGGCGGGCCGTATTGGGCGAAGAAGGACGACGGCGCCTGGTCGATTCCCAAGGGACTGACCGACGAGAACGAGGATCCCCTCGCCGCCGCGCGGCGGGAATTCGAGGAGGAGACCGGCCACCGGCCGGACGGCACAATCATTCCGCTCGGCAATTTCCGCCAGCCGAGCGGCAAGATGATCGCGGTGTGGGCGGTCGAGGGCGACTTCGAGCTGAAGTATTTCCGCTCCAACACGTTCGCCATGGAGTGGCCGCCGAAGTCCGGCCGCATGCAGGCGTTCCCCGAGGCCGACCGGGCGGCATGGTTCACCCTCGGCGAAGCCGCCGGCAAGATACTGAAGGGCCAGCGGCCGATGCTGGACGTGTTGCGCGATCGCCTGAAGCGGCGCTAGACCGCGGCGGCCCCGTACCAGCGGCGCGTGCGCTGGGCGAGCGCGGTCATTGCCGGCGTCTTCTCGCTCGCTTCGATCTCGTCGGTCACCACCCTGAAGTTCACCAGCGTGCTCGCGCCGAAGGCGGTGGACAAGGCCACATCGGTGGCGTCGCGGCCGCGCGCCATGGGAATGCGGCCGATGCGCGGGATGTTGTGGCGGGCGTCGAAGGCGTACCAGCGGCCGCCGAGATAGGCCTCGAACCAGGCGCTGAAATCCATGGGCGCCGGGTCGATCGGCACGCCGATGTCGCCGAGATAGCCGGTGCAGTAGCGCGCGGGAATGTTCATGCAGCGGCAGAAGGCGATGGCGAGGTGGGCGAAGTCGCGGCACACGCCGGCGCGTTGCTCGAGCGCGTCGTAGGCGGTGCGGATCGGCGAGGCCCGCCCGTAGTCGAACGAAATGTGGGAGTTGACGAAGTCGCAGATCGCCTGCACCCGGGCCCAGCCCTTGGGCGTGCCGGAGAACAGCGACCAGGCCACGTTCATCAGCCGGTCGGTCTCGCAGTAGCGGCTGCCCAGGAGATAGACCAGCACGTCGTGGGGAAGCTCGGCGATCTCGTGCTGAATGGCGTCGGGCACCACGGGATCGGGCTTGCCCTCATCGAACACGACGGCGTCAGCGGCGAAGCGGATCGTGCCTTGAGGCGCCACGAGGCGCGTGCAGGTGTTGCCGAAGCGATCGGTATAGACATGCAGCGGCAACGCCGGGGTCACGCGCATGCGGTCCGGCACGAGCAGATCGTCGGCCCGGCTCGGATGCACGTGCAGCATGAGGATCATCGGCGTCGGCGCGGGATGCGCGTAGCTGATGTCGTAGCCGATCCGAACTTGCATCTGAGAACTCTGGTCTCGCGGTACTCTGCACCCAACGCCTGTACCACCGCGATGTTCCGACGGCGAGGCGCGATGTTGGGCAGTTGCACAGCGCGTGATCAGAGTCGCCAAGCGGACTCTGGTTCAGGCCGGCGCCGACGCGCTGTATTGCTCGCGCAGCTCGCGCTTCAGCACCTTGCCGATGGCGCTGCGCGGCAGGCTCGCCAC
>DATNNN010000068.1:0-3295 GCA_035601815.1 Xanthobacteraceae bacterium | reverse complement strand
GGGGCGGTGGTGTAACAGGTCCGCAACGGGATTCAAAGGAACCGCATGGCTTCGCTGCTGGCACTGGGCCTCATGAGCGGCACCTCGCTCGATGGCGTCGACGTGGCGTTGATCGAGACCGACGGGGAAGAAATCAAGCGCCTCGGCCCCACTGGCTATCGCGCCTATTCCGACGAGGACCGGGCGCTGTTGCGCACAGCGCTCGCCGCGGCGAGCGTGCTCACGGATCGCAACGGACGGCCGGGCGCGCTGACAGAGGCCGAGGGAATGGTCACGCGGGTGCATGCGCTCGCGGTCCAGGCATTTCTCTCCGCCCACTCGTTGAAGCCTGCAGACATCGCGGTCATCGGCTTCCACGGCCAAACCGTGCTGCATCGGCCGCGTGAGCGGTTGACGGCGCAGATCGGCGACGGCAAGGCGCTCGCGCGCGAGACCAAGATAAAGGTGGTGCACGACTTCCGCGCGGCCGACGTGGCGGCGGGGGGTGAGGGCGCGCCGCTCGTGCCCGTCTACCACCGGGCACTGGCGCGCCGGCTCGACCTGCCACGGCCGATCGCGGTCATTAATATAGGCGGCGTCGCCAACGTAAGCTTTCTCGATGGGGAGGCCGAGCCGATCGCTTTCGACACCGGCCCCGGCAACGCGCCCATCGACGATCTGGTGCGTGCCCGCACTGGCATGAGCCACGATCGTGACGGCAAGCTCGCTGCGGCTGGCAAGGTACATGAGGATATCGTCGCAAAGAGTCTCAGCGACTCATACTTTTCGCGTCGGCCGCCAAAATCTCTCGACCGGGCGGCGTTCGCGGATCTACCGCTCGAGAAGTTGTCGACCGAAGACGCCGCGGCCACCGCGACGGCGATTGTCGCCGCATCCATCGCCCGGGCGGCCGATCACTTGCCGAAAAGGCCCGCGACCTGGATCGTCGCCGGCGGGGGCGCGCGCAATCCCACCCTGCTTTCCATGCTGCGCACGCGCCTCCGCACGCCGGTGCGCATCGCCGACGAGGTGGGTTGGTCCGCAGATGCGATGGAAGCGCAGGCTTTCGCGTTTCTCGCGGTCCGCAGCCTGCGCGGATTGCCGCTGACGTTTCCGAGCACGACCGGCGTCTCGCGGCCGATGCCGGGCGGCGTTATCGCCGCCCCCTGAGTCAGGCGGCCGTGCTCTGCTCGTCCTTGGGCAGCCGCCGATCGAGATATTCGTTCACCGACTCCATCAACTGCTCGATCTTGCCGTCGAAGAAGTGGTTGGCGCCGCGGATGAGTTGCTGCTCGATGATGATACCCTTCTGGGTCTTGAGCTTTTCCACCAGCTGGCCGACGGCGGCGATGGGCACCACCGCGTCCTTGTCGCCGTGGATGAACAAACCCGACGAAGGGCAGGGTGCGAGGAAGGAAAAGTCATAGAGGCTCGCCGGCGCCGCCACCGAGATGAAACCCTCCACCTCCGGCCGGCGCATCAAGAGCTGCATGCCGATCCAGGCGCCGAACGAGCAGCCGGCGATCCAGCAGGCGCGGGCATCCGGGTTGTTGGCCTGCACCCAGTCGAGTGCCGACGCCGCGTCCGACAGTTCTCCCTGGCCATGGTCGAAGGCGCCCTGGCTGCGGCCGACGCCGCGGAAGTTGAAGCGCAGCACGGCGAAACCACGGTTCGCGAACGTGTAATAGAGGTGATACACCAGCGGGTTATTCATGGTGCCGCCGAACTGCGGGTGCGGGTGCAGGATGATCGCGATCGGCGAGGTGCGCGAGCGCCCGGGATGAAAGCGGCCCTCGATGCGCCCATCCTCGCCGGCAAAGATCACTTCAGGCATGATCACCTCAGGTTGACGCCGGTTGTCGGCCGTCAAGTCGATGGGACTGGGGTCCGCGGTGCGAAGGCTGCTCGGCGGCTTGACTCGACCTTGCGATCGGCCTATCTCTTTAGAACTATTCTAAATTTGGAGTTTGCTTGCTGGCGCTTGAGCTTGCGCCGACCGGCGAAGCGGGCCTCTCCACATAGGACCAATGGCCGTCGTTTGCAAGGGTAGGCGGCGGCTCGAACCGAATGCAGGTCTATCTCGACCATAACGCCACCTCTCCCCTGCGCCCAAAGGCGCGGGAGGCAGTGTTGGCGGCTCTTCCCGCGGGCAACGCCTCGTCCGTGCATGGCGTCGGCCGCGCCGCCCGTGCGCGCGTCGAAACCGCGCGCGAGCAGGTGTCGGCGCTTGTCGGCGCTGATCCGAGGGCTGTCACGTTCACCAGCGGCGCAACTGAATCGATCGCGCTGGCGCTTTCCCCCGCGATGGAGATCGATGGCCGGCCGGTCGCCTTCGACGTGCTGCTGGTTTCCGGTGTGGAGCATCCGGCAGTGCGCGCCGGCGGACGCTTTGCCGCCGATCGCGTCGAGATCGTTCCGGTCGACGCCGACGGCGTCGTGGATCTTGTCGCGCTTGCTGCGCGGATGACGGGTCGGCGTGCGCTGGTATCGGTCATGGCGGCCAACAACGAGACCGGTGCAATCGAGCCGGTGCGCGCCGTGGCCGATCTCGTTCACGGAACAGGCGGCGTATTCCACTGCGACGCGGTGCAGATCGTTGGCCGCGTGCCGTTCGACCTTGAGAACAGCGGCGCCGACCTTATATCTATCTCGTCCCACAAGTTCGGCGGGCCGCAAGGCGCGGGCGCGCTGATCGCGCGCAACGACGATATCCGCATCCCGCCGCTGTTGCGCGGGGGCGGGCAGGAGCGCGGCCATCGCGCCGGCACCGAGAATGTTGCTGCGGTCGCAGGCTTCGGCACCGCTGCCGACGAAGCAAGGCGCAATGGGGCGACGGAATCGGCGCGCGTTGCCGCATTGCGCGACCGGCTCGAAGCGGGCATTCGGGCGACCGCGCCCGACGTGACGATTCTTTCCGGGGGCGCTGCGCGGCTGCCGAACACGACGTGCTTTGCCGCACCCGGGATCGCGGCCGAGACCGCGGTGATCGCTTTCGATCTGGAAGGCGTCGCCGTGAGCGCCGGTTCCGCCTGCTCGTCCGGCAAGGTCGGGCCGTCGCAGGCGCTGGCGGCGATGCAGGTTCCGCCGGAGGTCGCGCGCGGCGCGGTCCGCGCGAGTCTCGGTTGGAATTCGACGGAAGCCGACGTTGACCGGTTTCTGGAGGTTTGGGCGCGGGTTCATGCCGCGCTGACAGAACGGAGAGCCACGAAGGCTGCCTGAGTTTCAACCTATCCGCGGTCCTTGAAACCGCAGCGATAAGGAGCGTGTTATGCCGGCCGTATCGGATACCGTAGATCGCGTCCGCTCGATCGACGTG
>DATNNN010000067.1:0-4971 GCA_035601815.1 Xanthobacteraceae bacterium | reverse complement strand
CACCACGGGAAGCTCGGAGCGGCGGCCGAGCGCGAGCAGAATGCCGAGCGGCAGCGAGGCGATGATGCCGGTGAAGGCTACCACCAGCGTGATCAAGAGCCCGCCCCAGCGGCGGGTCTCCACGTGCTCCAGGCCGAAGCTGCCGCCGACAAGCAGGATGAAGGAGAGGACCGGGTAGACGGCGAAGAACAGGACAGCGTTCAGCCCCTTCAACGGAGCCGCGGGCACCAACAGCGGCGCAAGCAGGATGGCGCCAAGCGCGAACACGAGATCGGGCCGCCAGCGCTCCGCCGCCGGATAGAAGCCGTAGATGAGCTGGCCGAATTTCGCCTTGACGAAAGGCCAGCAGGCGCCGGTAGCGCCGAGGCACGCCTCGCGGGTATCGCCCTGCCACACGGCGTCGACGACGAGGAAGCGGATCGCGGGCCACAGGACGGTGATGAGCACCGCGAGGCTCACGAGCGTGAGCGCCGCCTGCAGCGGCGTCGCGAACAGCCGCCAGCGCAGCCAGGCGATCAACCCGCGTTCGACGCGCGGCGGCGGCAGACGCGGCACCATGCGGCGGCGGACGAACGCTGCCATGTCAGCGCTCCACCCATGCGTGCGCGCGGTTGTACCAGTTCATGGCGGCCGAGGTGGTAAGCGAGATCGCCAGATACACCAGCATGGTAATGGCGATGATCTCGGTCGCCTGGCCGGTCTGATTGAGCGTAGTGCCGGCGAAGAGCGCGAAGAAATCGGGGTAGCCGATGGCGACGGCAAGCGAGGAATTCTTGGTGAGGTTGAGGTACTGGCTGGTGAGCGGCGGGATGATAACGCGAAGCGCCTGCGGCAGCACGATCAGGCGCAATGCAAGGCCGCGCCGAAGCCCCAGCGAATAGGCCGCCTCGCTCTGGCCGCGGGGCACCGCGAGGATGCCGGCGCGCACGATCTCGGCGATAAACGCTGCGGTGTACGTGGAGAGCGCGATGAGCAGCGCCACGAACTCGGGGATCAGGCGTAGGCCACCGACGAAGTTGAAGCCGCGCAGCTCCGGCACCTCGAAGGAAATCGGGGCGCCGGCGAGCAAGAAGACGACCAGCGGCAGCCCGACGACCGCGCCGAGCGCGAGGCGGCCCGTCGGCAGCATCTCGCCGGTCTCGGCCTGACGGCGGCGGGCATGGGCGCGAAAGAGGAGCGCGAGCACGACCCCGCCGACGAATGCCGTCAGCACCCATTCCGCCCCGTCCCCGAACACTGGGCGCGGCAGGATCAGCCCGCGGTTGTTCACGTAGACGCCGAGGAGCGAAAAGCTGTTCCGCGGCGCAGGCAGGCTCGCCAACACCGCGAGATACCAGAACAGGATTTGGAACAGCAGCGGCAGGTTGCGCAGGAGCTCGACGTAGCCGCCGCAGAGCCGCGCCACGAGCCAATTCGACGACAGCCGGCCGATGCCGACGAGAAAGCCGATGACGGTGGCAAAAACGATGCCGAGCGCGGAAACGAGCAGCGTGTTGGCGAGGCCGACCAGGAAGGCACGGAAGTAGGTCGAGGTCTCGTCGTAGGGAATGAGCGCCTGCACCACGCCGAAGCCGGCGGTGTTCCAGAAGAAATCAAACCCGGTCTTCGTGTTCTGCGCGGCGACGTTCGAGCGCGCGTTTTCGAGGAAGAACCAGACGAGCGCCGCGATGCAGAAGACGAGAATCGCCTGCAGCGCGATAGCGCGGCGATCGCGGACCGAGCGAGCGAAGCCCCTCATGCGTGCGATATTACGCTGCCAGCCGCAGCGTGTCGCGGCGCGCACCGGGGACTGGGAGGCTGGCTAGTCGTGCGTCAGCGGATGGGCGGCGCATACTGCAGACCGCCCTTGTTCCACAGCCGGTTCAAACCGCGATCGATCTTGAGCCGCGATGCCTCGCCGAGGTTGCGATCGAACACCTCGCCGTAATTGCCGACCTGCTTCACGAGGCGAACCACCCAATCGTTGTCGATGCCAAGCGCCTCGCCGAGCTTACCTTCGGTGCCGAGCAGCCGCTTGACCTCCGGGTTGGCCGACTTTGCCATCTCGTCGACGTTCTTGGAGGTGACGCCGAGCTCCTCGGCGTCGATCATGGCGAACAGCACCCATTTCACGATATCGAACCACTGATCGTCGCCATGACGCACCAGCGGTCCGAACGGCTCCTTCGAAATGATGTCGGGCAGGATCAGGTGATCAGCGGGGTTGGCGAGCTTCAGACGCTGGGCAAAGAGCTGCGACACGTCGCTGGTGAAAACGTCGCAGCGGCCGCCTTCGTAGGCCCGCAGGGTCTCGTCGGCGGTGGCGAACGCGACCACCTCGTATTTCATCTTGTTGGTGCGGAAAAAGTCGGCGAGGTTGAGCTCGGTGGTGGTGCCGGTCTGCGTGCAGAGCGTCGCGCCGGAGAGCTCCAGCGCCGAATTCACCTTCATGGCGGTCTTCACCATGAATCCCTGGCCGTCGTAGTAACTGATGGCGGCAAAGTTCAGACCGAGCGAGGTGTCGCGCGACAGGGTCCAGGTGGTGTTGCGCGAGAGCAGATCTACTTCGCCGGACTGCAAGGCGGTGAAGCGGTCCTTGGTGCTGAGTGGCGTGTATTTCACCTTGTTCGCGTCGTTGAAGATCGCCGCCGCGAGCGCCCGGCAGAAGTCCACGTCGAATCCGGCCCAGTTGCCCTTGTCGTCGGGAGCCGAAAAACCGATCACCCCCTGGCTCACCCCACACTGGACGAAGCCCTTGGATTTGACTTGATCGAGGGTGCTGGCGCTGGCGGAGCCGGCGAAGGCGATGGAAATCAGAAACGCAGATACGCAGCGAACCATTGCGCCCTCCTTGGCGGCGGTATCACAAGCCAAAGCCCGCAAACGGTCAAGTCGCACGCTGCGCGAACTTGACGCCCATGGGCACGGCCGCCTATCGGTCGTCGCGGATGGCGTGAATGGTCGATCGAAACAGCAAACGGACCTTCCGGCCCGCGACCGAACTCGTGCGCGCGGGACGCACGCCGTTCGAGCACGAGGGCTTCGTCAACACGCCGATCTATCGCGGCTCCACGGTGCTGTCGCGTAGCGCCGAAGACTTTCTCGCCCGCAAGGGCCGCTACACCTATGGCCGGCGCGGAACACCGACCACCGCGGCGCTCGGCGAAGCACTCGCCGGCCTCGAAGGCAGTGCCGGTGTGGTGCTGACTCCGTCGGGGCTGTCGGCGATCACCGCGGCGCTGCTTTCCGTGCTGAAAAGCGACGATCACGTGCTGATCGTGGACACCGCCTACAATCCGACACGCGTGTTCTGCAACACGGTGCTCACCCGCCTCGGCGTCGAGGTCACCTACTACGATCCGCTGGTCGGCGCCGGCATCGCGAAGCTGATCAAGCCCAACACGCGCGCGATCTTCCTCGAGGCGCCGGGCTCGCTGTCGTTCGAAATGCAGGATGTCCCGGCGATCACGGCGGTGGCGCGGGCGCGCGGTATCGTCACCATCATGGACAACACATGGGCGACGCCGCTTTATTTCAAGCCGCATGAATTCGGCGTCGATCTGTCCCTCGAAGCCGGCACCAAATATCTCGGCGGCCACGCCGACCTCAACCTCGGCTGGGTGTCGGCGACCAAGGAGCATTTCACCACACTCAAGGACACCTGCGGCACGCTCGGCCTCTGCCCCGGGCCGGAGGATACGTTCCTCGCGCTACGCGGCCTGCGCACGCTCG
Source organism: Xanthobacteraceae bacterium (assembly GCA_035601815.1). Taxonomy (GTDB): domain Bacteria; phylum Pseudomonadota; class Alphaproteobacteria; order Rhizobiales; family Xanthobacteraceae; genus DATNNN01. Next base: position 1,260 of record DATNNN010000067.1, on the reverse strand, counting down.
GCGTGCGCCTGGATCGCCACATGCAGTCGGGATTGAAGGTCGCCCGCTGGCTCGAGAAACATCCCAAGGTGCTGCGCGTGCTGCACCCGGCGCTCGAAAGCGATCCCGGCCACGCCATCTGGAAACGCGACTTCAAGGGCGCCTGCGGCCTGTTCAGCGTCGTGCTGAAGCCGGGGGCGAATTCGGCGGTCCCCTTCGTTGACGCGCTTGCACTCTTCGGCATCGGCGCCTCGTGGGGCGCCTACGAGAGCCTCGCCATCCCGTTCGACTGCGCGAAATTCCGCAGCGCGACGAAATGGAATCCCGGCGGCCCGGCCGTGCGCCTGCACATCGGTCTCGAGGATCCCGACGATCTCATCGAAGATCTCGAGCAGGGTCTGGCAAAGCTCTAGCGCCTAGCGGCAGGAACCGTCCTGGTTGGCCCCGCGCGGACAGCGCTGTTGCTGCGGTTGCGGCCGCGCCGGTTGCGACTGCACGGCTGGTTGCTGAGGTTGTTGAATGACGCGTGGCTGCGGTTGCTGCTGAATGACACGCTGTTGCTGCTGTTGTTGTTGCTGCTGCTGGATCGCACGCTGCTGCTGTTGTTGTTGCTGAATTTGTTGCTGTTGCGGAGTGGCGCGCTGCTGTTGTTGCTGCTGCTGCAATTGCTGTCGTTGCCGCTCACCCTGTAGCGCGCGTTCGCGCTGTTGCTGCTCGATCAGCCGTTGCTGCTGTTGATCGCTGTTCTGCGATGGTTCGATGCGCTGCCGCGGTTGCTTGTCTTGTTTCTGCTTTTCCTGCAACACGCGCTCGCGCTGCTGCTGGTCCTGCCTCTGCTTATCTTGCAACACGCGCTCGCGCTGCTGCTGGTTCGATCGTTGTTGCTGGTCCTGCTTCTGCTTCTCCTGCAACATCCGCTCGCGCTGTCCTTGCTCGATCAACCGCTGCTGCGGCCGCAGGTCCTTCGGCATCGCTCCCCCGCCGGGCTGCACCAACGGCACCGCGCGCGGTCCGTCGCGCCGGAGCGCACGTGGCGCCTGGCCGCCGAAGCGATCGATCGCGCTCGGCCGGCGCCAGTCGCGGCGCGGCCCGTCCGAGCGGCCGCGGAAGATGAACACCGGCCGCGCCGGACGGATGGCACGGCGCATCATGATCGCCCCGGGCACCGGCAGATACGCCGCACCTTCGTAGTAGACCGGCGGCGGCAGGTCGACGAACGCGGGCTCGAGCGGCGGCAACAGGTAGACCGGAAACGGCGGCGGCGGCGCGTAGTCGGGCGGC
>DATNNN010000066.1:0-10160 GCA_035601815.1 Xanthobacteraceae bacterium | reverse complement strand
ACCAGCTCGTGCAATGGTGCCGCGAGGCGGCTCCGCTGCACGACGCCCGCGAGTACGACGCGGTGGTGTCCTCCGGCGAGCAGGTGACCGCGGGCCTGCTCGCCATCGTGCTGCAGGACATGGGGGTCACCGCCCGCTCGTGGCAGGGCTGGCAACTGCCGATCGTCACCGACAACGCCCACGGCGCCGCCCGCATCGTTGAAGTGAACGGCGAGGAGCTGATCAAGCGCTTCAAGGAGCGCCGCGAGGTGGCGGTGGTGGCGGGCTTCCAGGGTATCTGCCGCGACACGGGCCGCATCACCACGCTCGGCCGCGGCGGCTCCGACACGAGCGCCGTCGCGATCGCCGCCGCGGTGCACGCGGACCGCTGCGACATCTACACCGACGTGGACGGCGTCTATACCACCGACCCCAACGTGGAGATGAAGGCGCGGCGGCTGGATAAGGTCGCCTACGAGGAGATGCTGGAAATGGCCTCCCTCGGCGCCAAGGTGCTGCAGGTGCGCTCGGTGGAGCTCGCCATGCAGCGCAAGGTGCGCCTATTGGTGCGCTCGAGCTTCCATCCGCCGGAGACGCCGCGGTCCAAGGGCGATCCGATCGGCACACTCATTTGCGACGAGGAGGAGATCGTGGAAAGTCACAGCGTCACCGGCATTGCCTTCTCCAAGGACGAGGCGCAAATCTCGATCCGCCGGGTTGCCGACAAGCCGGGGGTGGCCGCCGCGCTGTTCGGGCCGCTCGCCGACGCCAATATCAACGTGGACATGATTGTGCAGATCATCTCCGCCGACGGAGCGCACACGGACATCACCTTCACCGTGCCGACCGCCGACTATGCGCGGGCCAAGGAAGTGCTCGGCAAGATCAAGGGCAAGGTCGGATTTGCCAACGTCGAAGGCTCCAGCGAAGTGGCCAAGGTCTCGGTCATCGGGGTGGGCATGCGCAGCCACGCCGGCGTCGCCGCCACCGCATTCAAGGCGCTGGCCGAGCGCAACATCAATATCCGCGCCATCACCACCTCCGAGATCAAGATTTCGCTCCTCATCGATGCCGCCCACACGGAGCTTGCGGTACGGACTTTGCATTCTGTATATGGGCTCGACCAATGAAGGCGCGACGCACGAGCTTTTGGGTTGAGGCTTTCGGGCTGCAGTAGCCGGCGCGCGGGCCTGGCTCCCGCGCGGGGTTTTTCCGAGGATTCATCGGGCGGCGCGGCGCCCGGGCACAAAAAGGATGCAGCCTAATGCGAGGCGCGCTCGGCGGCCCGCGTGTGCTGCTCCGCCGCCTCCGCGAGGTGATGGCGGAGCCGGTCAGCGCGCAGGAGCGGCTCGACAAGATCGTGGTGCTGATCGCCGCCAACATGGTGGCGGAGGTCTGCTCGGTCTATGTGCTGCGCGTCGACGGCAGCCTCGAGCTCTACGCCACCGAAGGTCTGAGCCGAACCGCCGTCCACCTGACCGTGCTGAAGCCGGGCGAGGGCCTCGTTGGCCTCGTGGCGCGCGAGGCGGAGCCCGTCAACCTCCCGGACGCGCAGTCACACCCGTCGTTCTCCTATAAGCCGGAGACCGGCGAGGAGATCTATCACGCCTTTCTCGGCGTGCCGGTGCTGCGCGCCGGCGACACGCTCGGCGTGCTGGTGGTGCAGAACCGCGCCCACCGCACCTATTCCGAGGAGGAAGTCGAGGCGCTGCAGACCACCGCCATGGTGCTTGCCGAGATGATCGCCTCGGGCGATCTCTCGGCGCTGGCTAAACCCGGCGCCGAACCCGCGGCGCGGCGGCCGGTGACGGCCAAGGGCGCTGCCTTCGCCGAGGGCATCGGCCTCGGTCGTGTCGTGCTGCACGAGCCGCGGGTGCAGGTGAAGAACTTCGTCGCCGATGACGCGCAGCGAGAGCTCGGCCGTCTCGACCAGGCGATCGACACGCTGCGCGCCTCCATCGACCTCATGCTGGAGGGAGAGGGCATGGCGCGCGCCGGCGAGCACCGCGACGTGATCGAGGCCTACCGCATGTTCGCCCACGACCGCGGCTGGATCCACAAGCTGCGCGAGGCGGTAATGACCGGCCTCACCGCCGAGGCCGCGGTCGAGCGCGTGCAGTCCGATACGCGCGCGCGCATGCAGCGGCAGATCGATCCGTTCCTGCTCGAGCGCCTGCATGACCTCGACGACCTCGCGCATCGGCTCCTGATCGAGCTCGTGGGCGAGGACACCCAGCGCAAGGTCGAGCTGCCCGACCACGCCATTATTGTCGCGCGCAACATGAGCCCGGCAGCGCTTCTCGATTTCGACCGCAGCAAGCTGCGCGGCCTCGTGCTCGAGGAGGGCGCGCCCACCAGCCACGTGGTCATCGTCGCGCGCGCGCTCGGCGTTGCCACAGTCGGCCAGGTCGCCAATGCCACCGGGCTTGTCGATCCCAACGACGCGATCATCGTCGATGGCGAGGCGGGCGAGATTCACGTGCGGCCGCCGGCCGGTCTCGAGGCCGCCTACGTCGAGAAAGTACGCCTGCGCGCGCGCCGGCAGGCGCGCTACGCCGAGCTCAAGGACCAGAGGGCCGTGAGCAAGGACGGCGAGCAGGTGAATCTGTTCATCAACGCCGGCCTCCTCGTCGACGTGCCGCACATCGCCGAGACTGGCGCCGACGGCATCGGGCTTTTCCGCACCGAACTGCAGTTCATGATCTCCGCCAACCTGCCGCGCACCGACGCGCAGCATCGCTTCTATCGCGCCGTTCTCGACGGCGCGGACGGCAAGCCCGTGACCTTCCGCACGCTGGACATCGGCGGCGACAAGATCCTGCCGTACATGCGCGTGGTCGAGGAGGAAAATCCGGCGCTCGGCTGGCGCGCGCTGCGGCTTGGGCTCGATCGGCCGGCGCTGCTCCGCATTCAGTTGCGCGCCCTGATGCGGGCGGCCGCCGGGCGCGAGCTACGCATCATGTTCCCTATGGTGTCGGCGGTGGAGGAGTTCGACCAGGCGCGAAAGCTGGTGGAGCAGGAGCTCACGCATCTTCGCCGCCACAAGCACGAGCTGCCCGATCTGATCCACCTCGGCGTGATGGTGGAGGTACCGTCGCTCTTGTTCGCGCTGGACGAGATACTCGACCGGGTGGATTTTCTGTCGGTGGGTTCCAACGACCTCGTGCAATTCCTGTTTGCCGCCGACCGCGGTAATGCCCGCGTTGCCGACCGCTTCGATCCATTGTCGGCGCCTGTGCTGCGGGCGCTGAAGCGGGTTGCCGACGCCGGCCGCGCCAAGGGCATGCCGGTGGCGCTTTGCGGCGAGCTCGCGTCGCGGCCGCTCGAGGCGCTGGCGCTTCTGGCGCTCGGCTACCGCTCGCTCTCGCTTTCGCCGGCGGCGATCGGGCCGGTCAAAGCCATGATCCTCAGCCTCGACGTGGCCGCCGCGCAGAAATTCCTCGAGCCGCTGCTGGGCAGCGGGGCCGGCGCGTCCATTCGCCAAGAGCTTGGCGCGTTCGCCGCGGCGAGCGGCGTGGCGATCTGAGGCCCACATGCTTCCTGCAGCCCGCCTTGACGCGCTGATCTCCCGCTACGCGACGCTCGAAAGCGAGCTCTCGACCGCGCTCGGCCGTAACGCCTTCGTGCAGGCTTCGCGGGAGTTCGCGGAGCTGAAGCCCGTGGTGGCGAGCGTGAGGGAGCTGCGCGCGGCGGAAGCGGACCTGGCCGAGGTCGAGGCGCTGATCGCCGATGCCAAGACCGAGCCGGACATGGCGCGCCTCGCGGCCCAGGAAAAAAGCGAGCTCGGCGAGCGCATCGCCAGGCTCGAAGCCGAGCTGCGCCAGGCGCTCCTCCCCAAGGATGCCGCCGACGAGCACGGCGCGATCCTCGAGGTGCGCGCCGGCACCGGTGGCGACGAGGCTGCGCTATTTGCGGGCGATCTCTTCCGCATGTACGAGCGCTATGCCGCGCTGCAGGGCTGGAAGGTCGAGGTGCTTTCGGCGAACGAAGGCGCCATGGGCGGCTTCAAGGAAATCATCGCCGCCGTGCGCGGCCGCCGCGCTTACGCCAAGCTCAAGTTCGAGTCGGGGGTGCACCGGGTGCAGCGCGTGCCGCGGACGGAAGCGTCAGGCCGCATTCACACGTCGGCCGCGACGGTCGCGGTGCTGCCCGAGGCGGGCGAGGTCGACGTGAAGGTGAACGACGCGGATCTGAAGATCGAGACCATGCGCGCGGGAGGCGCCGGCGGCCAGCACGTGAACAAGACGGAGTCCGCCGTGCGCATCACCCACATCCCGAGCGGAATCGTAGTGGGCGTGCAGGACGAGCGCTCGCAGCACCGCAACAAGGCGCGCGCTTTGGAGCTATTACGCGCGCGGCTCTATGACCTCGAACGGCAGAAGCTCGACCAGGAGCGCGCCGCCGAACGCAAGGGCCTGGTCGGCAGCGGCGACCGGTCCGAACGAATTCGCACCTACAACTTCCCGCAGGCGCGCGTTACCGACCACCGCATTGGGCTGACGTTGCACAAGCTGCCGCAAGTCCTCGAGGGCGAGGCGCTCGGCGAGCTGGTCGACGCGCTGGTCGAAGATCATCAGGCGGCGCTGCTCTCCGAATCCGGCATGGGCACATGAGCGCGATACTCGTGGACGACACCGTGAGCGTGGGAACGCTGCGCCGTGCGATCGCCGCGCGGTTGCACGACGCCGGGATCGAAAGCGCGGAGCTTGATGCCCGCGTGCTGCTCGCGCACGCGCTTGGCATTGAGGCCTCGAAGCTCATCGCGGCATCGGACGAGCGCATTCCGGCGGCGAGCCTTGAGCGCATCGATCGCCTGGTCGGGCGCCGCCTCGCGCGCGAGCCGGTCGCACGCATCGTTGGATACCGCGAATTCTGGAGCCGCGATTTCGCGCTTGGCCCCGATACGTTGGTTCCGCGCCCGGAGAGCGAGACCGTGGTGGAAGCCGCGCTCGCGGCATTTCCCGACCGCCACGCCGAGCTTCGCGTGCTCGATCTCGGCGTGGGCTCGGGCGTGCTACTGGCCGCGGTCCTGCTCGAGCGGCCGCGCGCCACCGGCGTCGGCGTCGATCGCAACGCCGGCGCGCTTGCCGTCGCGCGGGCGAACCTTGCTGACCTCGGCTTGTCCGCACGCGGGACGTTGCTGTGTGGCGACTGGACCGCGCCGGTCGGCGCGAAGTTCGATCTCGTGGTGGCAAACCCGCCGTACATACCAACGGCGGGCCTCGCCCAGCTCACCCTTGAAGTGTGCGAGCACGACCCCATCTTTGCATTGGATGGCGGCCCCGACGGGCTCGCCGCATATCGCGCGATCGTCGCCGATCTTTCGCGCGTATTGACGCCCCACGGCGTCGCCGTTCTCGAACTGGGACAAGGTCAAGAAGCCGCAGTCGTGGCACTCGCGAATGCCCGAGGACTCGTTGCCGGCGGCGCGGCGAAGCGCGATCTTTCGGGCTTGAGTCGGGCACTTGTCTTACGTAACCGGGGATAAATAGGGCTTGGCAGCCTCCGCGAACCGCACTAGGTTGCGCCCAGGAATCGACCCGGGCGCCTGGGCTAGAAGGCAAGGCGCGGCAGCAGTCTAGGAAATCGACTGCATTGCAAGGGCCGGCCGGCGTCACTCGCGCCGGCGGCATGGTCCGGGTCCGACGCTTCACTGACGTTCGCGCGCGGTTCAATGAGCACCGCGGCGCGAAGATGAAGGGCAGCTATCCGCGCTAGAGGCGCGAGATCGATATCTGGATTGGAAAAGCCGAATGAATGAAACCGCGGCGCGCTTTGTGCCGGGCTTCCAGCATTTGGATTGCGTATCGCCGGCAACGGCGGGCGGGGACACTTTGAACCCAAGGCTACGGAGAATCGAACGCCTATGAGAAACGGACAGCAGAAGCGCATGCGGGGCCGCAATCGCGGCGGCGGCGGCGGCGGTGGCCGCGGTCACAATCCGCTGACGCGCGTGTACGAGTCGAACGGCCCCGACGTGAAGATCCGGGGCACCGCCCACCACGTCGCCGAGAAGTATATGCAGCTCGCGCGCGATGCGCAGTCCTCGGGCGATCCCGTCGCGGCGGAAGGCTATTTGCAGCACGCCGAGCACTATTTCCGCCTCATCGCCGCGGCGCAGGCGCAGTTCAGTCAGCAGAATCCGCATCAGCAGAATCAGCAGCCCCAGCAGTTCCGCGACGGCGACGATTTCGACGGCGACGTCGACGAGGGCGACTCCGGTGGCCAGCCTTATGCCGGCGGCGCGCCGATGGCGCCGCCGCAGGGTCAGCAGCCGCAGCGGCATCAGCAGTATCAACAGCCGTCCTTTCAGCAGCCGCAGCATCAGCAGCACCAGCCGCAGCCCCAACCGCAGCCACCGCACCAACCCCAGCCGCAGCATCAGCCGCAACCGCAGCCCCAACCGCAGCCGAATTTTCAGGGCTATCAGCGCGAGCCGGAGCGCGACGTTGGCCTGCCGGCGTTCATCACCGGCGGCGGTGGCCAGGGCGGCCAGGCTCCCCAGTCGGGCAACGGCGGCTACGAGAACGACCAGGGCGACCGCGATGGCGGGCGCTACGGCCGCCGCCGGCGGCGCTTCCGTCAGGGCGGCCCCGGTAACTATCAGTCGCCCGTGCAAGGCCAGAACGACGTTCCGAACGCCGCGCCAGCCAACCCGGCCCCGGTCGCCGACGCCCAACCGGCCGAGGTGCCTCCTGTCGCGCCGAAGCCCGCGGGCGTCGAATAGTCACTCGCCGATGATGATCGCGTCGCCTTCGGCGATGCGGCCGGCGCGGGTCACCTCGGCGTAGATGCCGCAATCGATGTCGCCGGTATGGCGCGCGAGCGCGTCGGGCACGTCGATGTCACGCTCGGCGGTGTCGGGGTTGACCTCGGTGGCGGCGCAGCGGCTAGTCGGCTTCACCACCTTGAGCTCGCAGGCGCCCACCGTGAGCCGCCGCCCGACGAGGCGAAGCTCGGACCAGGGCATCATCCCTTCCACATACAGGTTCGCGCGGAAGCGCAGCGGGTGCAGACTCCGCCCCGTCGTGCGCTCGAGGTCGGCGAGGCTCTCAAGATTGATGATCGAGACCACCTTGCGCGCCAAATCCGAAAAGCTGTGGCCGGGTGCGGCGAGGAAGCGGATCGGCCCGCGCCTCTCGTCGGCCATGTAGTGTTCGAAGAAATCCTCCAGCTCGTGGCGGCCGGCGGGCGAGGCGAGGTCACCGAGCGCCACGATCTCACCGTCTTGCTCGACGGTGAGCATGCCGGAGGCGTCGTAGTAGCGCGTCGATAGCGCGGCGAGGCGGGCGTTTCGCATCAGGCAGAGGAACTTGATCTTCGACTGCCATTCCGGCTCCGCCGGGTCGAAGCCGGAGGGCCCGTTTTCGAAGGCGAAGGCGCGATCCATGGGAAACGTGCCCCCGATGGCGAGATTGACGGATGTCAATTTCTCGCCGGATAGCCCTTTGACCGGATAGCGGTAGAGCGAGGCGATCCGCGGCTCGCCCCATGTTGCCGAAGACATGCGGCTTTCTTGTCGATCGGGTGCGCCTCTGTCCAGTTGCCGGAGGCGAAAAAACCGCTTCATCCACCCCCTTCCGCTCCCGAAAACGAGCACCTATGTCAAAGCACCGATGCTCCCACCGCCGGAGTGACCGGGAGAGGGCGATGGATTTCGAGAAATATACCGAGCGCGCGCGCGGATTCATTCAATCAGCCCAGTCGCGGGCGTCGCGCGAAGGTCACCAGCAGTTCTCCACCGAGCACCTGTTGAAGGTGCTGCTCGACGATCCGGAAGGCCTTGCCTCCAGCCTGATCGACCGTGCCGGCGGCGATTCCCGGGCTGCCCTCATCGCCGTCGAGGCCGCGCTCAAGAAGCGGCCGCGGGTCGAAGGCGGCGGCGCCGGCCAGATCTATCTCGACCCGGCGCTGGCGCGCGTGTTCGATACCGCCGAGAAAGCGGCGAAGAAGGCGGGCGACGCCTTCGTCACTGTCGAGCGTTTGCTGCTTGCCCTTGCCGTCGAGAAGAGTAGCGAAGCGGGGAAAATCCTCGCCCAGGCCGGGGTGACGGCGCAGAACCTGAATGCGGCGATCGAAGGCCTGCGCAAAGGCCGCACGGCGGATTCGGCGTCCGCCGAGGACGCCTACGAGGCGCTCAAGCGCTACACCCGCGACATCACCCAGGACGCGCGCGACGGCAAGCTCGACCCAGTCATCGGCCGCGACGAGGAAATCCGCCGCACCATCCAAGTGCTGTCGCGGCGCACCAAGAACAACCCGGTGCTGATCGGCGAGCCCGGCGTGGGCAAGACCGCGATCGTCGAGGGCCTCGCCAATCGCATCGTCAATGGCGACGTGCCGGAAAGCCTGAAGCATCAGCGGCTGCTCGCGCTCGATCTCGGCGCGCTCGTCGCCGGCGCGAAGTACCGCGGCGAGTTCGAGGAGCGCCTGAAGTCGGTGCTCAACGAAGTGATCGCGGCCGAAGGCAAGATCGTTCTGTTCATCGACGAGATGCACACCCTGGTCGGCGCCGGCAAGACCGAGGGCGCGATGGACGCCTCCAATCTCCTCAAGCCGGCGCTCGCCCGCGGCGTGCTGCACTGTGTCGGCGCCACGACGCTCGACGAGTACCGCAAGCACGTGGAGAAGGACGCGGCACTCGCCCGGCGTTTCCAGCCGATCTTCGTGGGCGAGCCCACGGTCGAGGACACGATCTCCATCCTGCGCGGCCTGAAAGCGAAGTACGAGCTGCACCACGGCGTGCGCATCACCGACGCGGCACTCGTCGCCGCCGCCACCTTGTCGCACCGCTACATCACCGGCCGCTTCCTGCCCGACAAGGCGATCGACCTCGTCGACGAGGCGGCGGCGCGGCTGCGCATGCAGATCGATTCCAAGCCGGAAGAGCTCGATGAGATCGACCGGCGCATCATGCAGCTGCGGATCGAGGAAGAGGCGCTCAAGAAGGAGCGCGACGCCGCGTCCAAGGAGCGCCTGAAGCGGCTCGCCAAGGAACTCGCGGAACTGGAGGAGAAGGCGAGCGCGCTCTCCGCGCGCTGGCAGGCCGAGAAGCAGAAGCTCGGCAGCGCGCAGAAGCTCAAGGCCGAGCTCGACCAGGCGCGCACGGAGCTCGCCGGCGCCCAGCGCAAGGGCGAGTACCAGAAGGCCGGCGAGCTCGCCTACGGCAGGATTCCCGAGCTCGAGCGCAAGCTGAAGGAGATCGAGGAGAAAGCCGCGAGCGGCGCCTTGGTGGAGGAGGCGGTGACGCCGAACCACATCGCGCAGGTAGTGTCGCGCTGGACCGGGATCCCGGTCGACCGCATGCTGGAGGGTGAGAAGGAAAAGCTCCTGCGCATGGAGGAGCAACTCTCCAAGCGCGTGGTGGGCCAGGAAGAAGCGGTGCGGGCGGTGTCGACGGCGGTGCGTCGCGCCCGCGCGGGACTGCAGGATCCGAACCGGCCGATCGGGTCGTTCATGTTCCTCGGCCCCACCGGCGTCGGCAAGACCGAGCTCACCAAGGCGCTCGCGTCATTCCTGTTCGACGACGAGACGGCGCTGTTGCGCATCGACATGTCCGAATACATGGAGAAGCACTCGGTCGCGCGCATGATTGGGGCGCCGCCCGGCTACGTCGGCTACGACGAGGGCGGCGCGCTCACCGAGGCGGTGCGCCGGCGCCCCTACCAGGTGATCCTGTTCGACGAGATCGAGAAGGCGCACCCGGACGTCTTCAACGTGCTCCTGCAGGTGCTCGACGAAGGCCGCCTCACCGACGGCCAGGGCCGCACCGTGGACTTCCGCAACACGTTGCTGGTCATGACGTCCAACATCGGCGCCGAGCTCCTGGTAGCGCTCGGCGAGAACGAGGACGTGGACAAGGTGCGCGACCAGGTCATGGCTATGGTACGCGCGAACTTCCGGCCGGAGTTCCTCAACCGGGTGGACGAGATCATTCTGTTCCACCGGCTGAAGCGCGCACAGATGGGTGCGATCGTCGATATCCAGATGCAGCGGCTGCAGAAGCTCCTCGATGAGCGCAAGATCGTGCTCGAGCTCTCCAAGGAGGCGCGCGAATTCCTCGCCGACAAGGGCTACGACCCGGCCTACGGCGCGCGGCCGCTCAAGCGCGTCATTCAGAAGGATGTACAGGACCCGTTGGCGCAGCAGTTGCTCGCCGGCGAGGTCAAGGACGGCGAGCG
>DATNNN010000065.1:0-8716 GCA_035601815.1 Xanthobacteraceae bacterium | reverse complement strand
TTCTTGCGTTTGGGAGCCGAGCTCATCCGCCGAGCATAACCGAAATCTGCTGGCCGCCCCGCGAAATCGTGATGCGCCACAGCCGGCTCGCTTCCTTGGTGAGCCGCTCAAGGTCGCTGGCCGATGTCACGCGTTCGCCGTTGACGCTGAGCACCAGATCGCCGCGCTGGAATCCGAGCTGCTTCGCCGCCCCCTCACCCACATCGACGATCACCGCGCCTTGCGCCGCGGCATCCACGCGCAATTCGTCGGCGAGCGCCGGCGACAGGTTCGCCACCTTCGCGCCTGCGAACGGCGAACGGGAGCGGATGACGATCTCGTCGCGGCTCGTGTCGGGCGCGATCTCAAGCGCGACCGCGGCCACCAGCGCCTGGCCCTTGCGCTCGAAGCCGAGCTCAGCGCGACCGCCGATGGGCTTGGTGGCGAAGCGATAGTTGAAGGTGCTCGGATCGTCGACCGGCTGGCCGTCGATCGTGACGATCACGTCGCCGGCGCGAAGGCCCGCCTTCGCCGCCGGGCTCTGCGGCGTGACGTTGGCGACGAGCGCGCCCATCGGCCGCTTCAAGCCCATGCTTTCGGCGATTTCCGCCGTCACCGGCTGCAGCCGCGCCCCGAACCACGGTCGCTTCACCGCGGCACTTCCGCCGCGCGCGGAATCCACCACTACGCGCACCATGTTCGCCGGGATGGCGAAGCCGATGCCGATCGAGCCGCCGGTGCGCGAGAAGATCGCGGTATTCACGCCGACGAGGCGGCCGGCCATGTCGACGAGCGCGCCGCCCGAGTTGCCCGGGTTGATGGCGGCGTCGGTCTGGATGAAGAAGGCGTAGTCGGTGATCCCCACCTGCGTGCGTGCGAGCGCCGAGACGATGCCCTGCGTCACCGTCTGGCCGACGCCGAACGGGTTGCCGATGGCGAGCACGATGTCGCCCACGGCCAGCTCGTCGGAATCGCCGAGCTCGATCGCAGGAAATCGCTCGCGCCCATCCTTGATGCGAAGCACCGCAAGGTCGCTGCGCTGGTCGCGCAACAGCACCTCGGCGTCGAACTCGCGCCGGTCGGCGAGAGAGATGCGCACCTCGTCGGCGCCCTCGATCACGTGATAGTTGGTGACCACGATGCCAGCGGGATCGACGATCACGCCGGAGCCGAGCGAGCGCTGCACCCGGTCGCCCGGCAGGCCGAAGCCCGGTCCGCCTTGCCCGCCAAAGAAGCGGCGAAAGAACGGATCGTCCATGAACGGATTGGAGCTGCGCTGCGCCTGCTTCTGGGCGTAGACGTTGACCACGGCGGGCGCCGCCCGCTTCACCACCGGCGCGAAGGTGAGCGTGATCTCCGCGCGCGAGGCCGGCGCGCGCGGGAGCGCGGTCTGGGCGAGGGCCGGGGCGACGAGCGCGCCTGCAAACGCAAGCGCCAATGCGATGCGGTGAATCATGCGTCGGCATATATAGTCGGGATCACGGCAGCGGAAGGGCAAGCTGTGCAAGCGCCTACTCCACCTGCCAACCCTCCGGGACCGTTACCTTGCGTCCGGCGAGGTCGACCGTGATCCGGTCGGGGTAAACCCAAGCAGCACCAGAAATCAGGTCCACGGCCGCAATCGAAAGAGAAACCGCGGCGCCCGCTATCGTTTCCTTGGCGAGTACAGGGCGAACCTTGGCCTGTAGGCGGCGGCCGCCGCCAGAGCAGTCGAGGTCGAGCGTCGACGCAGCTTTTTTCACCTGCAGTCTGGCCCGCGCGCCGGACACGCGCCCGAGCAACGCGCCGTCGCGGCTGACCGCGCAAGTCCCGCCCTGGCGGAAGGAAAAGGCGACCACTTGGTCCGTGCCTTTGGTCATTGTGGCAAAGCCGGCGCAGAAGCCCGCAAGCAGTAACGTCGCCAGAAGCATGTAACGAGTTTGCATCGCACCCCCCTGTTCGCGCGCCATAAAGTCAAGGCGTGCACCCGCACGCCGTCCCGTCCGTGCGCGCACGAACGCAACCCATAGGATTATCGCTAAGGGTATAAGGTCGAGGTCAGTAGCGGAAGGGCGGTCTTAAAAAACAAAAAGCCCCGGGCCGAGGCCCGGGGCTCTTCGATTCATGCCGAAAGTGCGGGTCAGAACTTCCAGATGACCGCGCCGCGGACGATGTTGTTGGTAAGATCCAGCCTAGCCGGAGCGCCGGCGAAGGCGAAGTTCTCGCTGCCATAGTCGGCATAGAGATACTCGGCGCGCAGGATCAGGTTCGGAGTAACGGCAAAGTCCACGCCGCCGCCGATCGTCCAGCCACTAAAGGTGTTGGAGATCGCCGGGGAGCCGATCTGCGTCGCCCGCAGGTTGGCCCAGGAGCCACCGCCCGCCACAAAGAGTAGGACGCGGTCCATGGCCCAGCCGAGCCGAGCGCGAACGTTGCCGACGAAGCGCACGTCGGTGTCCGTGAGGACGCCGCCCGAGCCCAGGTTCGAACCGCTGGAACTGCCCCAGCCGGCGTCGCCTTCGATGCCGACGACCCACGGGCCGGCCTGCCAGTTGTAGCCGGCGAGAACGCCGCCGATCCAGCCGCTCGGATCCGTATCACCGCCGCCAAAGGTCAGGTCGCGGACGCTGCCCCACTGGCCGCCCACGTGGCCGCCGAAGTAGAAGCCCGTCCAGTTGAACATCGGCGCATAAGCCGGGGGCGCCTTGTAGTAGGGCCGCGGAGCATCCGCCGCCAACGCAGGGGCGCTGGCCATGAACGCGGCCGCGATGCCTGCCATCAGGATCTTTTTCATGTCGTCCCTCTCCTTGTTGAACCGAACTGCCGGGATAAGCGCCGAGGACGAAATTTGATCCGTAGCCCCTTTGCGTTTGCGCCCGACCGTTACAAAAACACCACACCCCGGTAGGGGCGGGCTGCTGTCGGTACTCCAAAAGGTATCGAATTACTGTAGCTCCCAAGCCACATCGCACAGGAAAATTACCCGCTAACTGATTGTTAAATCAGGATTTTTGCTTAGAAAAAGCCGCGGAAATGCCTGAGTTCCACTGCCCCGGCCATCCCCCCACAAAGCAAAAGCCCCGAGCAGAGCCCGGGGCTTTGATCGTGCGCCGTTGTCGAGCGTGCTTACGCCGACGTTTCGGCCGGGATTGGGTTCGCCGCCCGCTCGGCCTGGTGGCGCGCCCGGTCTTCCTTGCCCTTGGCGTCCACGTCGCGGTCGACAAGCTCAATGATCGCGGCCGGCGCCGAGTCGCCAAAGCGGAAGCCGGCCTTGACGATGCGGGTGTAGCCGCCGTTGCGCGCCTTGTAGCGCGGGCCGATGACGTCGAAGAGCTTCTTCACCGCGTCGCGGTCTTTGATGGCGGCAATCGCCTGCCGGCGCGCATGCAGCCCGCCCTTCTTCGCCACCGTGATGAGCTTCTCCACCACCGGGCGAAGCTCCTTGGCCTTGGGCAGCGTGGTCGAGATCTGCTCGTGGGTGACAAGCGCCACCACCATGTTGGCGAACATCGCCTTGCGGTGCTCGGCGGTGCGGTTGAGCTTGCGGTGAGCGCGGCCGTGACGCATGTGCGGGATTCCTACTCGAATCGCTCAGTAATGGTCCTCGAAGCGCTTGGCGAGCTCTTCGATGTTCTCGGGCGGCCAGCCGGTGACTTCCATCCCGAGATGGAGGCCCATGGTGGCGAGCACCTCTTTGATCTCGTTCAGCGACTTGCGCCCGAAGTTCGGGGTGCGCAGCATCTCCGCCTCGCTCTTCTGGATCAGGTCGCCGATGTAGACGATGTTGTCGTTCTTCAGGCAGTTGGCCGAGCGTACCGAAAGCTCGAGCTCGTCCACCTTCTTGAGCAACGCCGGATTGAACGGCAGCTCCTGGATCATTGGCGCTTCGACTTCGCGCCGCGGCTCCTCGAAGTTGACGAAGATGTTGAGCTGATCCTGCAGGATGCGCGCGGCAAAGGCGAGCGCATCGTCCGGCGACACCGCACCGTTGGTCTCGATCGAGAGCGTCAGCTTGTCATAGTCGAGGATTTGCCCCTCGCGGGTGTTCTCGACCCGGTACGACACCTTACGCACCGGCGAGTATAGGCTGTCGATCGGGATGAGCCCGATCGGCGAGTCCTCGGCGCGGTTGCGGTCGGCCGGCACGTAGCCCTTGCCAGTGTCGACGGTGAACTCCATGCGGATCTCGGCGCCCTCGTCGAGGGTGCACAGCACGAGCTCGGGATTGAGGATCTGGATGTCGCCGACGGTGGCGATGTCGCCGGCGGTGACCTGGCCCGGCCCCGACTTCTTCACCACCATGCGCTTCGGGCCTTCGCCCTGCATTTTCAGCGCGATGTCCTTGATGTTGAGGACCATGTCGGTCACGTCCTCGCGCACGCCGGGAATCGAGGAAAACTCGTGCAGCACGCCGTCGATATGCACCGATTTCACCGCCGCGCCCTGCAGCGACGACAACAGAACGCGCCGCAGCGAATTGCCGAGCGTGATTCCGAAACCGCGCTCGAGCGGCTCGGCCACCATGATAGCGGAGCGCTTGGCGTCGGTACCGGTCGTAACCTGGAGCTTCTCGGGTTTGATCAGCTCCTGCCAGTTCTTCGGATTGACGGGAGTATTCACGATAGATCACCTTTTGGCATGGCGGCGCGGCAGTTCTTCCGCGCCTCCCGCGGCAGCCGCGGGATAGAATGGCTCGGCCCGGTCGGGCCGCTTTCAAGAAACTCAGACGCGCCGGCGCTTGCGCGGCCGGCAACCGTTGTGTGGAATCGGCGTCACGTCGCGGATCGAGGTGATGGTGAAGCCCGCCGCCTGCAGCGCGCGCAGCGCCGACTCGCGGCCGGAGCCCGGTCCCGCCACCTCGACCTCCAGCGTGCGCAACCCGTGCTCCTGCGCCTTGCGCGCCACGTCCTCGGCGGCAACCTGCGCCGCATACGGCGTGGACTTGCGCGAGCCCTTGAACCCCATGGTGCCGGACGACGACCAGGCAATGGTGTTGCCCTGCACGTCGGTGATGGTGATCATGGTGTTGTTGAAGCTCGCGTTCACGTGCGCGACGCCGGCGGCGATGTTCTTGCGCTCGCGGCGGCGTACGCGCGTGCCTTGCGTTTGTGCGGCAGGTGCTTCCTTGCTCATCAAAAATCCTTAGCGGTGCGGACGCGTCAGGTCGGGGTCGGCGTCTTGCGCTTGCCGGCGATGGACTTGGCGGGACCCTTGCGGGTCCGCGCGTTGGTGTGGGTGCGTTGGCCACGCACCGGCAGGTTGCGCCGGTGACGAAGCCCGCGATAGCAGCCGAGATCCTTCAGCCGCTTGATATTGAGATCGACTTCGCGTCGCAGGTCGCCTTCGACCTTGTATTCGCGATCGATGAGCTCGCGGATCTGCAGCACTTCGTGGTCGGTGAGCTGGCTCACGCGCCGCTCCACCGGCAGGTTGAGCTTGGTCATGATGTGACGGGCGCTGGTGGCGCCGATGCCATAGATATATTGCAAACCCACCTCGACCCGTTTTCCGGTCGGAAGGTTTACGCCAGCAATTCGAGCCAAGTGGTTCTCCGTTGCGGGCTTTTCTGCCCGGATTGGCAATTCACGTGCCGGCTGCGGGTTTTATCCAGGCGCAAATACGACGCCCGGCCCTCTCCCCGGAGGCCCCGGCATCGCTTCGCAGGTACCGACTGTGGGCTGTTATGTAGGGAAACCGGGGCATTCCGTCAACCTCGGGCCTGGACCGGGGTGCCGAGGGCGCGGTCGATCGCCGCAGCCACCTCGGCAATGGCTCGCATGCCGTCGACGCGCTTGAGCAGGCCCTTTTGCTGGTAGTGCTCGACCAGGGGGGCGGTCTGCTTGCGATAGGCGGAAAGCCGTTGTTTCAGCACTTCGGGATTGTCGTCGGAGCGGAGTTCCACCCCCTTGGTCCGGGTCTCAGCGATTCGGGTCTCGATCCGGTCGAGGAGCCTCTCCTCGTCCACCTTGAGCTCGACCGCGGCGTCGAGCTTGAGCCCGCGCTCGGCGAGCAGCCGCTCGAGCGCCTCCGCCTGCGCCACCGTGCGCGGAAAGCCGTCGAGGATGAAGCCGGCCTGGGCGTCCGGCTCGCCAATGCGCTCGGCGACGATCGCCACCACCACGTCATCGGGCACGAGCTCGCCGCGATCCATGATGTCCTTCGCCTTCTTGCCGAACGTGGTTCCGGCGACGACGGCCGAGCGCAGCATGTCGCCGGTGGAGAGCTTCGGGATTCCATGCCGCGCGGTGAGCCGCTCGGCCTGCGTACCCTTGCCCGCGCCAGGCGGCCCGAGCAGGACGAGCCTCATCGCAGTCTCCCGCGCAGCCTCGCCTTCTTGATCAGTCCCTCGTACTGGTGCGCCAAGAGATAGCCCTGGATTTGCGCCACCGTATCCATGGTGACGCTGACCACGATCAGGAGCGAGGTGCCGCCGAAGTAGAACGGCACGGCCGCATACGAGACGAGAATTTCCGGCAGCAAGCAGACGATCGCAAGGTACCCCGCCCCCACCACGGTGACGCGCGTGAGCACGTAGTCGATGTACTCCGCCGTACGCTCGCCGGGCCGGTAGCCTGGGATGAAGCCGCCGTGCTTCTTCAGGTTATCCGCCGTCTCCACCGGATTGAACACGATCGCCGTATAAAAGAAGGCGAAGAACACGATGAGGCCCACGTACAGCGCCATGTATACCGGCCGCCCGTGACCGATCACCGTGGTGATGGTGGTGAGCCACTCCGGGCCGCGGCCGGCGCTGAAGCTCGCGACCGTAGTCGGCACCAGGAGCAGCGAAGAGGCGAAGATCGGCGGGATCACGCCCGAGGAATTGAGCTTCAGCGGCAGGTGCGAAGACTGGCCCTCGAACATCTGGTTGCCGATCTGTCGCTTCGGGTACTGGATCAACAGCCGCCGCTGGGCGCGCTCCATGAACACGATGAACATCACCACGCCCACCGCCATGAGCGCGACGACGAAGATGAGACCGCTCGACAGCGCGCCTTCGCGGCCGAGTTGTAGCGTACCCGCGATCGCCGACGGGATGCCGGCCACGATGCCGGCCATGATGACGAGCGAGATGCCGTTGCCGATGCCGCGCGAGGTAATCTGCTCGCCGAGCCACATCAGGAATATGGTTCCGCCGGTGAGCGTGATCACCGTCGAGATGCGGAAGAACCAGCCCGGATCGCTGACGATGTTGCCGGCGCCCTCCAGCCCAATGGCGATGCCATAGGCCTGGAACGCGGCCAGCACCGCCGTGAGGTAGCGCGTGTACTGGTTGATGACCTTGCGGCCCTGCTCGCCCTCTTTCTTCAGGGCCTCGAGCTTCTTCGACACCGTCGTCATCAATTGCAAGATGATCGAGGCGGAGATGTACGGCATAATGTTAAGCGCGAAGATCGCCATGCGCTCGACCGCGCCGCCGGCGAACATGTTGAACAGGCCGAGGATGCCGCCCTGCGCGTTGCGGAAGGCGTCGGCGAAAGCGATGGGGTCAATGCCCGGCAGCGGGATGAAGGTGCCGAGGCGATAGACGATCAGCGCGCCGAGCGTGAACCAGATTCGCTTCTTCAGGTCCTCGGCCTTGGCGAGCGCGCCGAAGTTCAGGTTCGCTGCGAGTTGTTCCGCTGCCGAGACCATGTCCGCTCCGCTTGCCGCCGCCCGATGCCGCTATATAGGGGTCAGTTCGCCTTTTCGCCCGCGCCGCCCTTCTGCGCCTGATCCGCGGGCTTCTTTGCTTCCTTGGGCTTTGCCTGCTTCGGCTTGTCTTCTTTCTTCGCTTCCGGCTCGGCCTTCACCTCGTAGGTCTTGCGCGGCGCCGGCTCCGGCCGCGGCGGTGCGAGAACCTTGACCGCGCCGCCGAGTTTCTCAACCGCTTCCTTCGCCGACTTCGACGCGCCCCACACCTCGAAGCTCACCTTGGTCTTGATCTCGCCGCCGCCGAGCAACCGCACTCCACCCTTCTTCTTACTGAGCACGCCCGCCGCAACCAGCACATCGACGGTGACCGGCGCTCCCGTGGCGAGTGCACCGGCGTCGATCGCCGCCTGCACGCGGCCGAGATTGACCTCATTCAGCTTGCGCGCATGGATGTTGACGAAGCCGCGTTTGGGCAGACGCCGGTGGATCGGCATCTGGCCGCCTTCGAACCCCTTGATGCGCACGCCGGTGCGCGACTTCTGGCCCTTGACGCCGCGGCCGCCAGTCTTGCCCTTGCCCGAGCCGATGCCGCGTCCGACGCGCATGCGCGTCTTGTGGGCACCGGGATTATCGGCGAGCTGATTCAGTCTCATGTTCGTCTCCTCAGCCCTCGACGACCCGCACGAGGTGTTTGACCCTGGCGATCATGCCGCGCACCTGCGGCGTATCGACGAGCGTGCGCTTGCGTCCGCGCTTGTTCAGCCCGAGGCCGATCAGCGTCGCCTCTTGGACGGGCGGACGGCGGATCGGGCTCGCCACCTGCTCGATGGTGATGGTCTTGGCTTGCTTGCTCATCGAATTACTCCGTCGCCTCCATGTCGACCTCGCGGCGCCGCGTCTGCAGCTGCGAGACCTTGAGGCCGCGCCGCGCCGCCACCGAGCGCGGGCTGTCCTGGTGCTTGAGCGCGTCGAACGTAGCGCGCACCATGTTGTAGGGGTTGGACGAGCCAAAGGACTTGGCCACCACGTCGGCCACGCCCAGCGTCTCGAATACGGCGCGCATCGGACCACCGGCGATGATGCCGGTGCCCGGAGGAGCGGCGCGCAACACCACATGGCCGGC
>DATNNN010000064.1:0-2332 GCA_035601815.1 Xanthobacteraceae bacterium | reverse complement strand
CCACTTCGGCCCGCCGACGGCGCCAAACAGCACCGCGTCGGCGGCGAGCGCCTTGGTCATGGCGGTCTCCGAGATCGCCTTGCCGTGGCTGTCGTAGGCGACGCCGCCCACGAGGTCCTCTTCGATGGCGAACGACGCGAGGCCGTGCTTGTCCATCCAGGCGATAACGCGCTTGGCCTCGGCCATTACCTCCGGGCCAATACCATCACCGGCGAGCAACAGGAGCTTGAAGGTCGCCATGCTTACGCCCACGAGCGCTTGGCGTGCGCCTCTTTTTCGAAGGCGGCGATCTTGTCCGCCTTGGCGAGCGTGAGCCCGATGTCGTCGAGACCGTTGAGCAGACGATGCTTGCGGTTTGGGTCGATGTCGAACCTGATCGTGCCACCGTCCGGACCATGAATCTCTTGCTTCGCGAGATCGATGGTCAGCGTCGCATTGGCGCCGCGCTCGGCGTCATCGAATAGCTTGTCGAGCTCCTCGGGCTTGACCGTGATCGGCAGGATGCCATTCTGGAAGCAGTTGTTGTAGAAGATGTCGGCGAACGAGGTGGAGATCACGCAGCGGATGCCGAAGTCGAGCAACGCCCACGGCGCGTGCTCGCGGCTCGAGCCGCAGCCGAAGTTGTCGCCCGCCACCAGCACCTTGGCGTTGCGGTAGGCCGGCTTGTTCAGCACGAAATCCGGATTCTCGCTGCCGTCGTCGCGATAGCGCATCTCCGCGAACAGGCCCTTGCCGAGGCCGGTGCGCTTGATGGTCTTGAGATACTGCTTGGGGATGATCTTGTCGGTGTCGACGTTGATCACCTTGAGCGGCGCCGCGACGCCGGTAAGCACGGTGAACTTTTCCATGGTGGGCAGGGCTCGGTTGCTGGGCGCGACGGTTCTAGCGGCTTCGCCCGACCGAGGTAAAGAGGAGTGCCGCCAAAGCGGCGGCACACCCCATTGTGCGGACCGTTAACGTTCAGCGGCGGGCGCGGCGCTTGCGTGGCGCGTCGCCGCCGTGGCTGGCGCCGCCCGCGAACGCGCTCCGATAGTGCAGGAGCGCAAGCGGGAACACCACCAGCACCACGCCGATGACGATGGAGATCCAGTAATCGCGCGCCGGGATGCCCGGGACGTAGTACTGTGCGATCGCGATCGGCAGAAAAAGGAACACCGCGGTGATGATGCCCGGAGCGAGCCCGTTCATGCGGATCATCGGCCAAATGTGGAAGTAGAAGGCGTTGATCAGCAGGAACGCGGCGAAGCCGAGCGCCAGCACCGGCAGCGAGCCGGACAAGTAGGCCGCCACCGCGCCGAGGATGAGATAGACCGTGGTGATGACCCGGTAGCTCGAGTAATCGATCGAAAGTTGGATCGACCGCCGGGCTGCCGCCGGCCAGTCGAGAATTTGCTCTTCCATGAGATGCAGCGCGTACGCTGCCACGGCGAGCCAGGCGAGATCCCCGCGCGACAACATGTTTCCCCCCATCGATTGCTGTTGGACCGCCGAAAACTAGCACGCGGGAGGCGGTGAAACCAGCGCGGGCGCTACGCCGCTTCGCCTTCGATCCGCTCCATGTCGGCGTCGGAAAGGCCGAAATGGTGGCCGATCTCATGCACCAGCACGTGGGTGATCACCGCGCCGAGCGTTTCCTCGTGTTCGGCCCAGTAATCGATGATCGGCCGGCGGTAAAGATGAACCATGTTGGGCAACCGGCCGGATTCCGCGACGGCGCCGTCGTGCGCGAGGCCGACGCCGGTGAACAGCCCGAGCAGCTCGTAATCGCTGTCCGCGTCGAACTCCTTCAGCACCTCGTCGGCGGGAAAGTCATCGACTCGAATCACGATGCCTTCGCACAGGCGGCGGAAGCTTGCCGGCAGCCGTGCGTAGGCCGCGGCGGCAAGCGCCTCAAATTCCGCGAGCGAAGGCGCGGTGACGTCATTCCAGGCGTCGGGCTTTTTCATCGGCTGCGATTGTAATTCGCCGCGGCGCGGAACGCAGCGGCGATGATTGCGTTGCATTGATGGGGAGATGTGGTCTGCGTGAGCGTCCCCGGCGCCAAAGTTGCCGCATTCCTGAACGGTGGGTGAACGACTGTCTCACCGGCGGTTCACTTTATCGGGTCGATGATCGTCGCGTCCGTCGGCGAACCCCCTGCCGGCGGATTGGTAACCCAAAAACCAAGAGGACACCAAAATGAGAAAATTCGCTCTCGCTATCGCCGCGGCCGGCACGCTCGGTCTCGCGGCGTTCGCCACGGCGCCCGCCCAGGCCGCCGCGACCCACCTCGGCATCACGCAGGCTGTGCCCGCGATGGAAACGATGGACTCGTCCGTCGTGCAGGCTCAGT
>DATNNN010000063.1:0-8859 GCA_035601815.1 Xanthobacteraceae bacterium | reverse complement strand
CGCTGCGACCCCGCTTCCATGTCGCCGAGCTCCCGGCGGATGCGCATGTCGGGATTGCCGCCGAGCTGGATGTCGGTGCCGCGGCCGGCCATGTTGGTGGCGATGGTGATCGCCCCCGGAACACCGGCCTGGGCGATGATGCTCGCCTCCTGCTCGTGGTAGCGGGCGTTGAGGACGGCGAACACCTTCGGCTTCTTGGCGCTCTCGCCGTCGTAGAGCACGGCGAATGCGTCGGGATCGGAGAAATCGTGCTGCTCATAGCCGCGCTTCTTCAGGAGCTCGGCGAGAAGCTCCGACTTCTCGATCGACGTGGTGCCCACGAGCATAGGCTGGCCGCGAGTCCTCGCCTCGTCGATGAAAGCGATGATGGCCTCGTACTTCTCGGCCGCCGTGCGGTAGACCTCATCGTGCTCGTCGGTGCGGTTGACCGGCAGGTTGGTCGGCACCTCGACCACGTCGAGCTTGTAGATGTCCATGAACTCGTCGGCCTCGGTGGAGGCCGTGCCGGTCATGCCGGCGAGCTTGCCGTAGAGCCGGAAGTAGTTCTGGAAGGTGATCGAGGCGAGCGTCTGGTTCTCGGGCTGGATGGTGACGTGCTCCTTGGCCTCGAGCGCCTGGTGCAGGCCCTCGGAGTAGCGCCGGCCGGGCATCATGCGGCCGGTGAACTCGTCGATGATGATGACCTCGTCGTTCTTGACGATGTAGTCGCGATCGCGGTGGAACAGCCTGTGGGCGCGAAGGCCCTGGTTCACGTGGTGGACGACCGAGACGTTCTCGATGTCGTAGAGCGACTGCGACTTGAGCAGACCCGCTGCCTGCAGCGCCTGCTCCATCTTCTCGGTGCCCTGCTCCGTCATGGTGACGGTGCGCTGCTTCTCGTCGACCTCGTAGTCGGGTTTGTCGAGCTTGGGGATGAACGTGTCGATGGTGTTGTAGAAATCCGAGCGGTCGTCGAGCGGGCCGGAGATGATCAGCGGCGTGCGCGCCTCGTCGACCAGGATCGAGTCGACCTCGTCGACGATCGCGTAGTTGTGGCCGCGCTGCACCATCTGCGGCAGCTCGTACTTCATATTGTCGCGCAGATAGTCGAAGCCGAGCTCGTTATTGGTGCCGTAGGTGACGTCGGCGGCGTAGGCGACTCTGCGCTCGTCGTCGTCCATGCCGTGCACGATGACGCCGACGGTGAGCCCGAGAAACGCGTAGATCTGGCCCATCCATTCGGAGTCGCGCCGGGCTAGGTAGTCGTTGACGGTGACGACGTGGACGCCCTTGGCGGCCAGCGCATTGAGGTAGACGGCAAGGGTGGCCACCAGCGTCTTGCCTTCGCCGGTCTTCATCTCAGCAATCTTGCCTTCGTGCAGCACCATGCCGCCCACGAGCTGCACGTCGAAGTGGCGCTGGCCCAGCGTGCGCTTGGCCGCCTCGCGCACGGTGGCGAAAGCGGGGATGAGGAGGTCGTCGAGCGAGGTGCCGGCGGCGACCTGGGCGCGGAAATCGTCGGTGCGGGCGCGCAATTGCTCGTCGCTGAGCTTCACGAGCTCGGGCTCGAGCGCGTTGATCTCGTCGACGAACGGCTGGTAGGCGCGGATGCGGCGCTCGTTGGCCGAGCCGAAAAACTTACGGGCGAGCGCGCCGATCATCGCGGGATCATTCCTCGTTGCCCGTCATCTTGCGACAAGGAGCCGGCGACGGGCCGCCGGCTTCCGGGTCATAGCCCGATCGACACGCTTGATGGGGCAAAATCGCGACACCGCTTCTAGCAGCGTCACACTTGGCGTGGCCGGCGAGACCGCGGAGACATAGGTAGGGCCCAAAGCCTTGTCAATTGCTGGCTTTGCGGCGATTCATCAGCCTTGTTTCAGTCAAAGGATTGCGTCACTTTGCGCCCCGCCGACCCTCCGCCACTTCCCCAAGGATTGCGCATGCCTATTCGTCGCCAATCGATTGCCCTTGCGCTCGTCGCTGCCGTCGCGTGCTTGAGCGCGTTGTCGGCTGCCGCCCAGTCGGCAAGCGACCCGGTGCTCGCGAAAGTGAGCGGCGTCGAGATCCGCGAGAGTGATCTCGCGCTCGCCGAGGCCGACATCGGCCAGAGTCTGCCGCCCGGCGCCGCCGAGGCGAGGCGCGATGCGCTGCTCGCCTATCTCATCGACGTCACCATCCTCGCCACCGCCGCCGAGGCGCAGAAGATGCAGGACGCGCCGGGCTTCGCGCGGAAGCTCGCGTTCGTGCGCAGCAAGGTGCTGATGGAAGCGCTCCTCGACCAGGCGAGCAAGGGCGCCGTTACCGAGGAAGCGATGCGCAAGCTCTACGAAGAGTCCGTGAGCAAGCTAACGCCCGAGGAGGAAGTGCGCGCCCGCCATATCCTGGTCGACAGCGAGGACAAGGCGAAGGAAGTGATCGCCAAGCTGACGGCCGGCGGCGATTTCGCCGCGCTCGCCAAGGAATATTCCAAGGATCCGGGCGCCGCCGAGGGCGGCGACCTCGGCTACTTCACCAAGGACCAGATGGTGGCCGAGTTTGCCGACGCCGCCTTCAAGATGAAGCCGGGCGATATCTCCGATCCGGTGAAAACCCAGTTCGGCTGGCACGTGATCAAGCTCGAGGACAGGCGGAAGAAGCCGGTGCCGATATTCGAGCAGGTCAAGGACCAGATCGAGCAGTTTCTTGTGCGCAAGGCACAGTCGGACCTCGTGCTGAAGCTGCGCGAATCCGCTAAGGTCGAGCGCACGACACCGCCCGCCCAAACTCCCGCGCCCGCCGCCAAGGGCAAGAAGTGATCTTCGACTTCCATGGCGAACGTTTCGCCGCTCGCACCGGCTGAAATCGCAAAGCTTCCGCCGGTGGGCGGCGTGCGGCTTTCCACCGTCGCCGCGGGCATCAAGTATCCCGATCGCACCGACGTCCTGCTTGCGCTCCTCGACGCCGGCACCACCGTGGCGGGCGTGCTTACGCGCTCGCGCTGTCCGTCGGCGCCGGTGGAATGGTGCCGCGAGAAGCTGCGCGGCGGGTGGGCGCGGGCGCTGGTGGTCAACTCGGGCAACGCCAACGCCTTTACCGGCAAGGCCGGCCGGCAGGGGACGCTCGCCACGGCTCGGGCGGCGGCGAAGACCGCCGGCTGCAAACCCGACGAAGTGTTCCTCGCCTCCACCGGTGTGATCGGCGAGCCGCTCGACGCCGCGAAGGTGACCGCCGTGCTCGACCGGGCGGCGGCGTCCGCCGACGCCGATCGCTGGGAGGCGGCGGCGCGCACCATCATGACCACCGACACGTTTCCCAAGCTCGCCACCGCGACCGCGCGGATCAGCAAGGTGCGGGTGCGCATCAACGGCATCGCCAAGGGAGCCGGCATGATCGCGCCGGACATGGCGACCATGCTCGCCTTCGTGTTCACCGACGCCGCGATCGCGGCGCCGGCGCTGCGCGCGATGCTGAAGGACGAGGTCGTCGACACCTTCAACGCGGTGACGGTGGACGGCGACACCTCCACGTCCGACACGCTGCTCCTGTTCGCCACCGGCCGCGCCGGCGGAGCGAAGATCGCCAAAGCCGGCGACCGCCGGCTCAAGGAATTCCGCCGCGCGCTGCATGCGGTGCTCGCCGATCTTTCGGAGCAGATCGCGCGCGACGGCGAGGGCGCGCGCAAGCTCGTGCGCATTACGGTGAAGGGCGCGGTGTCCAAGCGCTCGGCGCGGCGCATCGCGCTGTCGATCGCGAACTCGCCGCTGGTGAAAACCGCGATCGCGGGCGAGGACGCGAACTGGGGCCGTGTGGTGATGGCGGTCGGCAAGGCCGGGGAGCCGGCGGAGCGTGACAAGCTCGCCATCTGGTTCGGCGGCATCCGCGTCGCCGCGGCCGGCGCGCGCGATCCCGATTACGATGAAGCCGCGGCCTCCGCCTACATGAAGCAGGACGTGATCGACCTCACCGTCGATCTCAAGCTTGGGCGAGCCGAGGATCGTGTGCTCACTTGCGATCTCACAAAGGAATACGTGGCGATCAACGGCGATTATCGCAGTTAGCAGCTGCTAATTGCGCCGCCACCGCCGCTCAAACACCTAGTAGGAGAGCGTTAATGCTCGCTGCCTATCGTTCCGGTCGGGCTCGCCCGTGAGGCTCGTTATCGTCGCCGCCTGCGCGCTCATCGATCCCGACGGCCGCGTGCTCGTCACGCGGCGCCCGCCGGGAAAGCCGATGGCAGGGTTGTGGGAGTTTCCCGGCGGCAAGATCGAGCCGAGCGAGCGGCCCGAAGACAGTCTGATCCGCGAGCTGAAAGAGGAACTCGACATCGACGTGCAGGAGTCCTGTCTCGCGCCGCTCACGTTCGCGAGCCACACCTACGAAGACTTCCATCTCCTGATGCCGCTCTATGTTTGCCGGCGCTGGGAGGGAACCGTGGCGGCGAGGGAAGGACAGGAGATCAAGTGGGTTCGTCCGCGGCAGCTCAAGGACTATGCCATGCCGCCGGCCGACAAGCCGCTGATCCTGCACCTCATCGAGCTCATGGGGCCGCCGGGCTAGTCACGGGAGAACAAGATGCACTACGCCGCGCTCGCCTTGCTCGTTCGCCACTTCACCGCGGACAGGAACGCCGCCTCCTCCATCGAATACGCGATGATCGCGAGCTGCATCGCGGTCGCGATCGTCGGCGCCGTGGTCGCGCTCGGTTCGGAAGTGCGCGACGGCCTGTTCCAGAAAATCGTCGACGCCTATCCGAGCTGATGCCTTGCTCTAGCCGCCGGCCTTCTCGCCCGCCGGACGCTCACGGGTGCCGAGCGCGTCGGCGAGCCGCATTTTGGCAGAGCCGGGCTTGAGCGGCTGCTGCTGACTTTCATGCGGCGCCCAACCCGACAGCCATAAAATCTCGAACGTCGCGCGCAGGCGTCCGTCCGGATCGGCGAAGCGCTCGCCATAGATCGCGGCGGCGCGCGCGAGCGTCGCACGCCTGAGCGGCGCGCGCCGGCGCTCGATGAGCGCGTTGGTGGCGCCCATGCGGCGCAGGTCGCGGAACAAGTCGGCGAGCCGGCCATAGCGCAGCGTCAGGCGCTCCACGTCGGCCACCGGCAGGGCGAAGCCTGCGCGCTGCAACAGGCCGCCGAGCGAACGCACATCGATGAAGGGCGCGACGCGCGGGCTCACGCCACCGTCCACCTCCGCTTCGGCCGCGGCGAGCGTGTCGCGCAGTTCGTTCAGGCTGTCGCCGCCGACTAACGCCGCGAGGAAGAGCCCGTCGGGCTTGAGCGCGCGGCGGACCTGGATGAGCGCGCCGGGCAGGTCGTTGGTCCATTGCAGCGCCAGCGCCGAGACCACGAGATCGAGGGCTTCGTTGGCGAACGGCAGCGCCTCCTCGTCGGCGGCAACGCGCAGGCCCGCCGGGCGCAGCTTTGCCAGCGGCTCGGCGACGACGACGCTATCCACCTGGCCGCTCTGGGCGAGCGCACGCGTCACCGCCTCACCCGGTGTCGCGAGGTCGAGGGCGAGGGGAAAGCGCCGTTTCACGGCCGAAAGCCGTTCAACAAGGTCCGCCGCCACCCGCTCCAGCAGAAACGTGGCCGGGCCGGAGGCGATGGCGCGCTTGCGGCGTTCGATGATGAGCTTGCGGTCGAACAGGCGCATGCCGGTGACGATACCGGATCGGGAGCGTAATCTCGACAGATGCTGGCCGAGGCCATCCGTCCGCTTGCCTCCGCCGCCGGGGATCTCGCGGCGGCACGGCGGCTCGCTGTCGATCTGGTGCTGCCGCCCACGGGCCTCGCGTGCCGCCATCCCGCGGGAGAGGCCGGCGGATTGTGCCCGGATTGCTGGACGCGAGCGGGGTTCATCGAGCGGCCCTTCTGCGAGCGGCTGGGCACGCCGTTTCCGTTCGACGCCGGCGCCGGGATGGTCTCGCCGGCGGCGATCGCGAACCCGCCGGCCTATGAGCGGGCGCGGGCGGCGTTGCGCTACGGCGACGTAGGCCGCGAGCTCGTGCATCTCCTGAAGTACGGCGACCGGCTCGATCTTGTTCGTCCGCTTGGCCGCTGGATGGCGCGGGCCGGTGCGGAGCTCCTTGCTGATGCCGACGCGCTCGCCGGTGCCGTTGCACTGGACACGGCTGTGGCAGCGCCGATTCAATCAGTCGGCGGCGCTCGCCCGCGTCGTGTCCACGATTGCAAACGTACCGGTTCACGACCACATTCTTGTGCGCGTGCGCGCGACGCCGCCGCAGGTCGGGCTCGCACGCGCCGAGCGGGCGCGCAACGTGGAAGGCGCATTCGCGGTGGCGCGCGCGGCGAGGAGTGAGATGAAGGGGAAGAAGCTCTTGGTGATTGACGACGTATTAACGTCGGGGGCCACCGTCGACGCGTGCGCCAAGGCGTTGCGCCGGGCGGGCGCTGCCCGGGTGGACGTCCTGGTATTGACGCGGGTTGTGGAGACAGTCTGAGGCGCCGTATATTGGCGGCGAGGAAAGCCAATGAGCTCGGTTAGTCCCTTCCGTGCGGCGCTGGTGCAACTGCGCACCGGCCGCTCCGTTGCCGCCAACATCGATGCCGTGGCGAAGCTCGTGCGCGAGGCGAAAAGCCTCGGCGCCGACTACGTGCAGACGCCGGAGATGACGGCGCTGATGGAGCGCGACCGCAAGGCGCTGTTCGCCAACATTTCCGAGGAAGAGCACGACCGCGCGCTGGTTGTTTTCCGCGAGCTCGCGCGCGAGCTGAAAGTCGTCTTCCACGTGGGCTCGCTCGCGGTGAAGGTGTCGCCGGACAAGGCGGCGAACCGCAGCTTCCTCATCGGTCACGACGGCGAAATCGTCGCGCGTTACGACAAGATTCATCTCTTTGACGCCAGCCTCGCGAACGGCGAGGTGTACCGCGAATCCAATAGCTACAGCCCGGGAGAAACCGCGGTGGTGGCCGAGCTGCCGTGGGGCCGGCTCGGGCTCTCGATCTGCTATGACGTGCGCTTTCCGGCGCTCTATCGCGCGCTCGCCGAGGCGGGCGCGCATTTCCTCGCCGTCCCGTCGGTCTTCACCCGGCAGACGGGCGAGGCGCACTGGCACGTGCTGGTGCGGGCGCGGGCGATCGAGACCGGCTGCTTCGTGCTGGCCGCCGCGCAAGGCGGCAAGCACGAGAACGGGCGCGAGACCTTCGGCCACAGCCTGATCGTCGATCCCTGGGGCGGCATCGTCGCCGAGGGCGGCGTCGAGCCCGGCCTCGTCATGGCCGAGATCGATCCGGCGCTGGTTGCACAAGCGCGCGGCCGCGTGCCGGCGCTCGAGCATGGGCGACGTTTCGAGGTTTCCGGGCCGGGGACCCAGCGCGGCCGGCTGCACGTGGTCGGAAAAGCATCGTGATCCGCTACGCCTTCGTCTGCCAGGCGGGCCATGCCTTCGACAGCTGGTTCCGCGACTCCACGCTCTGCGACCGCCAGATGGCGGCGCATGAGCTTGCCTGCCCGCATTGCGGGTCGGCGAAGGTGGAGAAGGCGATCATGGCGCCGTCGATCGGGCAGGCAGGCCGTGAAAGCGAGCCGGCGGCGCCGGTGCGCCAGCCCGTCGCCCTGTTGTCGGAGCGCGAGCAGGAGGCGCGCCGGCTGCTCAAGGAGCTGCGCGAGCACGTGACCAAGAACGCCGACTACGTGGGCGAGAAGTTCCCCGACATGGCGCGCCAGATGCACCGCGAGGAGATCGAGCACCGCTCGATCTACGGCGAGGCCAAGCCCGACGAGGTGCGCGATCTCGTCGAGGAAGGGGTCGAGGTGCAGCCGCTGCCGGTGCTGCCGGACGAGCGCAACTAGCTCAGTGCGCCCATAGCAGGAGCGCGATTCCGCCCACCACCAGGAGAATGCCGGCCACGTCGCGGCCCGCCGTGCGCTGGACGAACAGCCGGTGGGAGACGATCTGGGCGAAGACGACCTCGATCAAGGCGAGCGTGCGGACGTTTGCGGCCGTGGTGAGTGCGAAGGCGAGGAACCAAAGCTCCGAGGCGCCGGCGCCGAGAAATCCAGCGAGCAGCGACGGCCGCCAGGCCTTGACCAACGCGCGCAGCGCCCGCCGATCCAACACGACGAGATAGACCAGCAGCAACGCGGTCTGGATGAGCAGGCTCGCCGCGAGCGTGACCGTCGCTCCGATGACGAACGAGTCGCTGCCGAACGCCAGAATTCCGCCGCGGAATCCTACGGCCGACAGCCCGAACAGCGCCGCCGCCGCAATGCCGAAGGCGGCGGGACGGGCCGACGACAAGCGCGCCCCTGGCGTCCACGACAGGATCATCACGCCCGCGGTCGCGATGAGGATTGCCCCCGTAACCGGCACCGTCAGCGCGTCGCCGAGAAAGGCCAACCCGAACACCGCCACTAGCACCGGCTCGGTCTTGAGGTACGCCGTCGCGACCACGAATGAGCGCTCGCGCATGGCCATGAGCATGAACGCGGTCGCCACCATCTGCGCCACGGCGCCCGTGACGGTCCACGCGGCGAAGGGCGGCGTGATGGCGGGAAGCGGCTTTTCGGTGACGGCTGCTACCGCCGCCAGAAACAAGATTCCGAACGGCAGGCCAAAGAGAAAGCGCACGAAGCTGGCGCCGGCGGTGCCGACCGTTTCGGTCAGCTCGCGCTGCATGGCGTTGCGGGCGACCTGACCGCCGGAGGCGAAAACCGTGAACAGCACCCAAAGATACGTCATGCCGGGCGTTCGGCCGCCATCATGTAGTTGACGTCGGTGTCGCGGCCTTGCCGCCATTCATCGGCGAAGATGTCGTAGATCGCGCCCTTGCAGTCGATTACGGCAAGCCCAGCCGCCGCGACCGCCGCCTCGAGCTCGTCGGGAGCGACGAACTTGTCCCAGCGGTGGGTGCCGATGGGCAGCCAGCGCATGATGTA
>DATNNN010000062.1:0-11329 GCA_035601815.1 Xanthobacteraceae bacterium | reverse complement strand
CGCGGCGCGCGGCTCACCGAGCTCCTCAAGCAGCCGCAGTTCTCGCCGCTCAAGATGGAAGAGCAGGCGGTGGTGATCTACGCCGGCGTGAACGGTTACCTCGATCCGCTGGCGGTCAACCGGGTGGCGGGCTTCGAGCATGGTCTGCTCTCGCACTTGCGCGGCAAGCACGCCGACATCCTTGAGGACATCCGCAAGACCGGCGATCTCACCGACGCCACGGCGGCCAAGCTCAAGAGCGCGGTCGACGGTTACGCCAAGGCGTTCGCCTGATCGATCGGGAAGGCTGGGAACGAGCTCATGGCTAGCCTCAAGGACATGCGCGTCCGCCTCGCCTCGACGAAGGCGACGCAGAAGATCACCAAGGCCATGCAGATGGTCGCGGCGTCGAAGCTGCGTCGCGCCCAGGTGGCGGCGGAAGCGGCGCGGCCGTTCGCCGAGCGCATGGAGCGGGTGCTCGGCAACATCGCCTCGACGATCACCATCTCGCCCGAGACGCCGCGCCTCTTGGCCGGCACCGGCAAGGACGGCGTGCATCTCCTCGTCGTCTGCACCGCCGAGCGCGGCCTGTGCGGGCCGTTCAATTCGGCGATCGTGCGGCTCGCGCGCGAGCGGGCGGCGTCGCTCACCGGGCAAAGCAAGCAGGTCAAGTTCCTCTGCGTCGGCCGCAAGGGCTACGAGCAGCTCCGCCGCCAATACGAGAAGCAGATCGTCAAGCTGATCGAGCTGCGCGGCGTGAAGAACATCGGCTTCGAGCACGCGCGGATGATCGCCGACGAGATTGTGCAGCGCTTCGCGGCGGGCGAGTTCGACGTGGCGACCTTGTTTTTCTCGCGCTTCAAGTCGGTGATCGCGCAGATCCCCACGGCGCTGCAGATCATCCCGCCGGTGTTCGAGCCGCAGAAGGAAGGCGGGGTCGCCGCGTCCTACGAATACGAGCCCGAAGAAGACGAGATCCTCGACGAGCTGTTGCCGCGCAATCTGTCGGTGCAGGTATTCCGAGCGCTACTCGAGAACGCCGCCTCCGAGCAGGGCGCGCGCATGAGCGCCATGGACAACGCCACCCGCAACGCCGGCGATATGATCCGCAGGCAGACGCTCACCTACAACCGCACGCGCCAGGCGATGATCACCAAGGAACTGATCGAGATCATCTCTGGCGCCGAGGCGCTCTGAGCGCCGATTTCGTAAAGAGGAATGGACATGGCGAGCAAGGGCAACCAGGTCGGACACATCACGCAGATCATCGGCGCCGTCGTCGACGTGCAGTTCGAGGGCGAACTGCCGCCGATCCTCAACGCGCTTGAGACCAAGAACGGCGATATCCGCCTGGTGCTCGAGGTCGCCCAGCACCTCGGCGAATCGACCGTGCGCACCATCGCTATGGACGTCACCGAGGGTCTGGTGCGCGGCCAGGAGGTCAGCGACACCGGCGGGCCGATCTCGGTGCCGGTGGGCGACGAGACGCTCGGCCGCATCATGAACGTGATCGGCGACCCGGTGGACGAGGCGGGCCCGGTGAAGACCAAGCAGAAGCGCGCCATCCACCAGGACGCGCCGTCCTACACGGATCAGTCGACGGAAGCGCAGATTCTCGTCACCGGCATCAAGGTGGTCGATCTGCTCGCGCCCTACGCCAAGGGCGGCAAAATTGGTCTCTTCGGCGGCGCCGGCGTCGGCAAGACCGTGATCATCATGGAGCTGATCAACAACGTGGCCAAGGCGCACGGCGGCTACTCGGTGTTCGCCGGTGTGGGCGAGCGCACGCGCGAGGGCAACGACCTCTATCACGAGATGATCGAGTCGGGCGTGAACAAGGACCCGCGCAAGGGCTCGGTCGAGGGCTCGAAGTGCGCGCTGGTGTATGGCCAGATGAACGAGCCCCCTGGCGCCCGCCTCCGCGTCGGCCTCAGCGGGCTCACCGTCGCCGAATATTTCCGCGACCAGGGCCAGGACGTCTTGTTCTTCGTCGACAACATCTTCCGCTTCACGCAAGCGGGCTCCGAAGTGTCGGCGCTGCTCGGCCGCATTCCCTCGGCGGTGGGCTACCAGCCGACGCTCGCCACCGACATGGGCGCGCTGCAGGAGCGCATCACCACCACGCACAAGGGCTCGATCACTTCAGTGCAGGCGATTTACGTGCCGGCCGACGACCTGACCGATCCGGCGCCGGCGACCTCGTTCGCGCACCTCGACGCCACCACGGTGCTGTCGCGCGACATCGCCGCCAAGGGCATCTATCCGGCGGTCGATCCGCTCGATTCCACCTCGCGCATGCTATCGCCGCTTATCGTCGGCGAGGAACACTACGGCGTGGCCCGCTCGGTGCAGCAGGTGCTGCAGCGCTATAAGGCGCTGCAGGACATCATCGCCATTCTCGGCATGGACGAGCTGTCGGAAGAGGACAAGATCGCCGTGTCGCGCGCACGCAAGATCGAGCGCTTCCTGTCGCAGCCGTTCTTCGTCGCCGAGGTGTTCACCGGTTCGCCGGGCAAGCTCGTCGATCTGCAGGACACGATCAGGGGCTTCAAAGGTCTCGTCGAGGGCAAGTACGATCACCTGCCGGAAGCCGCGTTCTACATGGTCGGCACCATCGACGAGGCGGTAGAGAAGGGTAAGAAGCTCGCGGCCGGGGCGTGAGGCGGCACGGAGGAAACCATGCGCGATCCCAAGATCGTACTTCTGCTCATCGGCGCGTTGGTCGGCGGCTTGATCGGGTACTTGAGTCGGCCGGAATCGGCGGAGATCAAGATCGGCCCGCTCAACATCCAGATCACCGGACCGGGAGCGGCGGGCGGCGGCGGTGAGCTCACCACGCCGCAGCTCCAGCACATCGGGCTGATCGCGCTGATCGGGGCGGCGCTGGGCTTCGGCGTCGGCTTCGTGGTCGAGCGGCGGAAGGTTTGAAATGGCGACGTTTGCATTCGAGCTCGTGAGTCCCACGCGCCTGCTCTTCTCCGGCCAGGTCGATCAGGTCGACGTGCCGGGCTCGGATGGCGATTTCGGCGTGCTCGCCGGGCATGCGCCGTTCATCACCACACTCAAGCCCGGCATCCTCACGGTCAAGGAAGGCGGCGGCGCCCGCCAGCTCTACGTGCGCGACGGCTTTGCCGAGGTAAATTCGTCCGGCCTCACCGTCCTCACCGAGTTCGCGATGCCGGTGGAGGAGCTCGCGGCCGGGCAGATCGCCGAAGAGATCGCGGCGGCGGAAGAGCGCGTCACCGAGGCCAAGGACGCCGCGGCGCGCGACAAGGCGGCGGAGCGGGTCGATCAGTTGAAGCAGGTCGCGGCCCAGCTCGGCAGCGTCAAGGCGCCGGCGCAGGCGCATTGAAGCGCGCGAATTCCGCGATCACCCGCTCGTAGACTTTCCGCTTGAACGGCACGATCAGGTCCGGCAGGCGCTCCATCTTCTCCCAGCGCCATTCGACGAACTCCGGCTCGTGCGCGCCGCCGGCGGGGTGTTCGATGTCGATCTCACGCTCGTTGCCGGTGAAGCGCAGCGCGAACCACTTCTGCTTCTGCCCGCGATATTTGCCCTTCCAGGCATGGCCCACGAGCTTGGGCGGCAGATCGTAGACGTACCAGCGCTTCGACTTGGCGAGCAATTTCACCGAGCGCACATTCGTTTCCTCGTAGAGCTCGCGCAACGCGGCTTTGTAGGCGTCCTCTCCCTTATCGAGGCCGCCCTGGGGCATCTGCCAGGCGTGGGTGTCGTCGGTGTGCTCCGGCCCGCCGATGCGCCGGCCGATAAACACCAGGCCGGCGCGATTGATCAGCATCATGCCGACGCAGGGACGATAGGGGAGGTCTTCGGTTCGCGGCATCGCCGGTTACAACGAGCGCGCCTCAGGTTTGTTTCGGCTTGAGCACCAGCGCGCTCAAGGGAACCACGCGGATACCGCGCGCCTCGGCCTCGCTGATCCAGCGGGCGATGCGCTCGAGCGATACCGGCAGCGCGCTTGCCGTCGCGATCGCCGTGCCGCGCTCCCGCGCGATCGACTCCAGACGCGCGAGCTGCGCGTCGACGTCGGCCCAGCCCGGCTCGCGGTCGAGCACGAGATCGGCCTTGAGGAACGGGGTTTTCGTCTTGGCGGCCACAGTGGAGGCGAGGCTCTGTTGCGCCGAGCCGTCGTCGAGGTAGAGGAGGCCGCGCTTGCCCACGTCCTGTAGCACGGGGAGAAGGGCGGCCTCGCTCGCGGCAAAGCGGGCACCCATGTAGTTGGTGACGCCGACGTAGCCCTGGAAGCGGCTCATGAACCACGCCAGCCGGTCGACGTTCTGCTCGGGCAACAGCGCCGCCATCAGCGCGCGCGGGCCGGGGTCGTTGCTCGGATAGTCGAGGGGCTCCATGGGGACCTGGAGCAGGATCTCGTGGCCGATGCCGCGGGCGCGCGCCACCGCAAGCGGCAGGTCCGCGCCGTAGGGCGCGAAGGCAAGCGTGACCGTGGGCGCGAGACGCTCGATCGCGTCGGCGGTGGCGCTCGTGCTGATGCCGAGGCCGCCCACCACGATCGCGACGCGCGGGCCCTTGAAGTCGTCGCGGGCGTTGACGGTGGCGAACACGTCGAGCGGCCGCGTGCCGTCGACGGAAGTGCGCGGCAAGAGCCCGTGGCGCGAGCGCTCGGTCACCTTGGCCTCGAGGTTGACCGTGGAGCCCACCGGCGCGTCGTCCACGTCGCGCACGACCACGTCCTTGCGCTCGCCGCTCTTGCCGTCGATGACGGTTATGGTGCGGGCCGGGCCGGGGACGCCGGCGAGCTGCCTCGGCTTGTCGGCGGCGGCGATGTCCGTGGGCTTGCCGATGGCGGCGACGGCGAACGGCTCGCCGCCGAGCGGGTCCTTGATCACCGCCACCCAGGCGACGGCGAAGGCGACGATGACCGTGAGCACGCCCGCGGCGATGCCGAGCACGCGCAGCGGCATATGCGAAGGCTGCATCTGCGGGCCGAGGCCGAGAGGATTGTCGAGATCGTCCGCCACATCATCTCCAAGAGGCGAATCGGGCAGGATTCTACCACGGCGGAATCAAAAGCCCCGTCCGGGAAGGCCCGGACGAGGCTCTTTGATGGCGAAGGGCCGTTTGCCTCAGTTAGGCATGGACTTCGGGTTGGGCGGGAAGGCCGAGTTCTTCTGCACCCCGCGCAATAGGTCGAGCGCGAGCTGGAGCTGCTTGTCGTCCTTCGCATCCGGCGGAACGTAGGCCGGCGAGCCGGACTCTTCCTTGTTATCCTCTTCCGCCGTCTTGAGATGGCCGCGCAGCGAGGCCTCGCCGCGGGTCTCCACCTTGCCTTTGAGGTCGTCAGGCAGGTCCTGGACCAGCTCGATGTCGGGCGTGATGCCCTTGGCCTGGATCGAGCGGCCGGCCGGCGTGAAGTAGCGCGCGGTGGTGAGCTTGAGCGCGCCGAACTGGCCGATCGGGATCACCGTTTGCACCGAGCCCTTGCCGAACGAGCGGCTGCCCAGGATCGTCGCCCGCTTGTGGTCCTGCAGCGCGCCGGCGACGATCTCGGAGGCCGACGCCGAGCCGCCGTTGATCAGCACGATCAGCGGCTTGCCGTTGGTGAGATCGCCGGGCCGGGCGTTGTGGCGCTGGGTGTCATCCGGGTTGCGGCCGCGGGTCGACACGATCTCGCCGCGCTCGAGGAACGCGTCGGCAACGGCGATCGCCTGGTCGAGCAGGCCGCCGCCGTTGTTGCGCAGATCGATGACGTAGCCCTTGAGCTTGTCGGCCGGGATTTCCTTGTTGATGTCGTTGATGCCGGCCTTGAGCTGTTCGAGGGTGCGCTCGCCCTGGAAGCTCGTGATGCGGATGTAGCCGACGTCGCCGCCTTCGACGCGCGCGCGCGCGTTGCGGATCGAGATCACCTCGCGGACGATGCGAAGCTCGATCGGCTTTTCCGCGCCCTTGCGCTGAATGCGCAGGCGAATGGGCGTGTTGACCGGTCCGCGCATCTTGTCGACGGCCTGCTCCAGCGTGAGGCCCTTGACCTGCTCGTCGTCGAGATGGGTGATAAGGTCGCCGGACTGCACGCCGGCCTTGGCCGCGGGCGTGCCGTCCATGGGCGCCACCACCTTGACCACGCCGTTCTCCATGGTGACCTCGATGCCGAGGCCGCCGAACTCGCCGCGCGTCTGGGTCTGCATGTCGCGGAAGTTCTTGGCGTCGAGGAACGCCGAGTGCGGATCGAGCGACGCCAGCATGCCGTTGATGGCCGACTCGACGAGCTTGGCGTCGTCCGGCTTCTCGACGTACTGGGCGCGCACGTGCTCGAAGATGTCGCCGAACAGATTGAGCTGGCGATAGGTGTCGGAATTGGCCGCCGCTTGCGCCGCGGTACCGACAAAAATCCGGGGCTGGACTGCCGCCACGGCGAGTACCGCGCCTGCGGTAGCGCCGAGCAGGAATAGAGCTGTCTTTCGCATCATCCGCGAGCCTTTTCGTCTTCAGAAGTCGCCCACCAGGGACTTGGGTCGATCGAATTCCCGTCCTTGCGGAACTCGATATAGAGGATCGGTTGGGAGGAGTCGAACGCCGCGGCGGAAGCGAGCCGCAGTCCATTTCCCATCACCGCCACGGGCTCGCCGGTGAGCACGAACTGCCCGAGTTCAACAGTGATCCGTTCCATGCCTGCTAGAAGAATATGATACCCGCCGCCGGCGTTGATGATCAAGAGTTGGCCATAGCTGCGGAAATTTCCGGCATACACCACCCAGCCGTCGGCCGGCGTCACGATCTGGGCGCCGGCGCGGGTTTCGACGGAGATGCCGCGCTCGCTGCCGCCGAGGCCGTCGGCGGCGCCGAATTCACGAACCTGTGTACCGGCGACCGGCAAATGCAGCCGGCCCTTGGCGTCCTTGAAGGAGAGCGTGAGCCCGATCCGGTTGACCTCGGCCTGACGCGCGGCTTCGGCGGCGCGTACGGCGCTGGCGACTTCCCGTTCCATGCGGGCGACGAGTTCACGCACGTTTTCGACCTGCTTGGCGAGCGCCTGAGCACGGCCGCGCTCGCTTTCGAGGGCCTTCTCGTTGTCGCCCAGACTCTTTTGTCGCTCTTCGACCAAGGCAGAAATACGGCGGCGATCTTCCTCGAGCGCCGTGCGGTCGATGGCGAGCGCGTCGCGTTCAGTAGCGATCTCGACGCGCAAGCGGGCGAGTTCGGCGAGATCGGCGGCGAGCGCCTCGACGCCGGCCTTCAGTTCCGGCACCGCGCCGCCGAGCAGGATCGCGGCACGCATCGATTCCAGCGCGTCCTCGGGCTTCTGCAGAAGCACGGGCGGCGGCTGGCGGCTCCTCCGCGCCAGCGCGCCGAGCACTTCGGCGATCAGGCCGTTGCGTGCGTCGAGCGACTGCTTCAGCGCCGCCTCGCGGGCGCCGAGCGGCGCCAGGCGACTTTCCGCCGCGGTGAGCTTCGTCTCTACCGCGCGCATGCGCGCGGCGGCGTCGATCATCGCTTGCGACAGCTTCTTGCGGTCGTCCTTGAGCGACTCGATCTCGGCTTTGAGCTTGGCCTCGGCTTCCTTGCTGCGGGCGAGATCGTTGCGCAGCGTTTCGAGCTCGCGCTGCTGCGCGGTCGGCTCGGGCGGCGGCGCAGGATCCTCGGCGAACGCAGCCGCGCCCGCGAGAGCGAGGAGCGCGGCGAGGCCGAGCGTCAGCCGGCGCTTTCTCGCGGGAAGGCGAATCATGCGGAGAATCATGGTGCCGGATTGCGCCGTGGACAGGGCGGAGGCAAGCGCAAGAAAGCGGCTGCTTCAGCCGCGATGATAAGGATGGCCCGCCAAAATCGTTACCGAACGGTAAATCTGCTCGGCGAGCAGCGTGCGCACGAGCTGGTGCGGGAAGGTGGCGGCGCCGTAGGCCACGGAAAGATCGGCGGCGCGGCGAACGGACTCATCGAGGCCGTCGGCGCCGCCGATGAAGAAGGTGACGGCGGAAGCACCTTGGTCGCGCCAGCCGGCGAGGCGCTTGGCGAAATCCTCGCTGCTTAACGTCTTGCCGCGGGCGTCGAGAGCTATTTTGCGGCTGCCGGCGGGAACGGCGGCGAGCAGGCCCTTGGCCTCCTCAGCCATGCGATCGGCGGGTCGGCGCGCGTTGCTCTCGGCGATCTCGGCCACATCGATGGGCGCGAACCGCAACGCCCGGCCCGCCTCG
Source organism: Xanthobacteraceae bacterium (assembly GCA_035601815.1). Classification (GTDB taxonomy): domain Bacteria; phylum Pseudomonadota; class Alphaproteobacteria; order Rhizobiales; family Xanthobacteraceae; genus DATNNN01. Next base: position 3,181 of record DATNNN010000062.1, on the reverse strand, counting down.
CGGGCGCGCGTGAGATAGCGTTCGCACAGCTCGCGCTCGGGCCCGCTCTTCAGGCGCCCGACGGCCGCGATGAGAAGCCGCACGGAATTTCGCTCAGGCCTTGGCCGGGCGGGCGCGCAGCCACATCTTTTCGAGATTGTAGAATTCGCGCACCTCGGGGCGGAAGACGTGCACAATCACGTCGCCGCCGTCGATCAGCACCCAGTCGGACTGGCGCATGCCCTCGACGCGGACGTTCTTGGCGCCCGACTTTTCCAGCTCGTCGACCAGGTTCTTTGCGATCGCGCCCACGTGGCGGCTCGAGCGCCCGCTGGTCACCACCATGAAATCGGCGATGGAAGACTTGCCCCGCATGTCGATGGTGACGGTTTGCGCCGCCTTGTTGTCGTCGAGACGCGCGAGCACCAGGGCAAGGAGCGTATCGGGGCCGCCTTTGGCCTTGGGTGGCGGAGCGGCTTTCCGTTTGCGGGGAGCCGCGGACAACGCTGTGCGGGGCAGGGCTTCCTTCCTCTTTACTCGTGGCAGCCGGCGCTGATTCGACCGGCCGCCGGTTCGACCATATCGGGTCGCCGCCACGAATTTCAACTCCCCACGCGGCGCCGCGTTGCGCGCGCGCGCAACGTCGTCGACGACAGGCTCGATTTGAGACCGTGGAGAAAGACCCAGGCCGGCGGCCGCGTCAGCGCAAGTTTGCGTGCGCTGCGATCGTCGCGGCGGGCGCGGGCCAGCGCCATCGCCGCGGGACTCGCGCGGGCCGCGAGGTCTTTTCCGGGCCGGTCGAGGACGGCGATGGGCACAAGGTTCACGAGCTCATGCCACCGCCGCCAGCGATGCAGTTGCGCCAGATTATCGGCGCCCATGATGACGACGAAATGAACCCCGGGAAAACGGCGGCTGAGCTTGAGCACCGTGTCGTATGTATAACGGGTGCCAAGCGCGGCCTCGACGGCGGTGACGTCGATCGCCGGATGCGCGGCGAGGGCGCGGGCGGCAGCGACGCGTTTGTCGAGCGGCGGCAGGCGGCGATTGTCCTTGAGCGGGTTGCCCGGGCTCACCAGCCACCAGACGCGATGCAGGCCGAGCCGCTTCAGCGCCAACAGGCTCAGCGCGCGGTGGGCGGCGTGGGGCGGATTGAACGAGCCGCCGAGGAGGCCGATGCGCATGCCGCGGAAGACGGGCGGCAGGCGGATGTCGCGCTTCACGGCCGCGTCTGCCCCGCGCCGCGGATGCGGTACTTGAAGGAGGTGAGCTGCTCGGCGCCCACCGGCCCGCGCGCGTGCAGGCGGCCGGTGGCGATGCCGATCTCGCCGCCGAAGCCGAACTCGCCGCCGTCGGCGAACTGGGTCGAGGCGTTGTGCAGCACGATCGCCGAATCCACCTCGGCAAGAAACGTCTCGGCCGCCTTGCGGTCGTCGGTGACGATGGCGTCGGTGTGGTGCGTGCCGTACTGCTCGATGTGATCGATCGCGGCGTTCAACCCCTCGACGACGCCGACCGAGATGATGGCGTCGAGATATTCCTTCGACCAGTCTTCGGCGCTCGTCGGCACTACGCGCGGATCGACGGCGCGCGTCGCGGCGTCGCCACGCACTTCGCAGCCGGCGTCGAGCAGCATCTCCACCAGCGGCTGCAGGTGCGAGGCGGCGAGGCGGCGGTCGACGAGCAGCGTCTCGGCTGCGCCGCAGACGCCGGTGCGGCGCATTTTGGCGTTCAGCACGATCTCCTTCGCCATGGCGAGGTCGGCGGGCGCGTGCACGTAGACGTGGCAGACGCCCTCGAGATGGGCGAATACCGGCACGCGGGCGTCGCTCTGCACCCGGCCGACCAGGCTCTTGCCGCCGCGCGGCACCACCACGTCGACCATGCCGCCGAGGCCGGCGAGGAGATGGCCGACGGCGGCGCGGTCGCGGGTGGGCACGAGCTGGATCGCGTCGGCGGGCAAGCCCTCGCGGGCAAGGCCGCGCACCAGGGCCGCGTGGATCGCGCGCGACGAGCGGAAGCTTTCCGAGCCGCCGCGTAGGATCACGGCATTGCCGGCCTTGAGCGTGAGCGCGCCGGCGTCGGCGGTGACGTTGGGCCGGCTCTCGTAGATCACGGCGACGACGCCGAGCGGCGTGCGCACGCGTTCGATCTTGAGGCCATTAGGGCGGTCCCAGGAAGCGATCACCTTGCCGACCGGGTCCTCGAGCCGCGCCACCGTATCGATGCCGTCGGCCATGGCCCCGACGCGTTTCTCGTCGAGCGTCAAGCGGTCGCGAAAGGCGGGCGAGGCGATCTTGTCGCCGGCGGTGTCCAGATCCTCGGCGTTGGCCTGCAGGATCGCCGAGCGATCGGCGCGGATCGCCGCGGCGGCGGCGTGCAAGGCCTTGCGCTTCTGTTCGGCCGACGCGTTGCCGAGCGCGCGGGCGGCGGCGCGGGCACGCAGGCCCATGTCGTGCATGAGCGTGGCGACGTCGCCCGCAGCTGGTTCAGGAAGCTTGGCTCGGCTCATCGTCTTGTCTCGATTTGGCGCGTGTTCATAGCACGTCTCGCCCATCAGGTCGCTTCGATGCCGCTGAGCGCGAGATCGTCGCGGTGAACCATCTCCGAGCGGCCGCGATAGCCGAGGATCGCCTCGATGCGCTCGGAGTTCTGGCCGACCAGGCGGGCGGCGTCGTCGCCGTCATAGGCGACGAGGCCGCGGCCGATCTCGGCGCCGTCGGGGCCGCGGATCAGCACCGCGTCGCCGCGGGCGAAGCTGCCTTCCACCTTCACCACGCCCGCCGGCAAGAGGCTCTTGCCGCGCCGGAGCGCGGCGACCGCGCCCGCGTCCACGTGGATGGTGCCGCGCGGCTCGAGGCTGCCGCCGATCCATTTCTTGCGCGCGGTCAGGGGATTGGCCGGGGTGAGGAACCAGGTGCAGGCGCCGCCCGCAGCGATGGCGCGGAGCGGATGCAGCTTGCGGCCTGATGCGATCACCATGTGGGTGCCGGCGGCAGTGGCGATCTTCGCCGCCTCGATCTTGGTGCGCATGCCGCCGCGCGATAGCCCCGAACCGGCTGCGCCGGCGGCGCGCTCGATCTCGGCGGTGACGCGCTCGACCACGCGCAAAAGCTTGGCGCCGGCGTCCTCGCCGGGTGGCGCGTCGTAGAGCCCGTCCACGTCGGACAAGAGCACCAGGAGATCGGCGCTGGTCATAGTG
>DATNNN010000061.1:0-16076 GCA_035601815.1 Xanthobacteraceae bacterium | reverse complement strand
CACTGTGTCAACCGGAATCGACCGGTCAAGCCGCTCCATGCGGGTTGCAGCGCGACATGCACCGAGAATTGACGAAAGTAGTTGGATGCCCAACAATCGGGAGTCTATCGCAGAAGGCGACACCAGAAAATCGCCCGCGACGGAAAACAACGAGGAGGAAGGTGATGGGATCGAAACATATTCTTGCCGGCGTAGCGCTTGCGGCCGGTCTGCTCGCGGGCGGACCCGCTTCCGCCCAGGACACGATCAAGATCGGCCTGGTTCAGTCGATGTCGGGACCGCTTTCCGCGATCGGCCGGCAGATCATGGGTGGAGTGAATCTCTACATCCAGCAGCACGGCAACACCGTCGCCGGCAAGAAGATCGAGATCGTGTTGAAGGACGACACGGCGGTCCCGGATATGGCCAAGCGCCTGGCGCAGGAGCTCATCGTCAACGAAAAGGTGAACATCCTCGGCGTCGGCATCACGCCGGTCGCCATGGCCATCGCCCCGCTCGCCACCGAATCGAAGACCGCGACGGTGATCATGGTGTCGGGGACCTCGGTGGTGACCGACCGATCCCCCTTCTACGTGCGCACCAGCTTCACGCTCGGGCAGCAGTCGCAGATCATCGCCGAGTGGGCACTCAAGAACGGCAGCAAGAAGGTCGTCATCGTCCAGTCGGACTGGGCGCCCGGCGCCGAAGCGACCGCCGTGTTCACCACGGTCTATACCAAGGGCGGCGGCCAAGTCCTCGAGACCATCAAGGTGCCGCTTGCCAATCCTGACTTCGCGCCATTCCTGCAGCGCGCCCGTGACGCTGGTCCCGACTCGCTCTTCGTGTTCGTGCCGGCGGGACAGGCCGGCACCTTCGCCCGGCAATTCGTCGAGCGCGGTTTCGACAAGTCCGGCATCAAGCTGATCGGCCCCGGCGACATCACCGACGACAACGACCTGCCGGGCATGGGCGACGCCATGCTCGGCGTGGTGACCGCCGGCTTCTACTCGGCCTCGCATCCTTCGGCGATGAACAAGGCCTACGTCGCGGCGTTCAAGAAGGCGAACAACGGGCTCAGGCCGAACTTCATTTCGCTCGGCGGCTACGACGGCATGCATCTCATCTACGAGGCGCTGAAGAAGACCGGCGGCAAGACCGACGGCGAGGCGCTGGTCAACGCCATGAAGGGCATGAAGTGGGAAAGCCCGCGCGGGCCCATCTCCATCGATCCGGAGACCCGCGAGATCGTGCAGAACGTCTATATCCGCAAGGTCGAGAAAGTGGACGGCGAGCTCTACAATACCGAGATCGCCACCTTCGCGGCGGTGAAGGATCCGGGCAAGACGGCGAAGAAGTAATCTCCATGCACGGGGCGCGGCGGCGACAAGCCGCCGCACTTTTTTTCGCGGCTGTCATGGATGCAACCGTCCTCGGCCGGAGCGCCGATGCCTGATCTCCTCGCCATCGACAACCTTTCCGCCGGCTACGGCGAGGCCGTGGTGCTGCAGGGCGTCTCGCTCTCCCTCCCCGAGGGCCGTTCGCTCGCGCTGCTCGGCCGCAACGGCATGGGCAAGACGACGCTGGTCAATTCCATCGTCGGCGTCACGCGCCGCTTCGGCGGCACGATTCACCTGAACGGCCACGACATCACGCGACTCCGCCCCGACCAGCGCGCCCATGCTGGCATCGGCTGGGTGCCGCAGGAGCGCAACATCTTCCGCTCGCTCACCTTGCTCGAGAACATGACGGCCGTGGCCCAGCCCGGTCCCTGGACGGTGGAGCGCGTCTTCGAGCTCTTCCCGCGGCTGGCCGAACGCCAAGGTAACCTGGGCAGCCAGCTTTCCGGCGGCGAGCAGCAGATGCTGGCCGTCGGCCGCGCGCTCGTGCTCAACCCGCGGCTCCTGCTCCTCGACGAGCCGCTCGAGGGCCTGGCGCCGATCCTGGTGGAGGAGTTGATCGCGGCGCTCTACCGCCTGACCCGCGAGGAAGGCCTGTCGACCATCCTCGTCGAGCAGAACGCGCAGAAGGTGCTCGGCGTCACCGACCTCGCTGCCATTCTGGAGCGCGGCACGATCGTGCACGCCGGCGACAGCGCCGCGCTCAAGGCGGACCGCAAGACGCTCGAGCATTATCTGGGCGTCGGGCGCGCGGCGCGCTGACGCCCCCTTGGCGCGCGGGCGCGCCCTTCGTATTCTGCCGCCATGACCGAGGCGCCGCGGCTCAATTCTTCTGGCTATACGCCGATCGCGCCCGGCAAGATCGCGACCGTGGTCACGCATCTGGAGATGCGCGCGCGCGCGGCGTTGCGGCCCGAGCGGACGCCCGAGTCCTATGCGCTGCGGCGGGTGCCCGGACCCGACCTTTCCTGGTACCGCGACCTCTACCGCCGCGTTGGCGAGAACTGGCTGTGGTTCTCCCGCCTCGCCGCCGACGACACGGCACTCGCCCTGATCGTGCACGATCCCGCCGTCGAGGTGCACGCGCTGCGCTTCCGCTCGCGCGACGAGGGCCTGCTCGAGATCGACTTCCGCCGCTTCCCCGAGGTGGAAATCTCGTTTCTCGGCGTGGCGCCGAACCTTCTGGGCAAAGGCGCCGGCCGCTATCTCATCAACCGCGCCATCGAGAACGTCTGGGGGCGCGGCCCGAGCCGCCTCACGGTGCACACCTGCACCCTCGACCACCCGCGCGCGCTCGAGTTCTACCTTCGCTCCGGCTTCACCCCGTACTCGCGCTCCGTCGAGATCGCCGACGATCCGCGCGCAAGCGGGTTGCTGCCCCGTACCGCGGCGCCGCACGCGCCGATGATCGTGCGCTAGTCGATCTCGAGCTTGCCGGAGAACGCGATCGCCGTCGGCCGGCTCACCGTGGCGTCCGCCGCCTCGATGGAAATGGCGAAGACCGCCCGCTTGAGCGCGTCGCGGCTGAGGCGCCCGAGCGCTTCGCTGCGCACCACCATGGGGCCGGCCACCGCGCCGAGGGACACCGGATCGCCTTCCGCCGGGATCAGCCACAGCTCGTGGCGGGAGCCCGCGGGCGGCGAAGCGTTCAACGGCCGCACTTGCAGGGTGCGCTCGCCGGGATCGAAGGCGAGCAGGAACGCGGGTGCGGCACTCGGATAGCGCAGCACGCCCGCGAGCCGCTCGGCCGACGGGCGCGCTGCGGAAGGCGGCGCCTTCGCCGGCGACGGACGCATGCCCTGGTTGATCAGCACGGCGGCGAGCGCGATGGCGACGGCGAACCCCACCATGGCCGCCGCCCGCCAGCGACGCCGGCTCTGCACCAGCACGTCGGCAAGGTTCGCCCCGTAGAATCGCGAGATCTCGGCCACCCGGGTCATGAACGCGGCCTGGCGCGCGCGCTCCGGCTGCACCGTATGGTCGAGGGCTTCCGCGATCTTCGGCCACACGTCGATGGGCGGCTCGACCGCGACGATCAGGTCGTTGAGCGGGGCGAAGCGGTGCTCCCAGGCGATGACGGCGGCGGCGAAGCCCGGCTCCTTGCCGGCGAACTCCTCGGCGGCCGTGCGCTCGCCCGCCTCCAGCGTGCCGAGCACGTACTCGCCGGCGATGAGATCGGGATCGTCGGCGATCTTCATCGCGGCGTACACTGCCTGAGCTGTTCGAGGCTGCGCAAGAGCCAGGTGCGGATGGTGGCGGCCGGCGCGTCGAACTCCACGGCGAGCGCCTCACGGCTCCAGCCGTCATAGTAGGCGAGCAGGATCATGCGGCGGAGATCGCCGGAAAGTTCCGCCAGGCAATTGAGCAGCGTCCTGAGCTCGGCGCTGATCGTGCCCGGTGCCGCCGGCTCCGCCGCTTCGTCCCGTTCCGACGCGGTCTGGTCGAAAGTGAGCTCCGAGCGGCCGCGCGCCACCTGCAGCGCCGCCTGGCGGGCGATCGCCACCATCCAGCGCTCGAGCTCGGCGATGCGCGGATCGAAGCTGCCCGCCGCCTGCCAGATGCGCGCGTAGGCGCGGGCGAGCGCATCCTGGGCGAGCCCGGGCTCACGCAGGATGCGGAGCGTGACGCCATAGAGCCGCGGCGCCGACAGGACGTAGAGCCTGTGCAATGCGTCGCGGTCGCCCTCGGCGACGGCGTCGAGAAGATCCTGCAGGCGTTCAGGCGATGACAAATGCGGCCCCGGCGAAGTTTCGCCCGAGTCTAGCGGAGCCTACCTGGTCTGTCGCGGAAAGCGTCAGACGCGGTGGACGGCGAGGTGGAGGTCCTTGTCGCTGCGCTCGCGCTGCTGGTCGCGTTCCTCGAGGCTCTCGACCTTCTTCAATTCGTCGAGGGCTTCCTCGAGCGCAGCGCGGGCGTCGTCGAGCTGCTGCTTGAGATCGCCGCCCGAGCGCAACAGGTTGTCGCGGCGGGCTAGCGCGGCCTTGGCGTAGGTGGGATAGGCGAAATGCGTCGGATCGGCGATGCCGGCGCGCTCCTGCTCGACGGCGATCTCGCGGTCGAGGTCCGCGGCCATGCGGCCGAACTCGGCGATCATGGTTTCGATCTGGGCGGCCTGACGGCGCTTCTCGTCGACATGGAAGCGCTTCAGGCGGATCAAGGTCTCACGCGACTTCATACGGGCGGTACTCCACGCCAACTCTTCTTGCGCGCGCCAACTGGCGCGGCCGAGGCGATCCTTGCCCGAGATTGGTTGCTTGTCGGTTACCGCCGTCCGCTTGCTCCCTACCTAATTACCCGCCATTAGGCGGAAACGGTTTGTTTACGGGAATCGTTAATCATCCGGGTCTCGCCGGATGCGCGCCTTGGGTCTTCTGCGGAGCGGGCCGGTTTCGGAGTCGCTTGGGCCGGCTTCTTGAAGTGAGACGTTAACCCGGACGTCGCTGGAATCCGTCACCTCGCCAGCTACTTACGTCGATTCCTGACAATTCTCGCCGCGCGCCCTTGTGGAGCGGAATCAGGTTCTGTTAACCATTCCTCGGTAGCGTGCGATTCGAGAAATCGAGCCAGCATGCGAGCTAGGCGGGCTCGCGGCAGGCGCCCGGATCGAGTCGTCCCCGGGAAAGCGGCCCTTGAAGGGGATAGGCATGCGCGTTCTCTTGATCGAAGACGACAGTGCGACGGCGAAGAGCGTCGAGCTGATGCTCAAGTCCGAGGCGTTCAACGTCTATACGACCGACCTCGGCGAAGAGGGTGTCGATCTCGGCAAGCTCTACGACTACGACATCATTCTGCTCGACCTGAACCTGCCGGACATGTCCGGCTACGAGGTTCTCCGCTCGCTCCGCGTCGCCAAGATCAAGACGCCGATCCTGATCCTCTCCGGCCTCGCCGGCATCGAGGACAAGGTCAAAGGCCTCGGCTTTGGCGCCGACGACTACATGACCAAGCCCTTCCACAAGGATGAGCTGATCGCCCGCATCCACGCGGTGGTGCGCCGCTCCAAGGGGCACGCCCAGTCGGTCATCAACACCGCCGATCTCCAGGTCAACCTCGACACCAAGACCGTCGAGGTCTCGGGCGCCCGCGTGCATCTGACCGGCAAGGAATACCAGATGCTGGAGCTGCTTTCGCTGCGCAAGGGCACGACGCTGACCAAGGAGATGTTCTTGAACCATCTCTACGGCGGCATGGACGAGCCGGAGCTCAAAATCATCGACGTGTTCATCTGCAAGCTGCGCAAGAAGCTGGCGAATGCGTCCAACGGCAAGAACTACATCGAGACTGTGTGGGGCCGCGGCTACGTGCTGCGCGAGCCGGTCGAGACGGAGTCGCGCATTTCGGCCTGACGCTTTCCGCGCTTCAGAAATACAAAACCCCGCCGGCGATGGCGGGGTTTTTCGTTTTGCGGCGGGTAAGCAGGCTCTTTGCGGCTACGCCGCCGGCTGCGCCCGCAATCCGCCTTCGATGGCGCGCAGCCGCGGCGCAGGAAGGCCGATGCGTTTCGGCATATAGAGGCCTTGCCGATCGGCGAGCGTCTGGAAGTGGTCGCTCACCCCCACCACGGTTTCCGCCGCGCCGAGCAGGAGATAGCCGTCGGGCACGAGCACGTCGGCCACGCGCTGAAGCACGTCGGCCTTGGTCGCCGGGTCGAAGTAGATCAGCACGTTGCGCAGGAACACCACGTCGAAGCGGCCGAGCGCCGAGAAGTCGTCGAGCAGGTTCTGTTGCCTAAACCGCACCATCTCGCGCACGTCCGCGGCGATGCGCCATTGATCGTTGCTGCGCTCGAAATGGGTCATCAGGAGGTGGATGGGCAGGCCGCGCTGCACCTCGAACTGGGTATAGAGCCCGGCGCGCGCCTTCTCGGTCACCTCCTTGGAGATGTCCGACGCCAGGATCTCCACCGTCCAGTCGGCAAGCTGCGGCGCGAACTCCTTGAGCAGCATGGCAAGCGAGTAAGGCTCTTGGCCGGTGGAGGAACCCGCCGACCAGATGCGCAGCCGCCGGGTCGCGGCCCGCACCGCGATCAGCGCCGGCAGCACCGTGTCGCGCAGGCGGTCGAACGGCAGCCGGTCGCGGAAGAAGAACGACTCGTTGATCATCATCGCCTCGACGACCTCGACGATGAGCGCCTCGCCTTCCGGCGCGCGCAGGCGCCGCACGAGCTCGGCGATCGAGCCGCAGCCCGCCCGTCGCGCCACCGGCATGAGCCGCGCCTCGACCAGGTACTCCTTGTCCTCGGCGAGCATGAGGCCGGAGCGCTCCTTGAGCAGCCCGCACAGGAACTTGTAATCGAACGGACTCACGAACGGCCTCCGACGAGTTGAACGACCTTGGCGGCGATGGCGTCGAGCGGCAGCACGGCGGCGCAGGCGCCGCTCCGCGCCGTGGCGCCGGGCATGCCCCACACCACGCTCGTCGCCTCGTCCTGGGCGATCACGTTGCCGCCGGCGTCGGCGACGGCGAGCGCGCCGCGGGCGCCATCGCTGCCCATGCCGGTGAGTACGAGCGCGAGCGTCGCGGCGCCGTAGACGGCGCTCGCCGACGCGAACAGCGGGTCGACCGCGGGCTTGCAGAAATGGACGGGCGGGCCGTCGTCGAGCGCGATCGTGGGCCTCTCGGCGACGGGCTCGACCCGCATGTGCTTGCCGCCGGGGGCGACGTAGACTCGGCCGGGCTCGATCGGCTCGCCGTGCAGACCTTCGCGCGACGGCCGGCCGCATGCGCGCCCGATGTGCTCGGCGAGCACCGTGGTGAAGGTGGCGGGCATGTGCTGGGCAACCAGGATCGGAACGCGGTCGGCGGCGCGGCCGAGGCGGCCCATGACAGCCTGCAGCGCCTCGGGGCCGCCGGTGGAGCTGCCGATGACAAGCGCGCGCGGCATCACCGGCGAGAACGGCCTGAGCGTGATACCGGGGTTGGGCACCGAGACGACATGGCGCCCGGCGGCGCGCCGCTGGCGGGCACGGCCGAGGCCGCGGATCTTGTCGACGAGCTCGCGGCGGAAGTCCGGTGCCGCCATCAGCTCGCGGCCGTTGCCGGGCTTCGGCACGTAGTCGGCGGCGCCGAGCTTGAGCGCCCTGAGGCTGGCCTCTGCGTTCCGCCGCGTCAGCGTCGACGCCATGATCACCGCGACGTCGGGCTTGTAGGCGAGCAAGAGCGGCAGCGCCGCGAGGCCATCGAGCTCGGGCATGTCGATATCGAGCACGACCACGTCGGGATCGGCCTTGACGATGTTGTCGACCGCGTCGCGGCCGTTGCGATAGCTGCCGACGATCTGGAAGTCGGGCTCGGCCGCAAGCCATTGGGCGACGAGGCCGCGGACCAAGAGCACGTCATCGACCACCATCACGCGGACGGCGGGCTCGAGCAGGGCGGAAGCGGCGGCGGAGAGGGACATGAAACTCTACACGGTTACGAACGCTACGAACGCTACATACGCGACGAACGGCGAGCTTAGATCAGTCCCACCTCCTGGAACTTCGCCTCGACGATCTCCCGGTCGAACGGCTTCATGATGTATTCGTCGGCGCCGGCGTGCATGGCGCGCGCGATGTGGGCGAGGTCGTTCTCGGTGGTGCAGAACACCACCTTGGGTCGGTCGCCGCCGGGCATGGCGCGCAGCGCACGCAGGAACTCGTAGCCGTCCATCACCGGCATGTTCCAGTCGAGCAGGATCGCATCCGGCATCAGCTTCATGCAGGCGTCGAGCGCCTGGCGGCCGTCGGAGGCCTCGCTGATGGAAAAGCCGAAGCTTTCCAGGATGCGGCGCGCAACCTTTCGGATCACGCTCGAGTCGTCAATGATGAGACATCTTTTCATTGAGGCATTTCCTTCTGGCAAGTTATGCGGCAAGCGCGTCAACCTTCACGTCCAGCACCTTGTCGACGTCGAGCACCACCAACAGGCGGTCCTCGAGCCGATGCACGCCGGCGGCAACGCGAGACCAGCATGGGTCGAGATTGAGAGGATTGGAGTCACGGCTCTCGGCCGAGAGTTTGAGCACCTCGCCGACCGCGTCGACGAGGAGCCCGTAGGATTCGCCGCGCTGCTCGACGCCGACGGCCATCAGGCGGGTGCCCGGGTCACGCGGCGCGAGATCGAGGCGGCGGCGCATGTCGATGAGCGTAACGATGCGGCCGCGCAGGTTGATGAGGCCGGCGATCTCGAACGGGGCCAGCGGCACCCGCGTCAGGCGCTCCGGCTGGAAGACGTCCTGCACGCGGCGGATCGGCACGCCGAACGTCTGCGTGCCCACGGTCACGGTCACATACTCGATGTCGCCGTGCTCGATCATGTCAGGCGGCCTCCACCCAGTCGGCCGCAGGCTCCGACAGCGCGGCGATCAGGCGCTCGCGGTCGAACTTGGCGATGAAGGCGCGGAAGCCCACTTCGCGCGCGCGCTGCAGCGTCGGCGGGGTATCGAACGACGACAGCGCGATCAGCGGTATGTGGGCGGTGCGCGGATTGCTTTTCAGCGCCTCGGCGAGCTCAAAGCCGTTCATCTCCGGCATTTCGATGTCGGAGACGATGACGGCGAAGCGGCCTTCCTTCTGCACGATGGCGAGCGCCTCATGGCCGCCGCTCGCGGTGGTGACGGCGTAGCCCGCGGCCTGCAGCACCGGCACCAGCATGGTGCGGAAGAAGGCGGAGTCGTCCACGAACAGCACGCGGCGGCCGAGGGCATCGGCGCGCATGTCCTTGCGGCGGAACCAATCCTCGAAGCCCTGCGGCAGGAGGTAGCCGATATCGACGATCTCCGTTGCCCGCCCGCCGAGCACGGCGGTGCCCAGCACGCCTGGCGTGCGGCTCGCGACCTTGATGTCGAGCGGTTCCTCGACGATGTCGACGATCTCGTCGACCAGGAGGCCGACGGCGCGGCCGCGGTCCATGAACACCAGAAGCGGCTGGCGGCCCTCGCGCTTGGTTGCGGCGGCGGAAAGCGACACCAGCGGCATCAGGCTGCCGCGGTATTGCACCATGGCGCGGCCGCCGGACTGCTCGATCTCGCGCGCGTCGATGACCTCGAGCCGGGTGACGAGCGCCACCGGCACGGCCTTGGGCTCCGCCGAGCCGGCGCGGAACACGATCAGCGATACCGGCTGCTCGGCCTCGGATTTCGTCTCGGCGGCGCGCTCGATGGTGATCGAGGTGGTCTCCAGCGGCACGCCGACCGCGGCGGCCGCACCGTTGGGATCGAGGATCAGGATCACCGAGCCGTCGCCGAGGATGGTGCTGCCGGAGAACAGACCGACCTGCCGCAACTTGGCGCTCAGCGGCTTCACCACGATCTCTTCGGTGTGCAGCACCTGGTCGACGACGATGCCGAAGCCGCGGCCGGCGACCTGCATCACCACGATGAAGCCGTCTTCCTGGCTCGCCGGCGCGAGCGGCGCCGGCTGCAGAAGCGTGCGCAGGCTCTCGAGCGGCAATAGCTGTTCGCGCAGGCGCAGCACCCGGCTATCGTGGATTGGCTCGACCCGATGCTCGGCGTTGGTCTCGCTCATCACCACCTCGACCACGGCGAGCTGCGGAACCGCGAAGCGCTCGCCCTGGCACTCCACGATCAGCGCCGAGACGATGGCGAGCGTGAGCGGAATCTTGATGGTGAAGGTGGTGCCGCGGCCGCGCTGGGTCTTGACGTCGATGGTGCCGCCGATCTCGTCGATGTTGTTCTGCACCACGTCCATGCCGACGCCGCGGCCCGACACGCTGGTCACCGCCGCGGCGGTGGAGAAGCCGGGGGTGAAGATGAGCTTGTGCACCTGAGCGTCGCCGAGCTTCTCGGCTTCCTCCGCGCTCACGATGCCTTGCGTCACCGCCTGGGCGCGGATGCGCTCGGCATTGAGCCCGCGGCCGTCATCGGACAGCTCAACGATGATATTGCCGCCCTGGTGGAAGGCGCTGAGCCGAATCGTGGCGCGCCCGGGCTTGCCGGCGGCGTTGCGTTCGGCTGTCGTCTCGATGCCGTGGTCGGCGGCGTTCCTCACCATATGGGTGAGCGGGTCGCGGATCTGCTCGAGCACCTGGCGGTCGAGCTCGGTGTCGCCGCCGTGCATCTCCAGATCGATTTCCTTGCCGAGCTCGTGGGCGAGATCGCGCACCATCCGCGGCAGCTTCGACCAGGCGTTGCCGATCGGCTGCATGCGCGTCTTCATCACGCGCTCCTGCAACTCCACCGTCACGTGCGAGAGGCGCGCGAGCGGCGCCTTGAATTCCGTGTCGTCGTGGCGCCGCGCGATATCCAGGAGCTGATTGCGGGTGAGCACCAGCTCCGACACCATGGTCATCAGCTGCTCGATGGTGTCGACCTGCACGCGCAGCGTCGCCGCCTTGAGCGGGCTGTCGTCGCGCCGCTCCGCCGGCGCCGCCTTCGCCGGCGCGGGCGCCGCCGCCCTTTCGGCCATGCGGTCGAGCGCGCCGATGAGATCGTCGTCGGCGCCGGGCGGCTCCTGCGCCGAATGCTCGAGCGCGTCGAGGATGTCCTTGATGCGGTCGATGGTGGAAAGGATGAGCGAGACGGCGTCGGTCGTCACCGGCATGCCGTCGCGGAAGCGGCCCATGAGCGCTTCGGCGGCGTGCGCCAGCGCTTCCAGCCGCGGCAGCCCGACGAAGCTGCAGGTCCCCTTGATGGTGTGGACCAGCCGGAAGACCTTGGCGAGGATTTCGCGGTTGTTGGGCTCGCGCTCGAACTGCACGAGCTCGACGTCGACGACGTCAAGATTCTCATGCGTCTCGGTCAGGAAATCCCGAAGGAGTTCGTCCATGTGCTCGCGCCCGAGGGACCGCGGAAGTGCGTTTCCCGGCGGGGCGAGTCTGGTCGCGGAGCGTTAACATTGCCTGAAATTAAGGCCCCAGAACCTTAACAAATTCTAGCGCCGGCTAGGCCTTGGCGGCCGAAATCACCACGCTATCGCCCTCGCTGGCGATGGCGATCGAAAGGCCGGCGGCATTTGCCACGAGACCCGTGTAATACGGCTGGATGCCGTGCGCATCGATGCCTTCCGCCGGGGTTCCGGCGATGAGACCCGGCACCGCCGCCGGAACGCGCGCGTTCGGCCCCTGCGCCGTGAGCCGGAAGCCCATGCTGTCCCCCTCGCCCACCGGCGCCACCTCGATCCGGCCGCCGCGCGGGATGATGGAGTTGGCGATGATCAGCAGATTGAGCAGGAGCTTCACCCGGTTCTTCGGCAACAGCACGCGGGGCAGCTTCCATTCGATGGTAGTGCGCTCGTCGTTGAGCAGCCCGCGCGCCACGCTCTCGGCATCCCCGAGGTCGATCTGCGCGCCGACGGAGCCGGCGGCGCCGAAGGCAAGCCGGGCGAACTGCAGGCGGGCGGTGGCTTGCTTCGCGCTCTTGCGCACGAGGTCCATGGCCACCTGCTTCATGCCCTCGTCCCGCTCGTCCTCCAGTACCTCGAGGCCATTGACGATGGCGCCGACCGGACTGATGACGTCATGGCACAGGCGCGAGCAGAGCAGCGCCGCGAGATCGAGGGCTTCTAGGGAAATGGGTTTGTTCATTTCGCGGTCCGCGGCCGCGCCAGGGCGGGTGATTCGTGCCGCGTTCGGCGAAGCGGCGGTTCCTGATACACCGCCCCTGCCGGCGATTCCAGTCTAGGGCGGCGCCATGAGTGGACAAGATCGTGGACGGTTGCTCGCCGCACTTGCGGCGCTTGCGAGCGAGGCCGGCGCCGGCATCGCGCGGGCGGCCGAACAAGGCCTCGCGCCGCGGGACAAGGGCGACAAGGGGCCGGTCACCGCCGCCGACGAAGCGTCGGAGGAGATATTGCGGGCGGGGCTCGCCCGTCTCCTCCCCGGCGTGCCCATCGTCTCCGAGGAGGCGTTCGATCGTGGCGAGGTCGCAGAAGCCGCTACGGAGTTTCTCCTAGTGGATCCGCTCGACGGAACCCGCGAGCTCGTCGCCGGCCGGCCTGAGTACGCCATCAACATCGCGCTGATCGCCGGCGGAGCACCGCTGCTCGGCGTGCTCTATGCCCCGGCCTACGGCCAGCTCTACGGCGGCGCCGATGGGCAGGCCTTCAAGGCGCCGCTGTCGCTCGGCGCACCGTTCGACCCCGAACGCGCCGAGACGATTCGTGCCCGCCCCCGCCCGAAGCAACTCGTCGCGGCCTTGAGCCGATCGCACCTCGACCCCGCGAGCGAAGCGTTCCTCGCCGGCCACGCCGTGGAGCGGCGCATCGTGCTCGGCTCGGCGCTGAAGTTCGCGCTCATCGCCGAGGGCATCGCCGACGTCTATCCCCGCCTCGCCCCGGTCAGGGAATGGGACGTCGCCGCCGGCCACGCGTTGATCACGGCCGCGGGCGGCCGTGTCGAGCGGCGGGATGGCGGAACGCTGCGCTACGGCCGGCGCGACGCGGGCTTTCTCGTGGAAGGCTTCGTCGCCTGGGGTGCGCCGCCTGCGGCGTAATGGCCCGCAACGGATTCCCCCCGCGCCTTTGAGCGGTCATACTCCCGCGGCACGAATCACCGCCCTGCCAAGGACCCTTCGGGAGATCTCCATGGCGCTCCTGCGCACCTTCTTCCTCGTCTTCGCCGTACTCCTCGCCGCCGCTCCGGCGTCCGCCCAGCAGCCGCGCGGCACCTACTCCTCCAACGAGGTCATCGACGCCGGCCACCGCTTCTTCGGCGGCGTGTCGCGCGAGCTTGCCCTCCTGGTCGAGCGCGCGAGCTCGCGCTGGGGCCAGCCCAACGGCTACATCCTCGGCCAGGAAGGCTCCGGCGCCATCGTCGCCGGCCTGCGCTACGGCGAAGGTACGCTCTACACCCGCAACGCCGGCGACCTGAAGGTGTACTGGCAAGGCCCGAGCATCGGCTTCGACTTCGGCGGCGAGGGCGCCCGCACCATGATGCTGGTCTACAACCTGAACAGCGTCGACCAGATCTTCCAGCGCTTCCCCGGCATCTCCGGCTCCGCCTACGTGGTGGGCGGGCTCGGTATGACGGCCGTGGGCTCGGGCCGCATCGTGGTGGTGCCGATCCGCACGGGCGTGGGCTTACGTCTCGGCGCCAACGTCGGCTACGTGAAGTTCACGCCGACGGCGACCTGGAATCCGTTCTGACCTGAAAATCCGGCCTTCCGCCGCGGCCGGCCGGGCTTTGGCCCGGGCCTTTGCCGTTTGCGCTGGCCGATAAGGTTAACGGCTCCTCACCCTTTCCATTAAACGTGCTGCGTGCCATGAATCCTTCTGCCTCCAGCGCGTATTTGCGGGGACCGTCGTGATCGAATCGGTGATGTTTTTCGCCCTCGGCTTCCTCGCCGCGAGCCTGATCGCGCTCGTCCTGTTGTCGGCGGTGTGGCAGCGCGCCGTGCGCCTCACCACGCGGCGCATCGAGGGCGCGATCCCTGTCTCCATGGCCGAGATTCAGGCCGACAAGGACCAGCTGCGCGCCGAGTTCGCCATGTCCACGCGGCGCCTGGAGAACGGCGTCGAGCAACTGAAGCTCAAGACCAGCGAGCAGCTTGCCGAGATCGGCCGCAAGAGCGAGGCGATTCGGCTGCTCAAGGAAGAGGCCGACCAGAAGACCGCCCGCGCCACCGCGCTCGAGTCGCAGGAACGCACGCTGCGCGACCAGCTGCGCAGCACCGAGGCGGATCTGAACCAGAAATCGAAGGCGCTGCACGAAGCCGAGGTCGAGCTCGCCAACAAGTCTGGCGAGATCGCCCAGGCGGCGCGCGCCATCGCCGACAAGTCGGTGGAATCCGACAGCCGCCGGGTCGAGATCGTGGCGCTGGAGACCCAGTGCGTCGCGCTCAAGGACCGCGTGTCGGACCTCGAGCGCGAGGTCGCGGCGACCGAGGAGCGCCTCGCCGACGAGCGCAAGCTCGCCGAGCAGAGCGCCCACGTGCTCGGCGAGGAACGCGAAAAGGTGACGACGCTGACGCGCAACATCGCCGATGTTGAGGGGCGGCTCACCGCCGCCCGCGACGACGCCGAGTCCCTGTCGCGCACCATCACCGGCCTCGAGGCCGACGCTCGCCGCCAGACGGAGCTCGCCGCCGAGCGCGAGCGCGAGCTCACCGCGCTCATCGCCCAGCGCGAGGCCGATCTCGCCACCGCCCACGAGGAGCTCGGCAACGCCCGCGAAAAGATGAACGCCACGCGCCGCGAGATGGACGGGTCGACTCGTTCCTTCACCTCGACCGTCGAACAGCTCAAGGCCGACAAGGCCGCGCTGGAAACGGCGCTCGGCCAGCTCCGCACCGAGCGCGACCGCCTGCACAAGGAGGTCGCCGCCTTGAAGCACGACGCCGAGAACGCCTGGGCGTCGGAGCGGGTGGAGAACGCGCTTCTGCGCGAACGCATCAACGACGTGGCCGCCGAGGTGGTGCGCCTGAGCGCGAGCCTGGAAGGCACCGGCACCATCGACCGCATCCTCGGCGAGGCGATGCCCCGCCAGAACGGCCCCAGCCGGCCGATGGTCGCGTCGCCGGCCGGAGCAGGTCCGATCGAGACGGTCACCATGGAGCCCGCCGGCGGCGAGCGGCCGATGTCGCTCGCCGAGCGCATCCGCGCGCTGCAGGCCCGCGCCCGACGGACCTAGAGCCGCACCAGAACGATGCCGCCCACGATGAGGGCGGCGGCAAGCCAGCGCCACGCGCCGGCGCGCTCGCCAAGCAGCCCTACCGCGATCAGCATGACGAACAGACGCTCGTCTCGCGCAGCGCCGCCACCAGCGCGATCGGCGCGACCGTGAACGCCCAGATCGCGATCCAGTATCCCCCGAGCGAGAGCCCGCCCGCCGCGAGACCCGTGCGCCACTCCGGCGCCAGGCGGCGGATCGCGCCGCCGCCGCGGGTCGCGAGCGCGAACGAGACCATGAGGAAGGTGTCGAGCACGAACATCCAGAACGTGAAGCCCGAGGCGGTGCCCGACACCCGCGCGCCGATCCCGTCGACGATGGTGTAGGCGGCCGTGCACACGGCCGTGCCGGCGGCGTAGAACAGCGCCTTCGCCGGCAGCCGGCCGAGAGCGCCACCGCCCTTGAGCGACATCAGCGCCACGCCGAGCCCGATCGCCACCACGGCGAACGTGCCGGTGAGCGAGAGCTTCTCGCCGAGCACCAGCGCGCTGAAGGTCGCGACGATGAGCGGCGCCGAGCCGCGCGCCAGCGGATAGATCTGGCTCAGGTCCCCGTGCTCGTAGGCGCGGATGAGAAAAAGCTTGTAGCCGGTGTGCAGGAATGCCGATGCAAGCAGCCACGGCCACGCCGCCGCCGGGATCGGAACGAACCACAGGAGCGCCAGCGACAGCAGGCCCTGCGCCAGCGACAACAGCAGGATCACCGAGAAGCGGTCGAGCCCGATCTTGACCAGCGAATTCCAGCCGGCGTGCATGGCGGCGCTGGCCAGCACCGCGGCGATGACGGAGACTTCCATTGCTTAGGCGACACGCACCAATTGCTTGCCGAAGTTCTTGCCCTTGAGCACCCCGATCAGGGCCTGCGGCGCCTGTTCGAGTCCCTCGGCGACGTCCTCGCGGTATTTGATCTTGCCCTCGGCCACCCACTGGCTCATATCGCGCATGAACGCCGGCATCTGGTCGGCGAAGTCGGAGACGATGAAGCCGCGTAACGTCAGGCGCCGGCGCAACACCATGCCCATGAGGAGCGGCATGCGATCGACGCCGGACGGAAGCTGCGTGTCGTTGTAGTGCGCGACGAGGCCGCACACCGGCA
>DATNNN010000060.1:0-4025 GCA_035601815.1 Xanthobacteraceae bacterium | reverse complement strand
TCGCCTGGCGCCGCTGATCTCGGCGATCGGCATGTCGATCGTGCTGCAGAACTACATCCAGATCGCGCAAGGCGCGCGCGTGAAGCCGCTGCCGCCGATCATCTCCGGCGGCTTCACCCTCATGGACCGCGGCGGCTTCGCAGTGCAGCTCTCCTATATCCAGATCGCGATCATGCTGACTACGCTGGTGCTGATGCTCCTGTTCTCCTGGCTCGTGGCGGCGACGCGCATCGGCCGCGACATGCGCGCCTGCGAGCAGGACCTGAAGATGGCAGCACTAGTCGGCGTCGACACCGATCGCACCATCTCGCTCACCTTCCTGATCGGTGCGGCACTCGCCGCCGTCGCCGGCGTGATGTTCCTGCTCTATTACGGCGTGATCGACTTCTTCATCGGCTTTCAGGCGGGCGTGAAGGCGTTCACCGCCGCCGTGCTCGGCGGCATCGGCTCGCTTCCCGGCGCCATGATCGGGGGTCTTCTCATCGGCCTGATCGAGACGTTCTGGTCGGCCTATTTCTCCGTCGAATACAAGGACGTCGCGGCGTTCTCGATCCTGATCCTGGTCCTGATCTTCCTGCCCACCGGCATTCTCGGCCGGCCCGAGGTCGAGAAGGTGTGACCACCCCGATGCAGGACAGCGAGGCTGCGAGATCGCGCGCGCTGGACTTCAGAGGCGCGCTCAAGGACGCCGGGCTCGCGGCGCTCGTCGCCTTCGGCCTGTTCTCGCTCATCCTCGGCTTTCGCACCGACACCGGCCCCACCGGCGCGCTCGTGCTGCTGCCCCGCCCCGGCCTGCTCGCGGCCGCGGTCGCCATCGTCTTCGCCGGCCGCTTCGTCATCGCGCTCGTCGCCCGCGCCGACCTCTGGCCCAATGCCGCCCGCCTGATTCCGCCCGACGCGCAGACCAAGCTCGAGAGGGTCGGTCGCTTCGTCGGTCCCACGCTCGCATCCTTCGCGATCATGACGCCGATCATGTTCTCCTCGGACCGCTACGTGCTCGACCTCGGCATCCTGGTGCTCACCTACGTGATGCTGGGCTGGGGCCTGAACGTGGTGGTCGGCCTCGCCGGCCTTCTCGATCTCGGCTACGTGGCCTTCTACGCGGTCGGCGCCTACTCCTACGCGCTGATCACCGCCTATTTCGGCTGGTCGTTCTGGGTGTGCCTGCCGCTCGCGGGCCTCATCGCCGCCTGCTGGGGGGTGGCGCTCGGCTTCCCGGTGCTGCGGCTGCGCGGCGACTATCTCGCCATCGTGACGCTCGCCTTCGGCGAGATCATCCGCCTCGTCATCATCAACTGGCAGAGCCTGACCAACGGCCCGAACGGCATCTCCAGCATCCCGCGGCCGTCGTTCTTCGGCCTTGCCTTCAACGAGGAGCCGGGCGGCTTCGCCGCCACCTTCGGCCTCGAGTTCTCGCCGGTCCACCGCATCATCTTTCTCTTCTATGTAATCCTGGCGCTGGCGCTCATCACCAACTTCGTCACCTTGCGCCTGCGCCGGCTGCCCGTGGGGCGGGCCTGGGAGGCGCTGCGCGAGGACGAGATCGCCTGCCGCTCGCTCGGCATCAACACTACCCACACCAAGCTCACCGCGTTTGCCATCGGCGCCATGTTCGGGGGCTTCGCCGGCTCGTTCTTCGCCACGCGCCAGGGCTTCATCAGCCCGGAATCGTTCGTGTTCATGGAATCGGCGCTGGTGCTCGCCATCGTCGTGCTCGGCGGCATGGGCTCACAGCTCGGCGTCGCCATCGCGGCGCTGGTCATGATCGGCGGCTTCGAGCTGTTCCGCGAGTTCGCCCAGTTCCGCATGGTGGTGTTCGGCGGCGCCATGGTGGCAATCATGGTGTGGCGGCCGCGCGGGCTGATCGCCACCCGCGTGCCTTCGGTGTTCCTGCACAAGCGCAAGGTCATCCCCGCCGAGATCGTCGAGGAGGCCCGCCGGTGAACGAGCGCGCGCCGATCCTTAACGTGGAGCACCTCACCATGCGCTTCGGCGGCCTCGTCGCCGTCGACGACCTGTCGTTTGCAGCCGCGCGCGGCGAGATCACCGCCATCATCGGCCCCAACGGCGCGGGCAAGACCACCGTGTTCAATTGCGTCACCGGCTTTTATCGGCCGCGCCAGGGCACGATCCGCCTCGTCCACGACGACGGCCGCGCCTTCGAGCTCCAGCGCATGCCCGACTTCAAAATCGCGCGCTACTCCCGCGTCGCGCGCACCTTTCAGAACATCCGCCTGTTCGCCGGCATGACGGCGCTGGAAAACCTGCTCGTCGCCCAGCACAACCGGCTGATGCGAGCGTCGGGCATGACGCTGCTCGGCATCGTCGGCTGGCCCGCCTACCACCGCGCGGAACGCGACGCCGTCGACAAGGCGCGCGCCTGGCTCACGCTCATCGGCCTCGAGGACCGCGCCGACGATCCGGCCGGTGCGCTCCCCTACGGCGCCCAGCGGCGCCTCGAAATCGCGCGGGCCATGTGCACCGATCCGGCGCTGCTCTGCCTCGACGAGCCGGCCGCCGGCATGAACCCGCGCGAGTCTTCCGAGCTCGACGCGCTTCTCATCCACATCAAGAAGGACACCGGCACCTCGATCCTGCTGATCGAGCACGACATGAAGGTGGTCATGGCCATCTCCGACCACGTTATCGTACTCGACTACGGCTGCAAGATCGCCGACGGCACGCCGCTCGAGGTGCGCGAGAACCCGCGCGTGATCGCCGCCTACCTCGGCGTCGAAGAGGAGGAGGTCGCATGACGCCCCTCCTCTGCGTGCGCGGGGTGAAGACCTTCTACGGCTCTATCATGGCGCTGAAGGGGGTCGATCTCGAGGTCAACGCCGGCGAGATCGTGACGCTGATCGGCGCCAACGGCGCCGGCAAGTCGACGCTGATGATGACCATCTGCGGCGACCCGCGCGCCCGCGAGGGCACGATCGAGTTCGACGGCCGCGATATCACGGGGCTTCCGACCCACGAGATCGTGCGCGCGCACATCGCGCAGGCGCCCGAGGGCCGGCGCATCTTTCCGCGCATGACCGTCTTCGAGAACCTGCAGATGGGGGCCGCGGTTGCCGGCAATGCGCATCTCGAGGAGGACCTGCGGCGCGCCTTCGCGCTGTTCCCGGTCCTGGAGAAGCGCCGCGACCAGCGCGGCGGCACGCTCTCCGGCGGCGAGCAGCAGATGTTGTCCATCGCCCGCGCCCTCATGAGCCGGCCGCGGCTCCTGCTCCTCGATGAGCCGTCGCTCGGGCTCGGACCCATGATGGTGCGGCAGATCTTCGCGGCCATCCGCGACCTCAACGCCCGCGAGGGGCTCACCATCTTCCTGGTGGAGCAGAACGCCAACCACGCGCTGAAGCTCGCCCACCGCGGCTATGTCATGGTCAACGGCAAGATCACGCTGGCAGGCTCCGGCCGCGAGCTTCTCGCCCGCCCGGAGGTACGCGCCGCCTATCTGGAAGGCGCCATCAGGGCATGACCTTGGGGATTGTAACGAAGGTGTTATCGCCCGCCTTTAACCCGGCGCCCGCCAATGCCAATATAGTCGGTCATCTGCTTCGCCTCCGGGGAGACCAAGCATGAAAACGAAATCGCTCTTCGCTCTCGCGCTCGGCGCGAGCGCTCTGTTCGCCAGCGCCGCCGCCGCGCAGGATATCGTCATCGGCTATGCCGGACCGATCACCGGCCAGTACGCCTCCTTCGGCTTGCAGTTCAAGAACGGTGCGGAGCAGGCGATCACCGACATCAACGCCGCCGGCGGCGTGCTCGGGCGCAAGCTCAAGCTCGAGATGGGCGACGACGCCTGCGATCCCAAGCAGGCGCGCGCCGTCGCCGAGAAGCTCGCCAGCATGAAGGTGCCGGTGGTCATCGGCCACTTCTGCTCATCGTCGTCGATCCCGGCGTCGGAAGCCTATGCCGAAAGCGGCGTCTTGCAGATCACGCCGGCGTCGACCAATCCGCTCTTCACCGAGCGCAACCTGTGGAACGTTTTCCGCGTGTGCGGCCGCGACGATCAGCAGGGCGCC
>DATNNN010000059.1:0-3250 GCA_035601815.1 Xanthobacteraceae bacterium | reverse complement strand
GTAGCCGGTGGAGAAACCGCCGCGGTTGATCTCGCGGAGGATGTCCTCGGCTTCCGGGACGTTGTTCTCGACCTTGATGTTCTTGAACATCCGGTCGGCGAAGCCGAGCTTCTTCGCGAGCAGGTACATGATCTCATAGTCGTCCTTCGACTCGAAGATCGGCTTGACCACGCGCTCGTACCACTGGAGCGAGCGGTTCGACGCCGTGCGGCAGCCTTTGGACTCAAACTGCGACGCAGTCGGCAACAGATACGTCCCGTTCTTGCGCTCGCCGAGTACCGCCCAGGTCGTCGGATGCGGGTCGGCGACCACGAGCAGCTCGAGCTTCTCGAGGCCCTCCGCCGCCTTCGGCATGCGGGTGACGGTGTTGCCGCCGTGGCCGAAAACCATCATCGCCTTGATGTTGTCCTGCTGGGTGACCTGATCCTTTGGCAACACCGTCGCATCGAACCAGCGGGTCGAGGCGATGCCCGGCGCGTTCATCATCTTCACGGGCTTGCCGTCGGCACCGGTGATGGTGTCGAAGCGGCTCTCCATCCAGGCGTAGTCGACTTCCCAAACCCGGCACCAATGGCGCCAGGCGCCTTCGACCAGGCCGTAGTAGAGCGGCAAGGTCACGATATCGAGACCAAGGTCGGTGGCGCCCTGCACGTTGCAGTGCCCACGGAAGATGTTGGCGCCGGTACCGAAGGCGCCGACGTTGCCGGTGGCGAGCAGTAGAATGCAGAAGGCGCGCACGTTGGCGGTGCCGACCGTCTTCTGGGTCGCGCCCATGCACCAGATCAGGGTCGAAGGCGTCTCCTTCGCGAATTTCTCGGCGACCAGCTTCATCTGGGCGCCGGGCACGCCGGTGACGCGCTCCACCTCCTCCGGATTCCACTTCTTGGCCTCGGCGCGGATCTGATCCATGCCGAACACACGCTGCTTGATGAATTCCTTGTTCTCCCAGCCATTCTCGAAAATGTGCCAGAGCAGCCCATAGATGACAGGAATGTCGGTGCCCGGACGGATGCGCACGTATTCGGTGGCATGCGCCGCGGTGCGGGTCAGGCGCGGATCGATGACGATCCAGTTGGCCTTGTTGAGCTCCTTGCCCGCAAGCAGGTGCTGCAACGACACCGGATGGGCCTCGGCCGGATTGCCGCCCATGATGATCATGGTCTTGGAGTTGCGGATGTCGTTGTAGCTGTTGGTCATGGCGCCGTAGCCCCAGGTATTGGCCACGCCCGCAACCGTCGTCGAATGGCAGATACGCGCCTGATGGTCGGAGTTGTTCGTCCCCCAGAAGGCCGCGAGCTTGCGATTGAGGTAGGCGCCTTCGTTGGAGAACTTCGCCGACCCGAGCCAGTAGACGGAATCAGGTCCCGACTTGCTGCGAATATCCAGGATTTTGTCGCCGATCTCGTTGATCGCCACATCCCAGGAAATCCTTTGCCACTGGCCGTTGACCAACTTCATCGGATACTTGAGCCGGCGGTCGCCGTGCACGAGCTCGCGCACCGATGCGCCTTTGGCGCAGTGCGAGCCGCGGTTGAGGGGGCTGTCCCATCCCGGCTCCTGGCCGATCCATACGCCGTTCGAGACCTCGGCGATCACCGTGCAGCCCACCGAGCAGTGGGTGCAGATGGCCTTGGTGGTCAGCACCTGCGCGCCGGGCGCGGCGGGCGGCCCGGCTTCGGCCCTGCGGACGCCGGCGAGCGGCAGCGTGCCGATCGCGGCAAGACCGCCGGCGACGAGCCCGGAGCGGCGCAGGAACGTGCGGCGGTCGAGCGCACCACGGGAGTTCTCGGCGAACGCGGCGGCCAGATGGCCGCGGCGCGCTTCGCGTTCCGTCCTTTTGATCAGCACGGGCGCCTCCTATCAGCTCGGGTAGCGGTTGACGCGATAGAACGCCTTCACGTGATCGGTTTCCCGATAGCGCGTCTTCTTCTTTTCCGCGTCGCTTTCGGCGGCCACCGCGTTGCCGGCGACGAGCGGCGCCGCG
Organism: Xanthobacteraceae bacterium; assembly: GCA_035601815.1. Classification (GTDB taxonomy): domain Bacteria; phylum Pseudomonadota; class Alphaproteobacteria; order Rhizobiales; family Xanthobacteraceae; genus DATNNN01. The sequence continues at coordinate 1,266 of DATNNN010000059.1, read as the reverse complement.
GAAGCGGCCGCGGCACCGGCACCAAGCACGCGGAGAAAGTCGCGACGTCCGACCGTCGTCTTCTGTTTCTGTTTCATGGCCGCCTCCTTCCCTGAAGTCCGCTTGCCGTCACGAAGGCAGCGCGAACGCCTCGCTTTCGATTTCCATGAATACGCGACCGACCGCGCCGACGCGGGCGTAGAACTTCGCCGCTTCGGCATGCTCGAGATCGCGGAAGAAACGCCCGACCCACGGCTTCATGTGTTTTTCGAAAACCAAGCGGTCGCTGCCCTGCGGCGCGGCGAGGCGGCCGTCGATGAGACCCGCCATGATCTCGCAGAGGATCGCCACGTGATCCTCCGGCTCCGGGTTACCCTGCACCCGCTCGATGCCGAGCGTCACAAGGTCGTCGCGCAGCCGCGCGAGCGGGCGCTCGTGCAGGAATCCCGTAAGATAGTACGAGCCGTACGGCAGAAGCTCGCCGCGGCCCAATCCGATGAAAAGATCGAAATATTCCCGCTCCACCCGGTCGGCCCGCGCATTGTCCGCCGCCTCGGCAAGTGCCACATGCGCGAGGCCGAGCGGACTCGCGTCGGCCTGCAACTCGCCGATGCGCGCGAGCAAGTCGCCGTCGGGCGCCCGGCTAAGCAGCGTCGACAAGAACGCGTACTCGCGCGCGCGGGCCGCGTCGGCGTCGTTGAGATCGGCCAACTTCGCCTCGCCGTAAAGATCCGGCCGCAGCATCTCGCGGGTGACGCCGGTCGCCGCCTCGACCGCGGTGACCCGCTCGGCCGGGATTCGATTCCAGTTGGAGATCGAGGGCTGCGAAATGCCGATGCGGCGGGCAAGCTCGCTGACGCCGCCGGCAGCGCGGATCGCGTGATCGAGCCCTTGATCGCGCACTCGGCCTCCTGTTCAGAAACTGTGCAAAACGCTGCAGTTCAGAACGGTTCAAAATCGTAAGGCCTTGAGTCCGTCGCGGTCAATAGCTTCAGGCTATGAGGGCTGTTTATTCCGGAAGCGCGCTGCCGTGACCGCGCTTCGGTCCCGGTCGATCGATGGCCTCCGACTGTGATTTATTTTGCAGCGCATCATTTTTGCCGGAGCCGTCAGCGGTAACTGGCTGATCGATCATGTTGTTCTGCAGCGTGGCCGGCTTTTCGATTTTCTTTTCAATATCGGGTGGTTGCTGATCGATCGGAACCGGGTCGACGACTGCGACGACCGTCGAATCACGCTCGGGTGCGCGCGGTTCCGCCTCTTCTCGGTGGCTGAAAATCTCGGCGA
>DATNNN010000058.1:0-42623 GCA_035601815.1 Xanthobacteraceae bacterium | reverse complement strand
ATCCGTCGCGATCGGGCCGGTATCACTTTTGCTTTCTTCGTAGAAGATCTCGACGCCGATCTTCAGCGTATCGAAGTCGCCCTCGACCACCGCCGCGCGGTCGAAATAGATCAGCCCGCCTTCGGCGGTCATGACGAAGCCGTAGCCGTCCTCCCGATGGATTTGCGCCACCTGGCCGGAGCGCGACGGCTCGGCATCTCCGCCCGGCGCGCCGCGCTGCCGCACGTGATGCTTGCGTTCCTCCTTGAGGTCGGTGAGCTGGCGCTCGGCGATGCGGAACGCCTCGTGGATGGCGTTGCGCAGGTCCGGCGCCTGGAACTTGCGCAGCAGATGCTCCGGCTCGTGCGTCACCACGATGTCGGGCTTGCCTGGAACGCCGAGCTCGATGCGAACCACCGGCGGGATCGCATCATTGTGCTTCTTCTCGCGCTTGTCGACGCGCACCCGGCACGACACGAGGCGACCATAGATGCGCTCGAGGTGCGCCACGCGCTCGCGGATTTCCTGCTCGGCCCAGGGGGAGGGCGGGACGCCGTGGAACGCGATTTCGAGCGGGACCTGCATGCGAACGCCTCGCGAAACGATAACGGCAGCCGGGCCCGCACACCAGCGGCGGCCCGGTGTCGGACACGCAAAACATATATAGGTGGAATCCGGGACTTGTTAGAAGCGCGAGGTGACGTGGGCCTTTACGCCGTGGTCCTGCAGCGCCGCGGCGATCTGGCCGATGTAGGAGATGCCGATCGAGGTCTGCGGCGTCAATCGCACGTCGAAGCCGGCGTCGATCAGCGCGCTGTCGCGGGCGAGCGGGACGCCCGCGACCACGAAGCCCGCGCCGGTGCTCTGGAACACGAGCGGGGTGGTCGGTGTGACGTCGCTGAAGGCGTGCTGCCAGGCGACGCTCGCGCGCGGAACGAGAGTCCAGCCGTTGCGCAGGATCCAGATTGTCGCCATGCGGATGCCGAGTGTCGAATAGCCCACATCCTGGTTGTTGGTGGCACCGGTCAATGCGGCGGGCCCGCCGCTTTCGGCGAAGGGATCGGTACGCAGGTGTACCCACGCCAATCCCGCGAACGGCTCGACTGCCGTGCTGCCGAAAGCCATGCCGTAGCCGATCTCGCCGAACACCTGGCCGCTCTCGCCGCCGTAGCGAGCGGTCGCAGCGTCGGCGAAGCCGGGGAACACGATCGAGCGTGAGGTATTGATGTCGTGCCAGGCAAAGGCCGCGCCGACGCGCACGTTGATGGCGCCGACGCGCGCACCGGAGTACGCGGCGACTTGCGCCGTATCCACGCCGGCGGTGCTCGACCGGACGCGATCGTTGATCGAGGAATGCGCGTAGCCGGCGGCGACGCCCGCCCGCCACTCGGGACCGAGGCGCGCGTCGACGCCGCTAACGAAACCGCCGAAATCGCGTCGCACGGCGGCGGCGTTGCCGTCGCTGTCGAAGCGGCCCCAGCTGCCGAAGCCTTGCGTCCAGAAGGCGTAGCGGGGACCTGCCGCCGGGCCGTAGTGGGCGCCGACCGGGTCCTGAAAGGCGAGCGCCGGCCCGCCGTAGGCAAGCGCCCCCACGCCCGGCGCCTCGGCCGCGTACGACGCCTGGCGCAACCGGCCGAGGATCGCGAGGCGCATATAGCGGGAGCTGTCGATGAGAACGCCCTGGGTGCTGGCGTGGATCTCGCCGGAAAGCGCGTCGTATGCCTGTCGCGCCTGGTCGGGGGTCAATAACGAAACCGCCGTCACCAGTGTGCTGCCGGGCGGGCTCCGGTCGAGGGCGCCGCCGACGGCGCGTTGGTTGCGCGTTCGTCCCTGGTCGGCAAATGCGTTGGCGTTGCGCACGAGCGTCAAATAAACGTTGTTCGCGTCGTAGGTCAGCGTCGGTGTCAGGAAAATGAAATTGCTGGTGACGCTGTCGAACACCCCGGTCCTGCCGAGGAGCGCGGTCAGGATGGTGTACGTCGTCGAGGGCAGGTACGAGCCGGGCTGCGCCAGCACGTGCACGCTGCCGCCGCTGAGCGAGGCCGTGCCGTTCGCGAAGATCTTGTCCGCGGCGCCGGCGGCGTTGGCTTCCACCCGATAGATCGAACCCGCGACGAAGCTGACGTTGTTCGTGACATTGAGCGTGCCGATGGAATTGCCCGGCGCGACCGTGCCGCCGCTCAACGCATTGATCGCGCCGACGGTGCCGACGCCGGAAAGGGTGCTGCCGGAATTGACGAAGACCGACGAGACGATCGAGCCGTTCACGGCGAGCGTGCCGCCGTTCACATTGGTGTTGCCGGTATAGGTGCTGACGCCCGACAAGGTCAGCGTGCCGGTGCCGATTTTGGTAAGCGCGCCGCCGCCGCCGCCGCCGATACCGCCGTCGGCAACCGCGCCGCTGATTTCGAAATTGAGATTGGTGTTGCCGAGGCTGAGCACCTTGGAGCCGAGGAAGATGTTGCCTGCGCCCTCGATCGAGCCGACCGAAACGCCGGTGGTCACCTGCGAAATGTCGACAATCCCGCCGGCGTTGTTAAACACCCGCGCGGTCGCGCCGTCGCTGGCGCCGCCGAAGTACACTGTGCCGCCGCCGCCGGTATTCGTGATCGTCGCGGTGCCGGCCGTGCTCGCGCCTAGGAAGCTCGTAGCTCCGGTGTTGTTAATGATCGTCGCATTGCCCGCCGTGCTGGTGTCGAGGAATTGCAGGCCGCCGAAGATGGTGTTCGTAATGGTCGCGTTCGCCGCCGTCGCCGTGTTGTTGAAGCTCATAATCGCGCCGTTCGTGAAGGTCGCCGTCCCGGCGGTGCTGGAGTCGTTGAAGCTAAGGACGGCGCCCCCGGCATTGGTGATGATCGAATTGCCGGCGGTTGCGGTGTTAAAGAATCGCAGAAGGCTCGTGCCGCCGTTGTTCGATATCTGCGCATTGCCGGCGGTGCTCGTGTCGTTGAAGGTCACAGTGCCGCCGATGTTGTTGATGGTCGCGTTGCCGGCCGTGCTCGAATTGTTGAAGTTGAGGGTACCGGAATTGCCGATGGTGGCGCCCTGCGCCGAGCTCGTGTTGTTGAAGGTCAGCGTGCCGCCGTTGGTGATGTTCGCCGTGCCGGCCCGGCTCGAATCGAAGAAGTCCATCACCGCGTTGTTGACGATGGTGGCCGTGCCGGCGGTGCTTGTGTCGAAGAAATCGAGGACGCCGCCATTCGTGATCTTGGCGTTGCCGGCTGTGCTCGTCGACAGAAAGCTGATGGAACCGCTGTTTATGTAGGTAACGACGCCGGTACCGCCGCTCGCGGTGCTCGCGCCCTGGAAGACCATGCCGAGGGTGTTGGTGAACGTCTCCGGGTTGGTGGAGTTGTTGAAGATTCCCGTGCCGTTGACGATGAAGAAATCGTTGAGGGTGATGGAATAGCTCGGCGCGTTGGGCACGGCGGTGAATTCGACGCGGCCGATGGTGACGAGGCCGTTGCTGTCGACAACGGTGTTGGCGCTCGTGGTGAACGTCGCCGTGCCGTCCGGGAGGTTCGGATTGGACGTCCAGTTGGCCGGCTCCGTCCATTCGGTGGGATCACCGGCGTTGCCGCCGACCCAGGTTCCATCGGTGGCGCGCGCAGGCCCCGGCAGCGCGCAAGCGAGCACCGCGATAAGCGCAAGTTTCCACGAGGGCCGAATGCCGCGCATGCGTCCTGTCGCCAGTGGTGCGGTCCGGGAGACCGCACGCGTTGTGTGGACAAAGTGCCACAATCGGGAAAGCTACGCAGCACCAAGCCACTGGGATAACTCGACAAGACCGGGAACGTGACTTTTCCGCAACGCCCGATTGTCTCGGCTGCCTGTGGACTTAGCGCGACTTGGCCTTGGGCCGTCGCAGGTGCTCGTCGAGCCGCGGCAAGATCTCCACGAAATTGCACGGCCGATACCGGTAATCGAGCTGGTGCGCGAGAATCGCGTCCCAGGCGTCGCGGCAGGCGCCGGGCGAGCCTGGTAGGCAGAAAATGTAGGTGGAATTGGCGACACCAGCGGTAGCGCGGCTCTGAATCGTCGAGGAGCCGATCTTGCCGAGCGAAACCTGATGGAACGCCACCGAGAAGCCGTCCATGCGCTTCTCGAACAAGGGCTCGACCGCTTCCGGCGTCACGTCGCGGCCGGTAAAGCCGGTGCCGCCGGTGGTGATCACCACGTCGATCTTCTTGTCCTTGATCCAGGCTTTGACCTTGGCGCGGATTGCCTTGATCTCATCCTTGACGATGGCGCGCGCCGCGAGCTTGTGGCCCGCCGCCTCGATGCGCTCGGCGAGCGTCGCCCCCGATTTGTCGCCGGCAAGATCGCGCGTGTCGGACACGGCGAGCACCGCGATCGAGAGGGGTATGAACGGGCGCGAGGGGTCGAGGCCGGGCATGCGGTTCAGTTAGCACTGACTGCGCCGGGTGCGAAGGTATCGCAGCGGTCGAGCGTGCCCGACTTGAGCCCGGTCATGAACCAGCTTGTCCGCTGCTTCGACGAGCCGTGGGTGAAGCTTTCCGGCACCACTGCGCCGCCGCGCGCCTGCTGCAGCCGGTCGTCGCCGACCGCGGCCGCGGCGCGCATCGCCGCCTCCACGTCGCCTTCCTGCAGGATGCGATGGTTGGCGTTGGCGTGATACGCCCACACGCCGGCGAGGCAATCGGCCTGCAATTCCATGCGAACGGAGATCGCGTTCCCCTGAGCCTTGGTGGCGCCGCGCTTGTCGCGGTCGTCGCGGCTCATGATGCCGAGCAGGTTCTGCACATGGTGGCCGATTTCGTGGGCGATCACGTAGGCGGCGGCGAAGTCGCCCGGCGCGCGAAAGCGCTCGCGCAGGTCGCGAAAGAAGGAGAGGTCGAGATAGACGCGCCGGTCGGGGGGACAATAGAATGGCCCCATCGCCGTCTGGGCGAAGCCGCACGCCGATTGCGTTGTGCGCTCGAAGATGACGAGCCGCGGCTCCTCGTAGCGCTGGCCGCGGGCGGTGAAGAGTACGCGCCACACGTCCTCGGTCTGCGCCAACACCGTGGCGACGAAGCGGCCCTGCTGGTCTTGCGGCGGGCCGCGCTTGGCCTGCGGCTGGCGCGGCGGTACGCGCGGGTCCTGTTGATATTGGGGATGATCGAGAATCTGGTCGATGCTGCCGATGAGCACAGACGGGTTGATGCCGAGCGCCCAGGCGACGATGCCGACCAGGATCATGCCGCCAATGCCGAGCCCGCCACCGCCCATGGGCAGCTGAAAGCCTCCGCCGCCATAGCCACCCTCGCCGCGGCGATCCTCGACGTTGTCACTCTGCCGGTAGTCTTCCCACCGCATCCAAAGCCTCTGGCGCAAATCTGTTGCAGGATCATGGCGGAGCGGTGAGCGGCCCGCAATCGACTCGCGTGCCCGGGCCGGGTTCCCCGCAGCGGTGGGACGATTGCAGCCAGCGGCCCGGCGCTGCACCATGGCGCAGGGGCCAATGGAATGAGTCGCAAGGTGCTGCCGAACTTCGCCCGCGAGCGCGGGGCCTATGCCAGGGGATTGGGCCCGGTTGCCGGTGCCGACGAGGCCGGAGTGGCGCCGCTCGCAGGGCCGGTGGTGGCCGCGGCGGTAATCCTCGACCCGGCCTGCGTGCCGAAAGGCATCGACGATTCGAAAAAGCTCACCCGCGAACGGCGTGAGGAGCTGTTTGCCGAGATTTGCGCCTGCGCCGAGGTGGCGGTCGCCTTCGCGCCGCCCTCGCGCATTGACCGCATCAACATTCTCCGCGCCAGCCAATGGGCGCTGGCGCAGGCCGTGCGCGGACTGTCGCGGCGGCCCGGGCTCGTCCTCGTTGACGGCCCACACCAGCCACCCGTCGATCTGCCGTGCCAGATTCGGCCGATCGTGAACGGCGACGCGCGCTCCGCCTCGATCGCCGCCGCTTCCATCGTCGCGAAGGTGACCCGCGACCAGCTCATGCGCGCTCTCGGCGCGGCTTATCCCGACTACGGCTTCGAGCAGCACAAGGGTTACGGCACCGAAATCCACATGGCGGCGCTGAAGAAGCACGGGCCGTGCTGCCACCACCGTCAGAGCTTCACGCCGGTGTTCGAGGCGCAACTTAAGATCACGGTCGCCTGAATGCGTGCACCCACGGAGGGGCCCGGGCCGGGGCCGCTCGAAGCCTCGTTTTTCGTCGAAGCGCTGCGCGCCAATCCGGCGGGCTTCGTCTTCGTCGGGCTCGTCGTTCACGCGCTCCTGTGGACGCTGGTGCCGTTCGTTTCGGAAGCGACGCCCGACCCGCGGCTGCTTGTCGGCGCCGCACTCGGCCGCGAGCTACAGCTCGGCTACGCCGACACGCCGCCGCTCGCACCCTGGCTCACGGCCCTCGTGCACTGGCTCCTCGGCATCAACGCCATGCTTGCCCTTGGGCCGCTCGCCGTCGCCGTCGCCGGTTGGCTCGTGTTCAAGCTTGGCCGCCAGATCGTCGGCGAGCGTCACGCCGCAATTGCCACCCTCATCATGGTGGGGGTGCACCCGGTGGCGTTCCCGATCGAGGCGTTCGACGGCAACGTGCTGTCGATTCCGCTCGCGGCGTTCGCCGTGCTGTCGTGGTGGCGCGCTCTGCGCGACCGCACCAGCGGCGACCTCATGCTGTTCGCGGCAGCAGTGGCGTTACTCGTCTACGCCGGCGGGCAGGGCCTGTTCATCTTCCTCGCGCTTTCGGCCTTCGCCGCCGCGACGCCCGAGGGCCGCGCCACGCTCTCCCGCTACGCCGTGGACAACAGCGCGCTCATCGCCGCCGCCGTGTTCCTGATTGTTCTCATCCCGCGCCTGTTGTGGCTCGCGCTCTATCGTTTCGACGGCGCGGCGCCGGCACCCGGCGCCGGGATTGATCTCGGCGTGTTCGTCGGTTCGCTCGCGGTAATCGGCGGCGTGATCCTCGGCCACGTCGGGCTCGTGGTGCTGGTCGTGCTTGGCTCGCCGCTACTCGCCAGCGACCGTGCCACGGCGCCTTCGTTCGTGCGCCCGTCGCTAGACGCGTTCACGCGGCGCGCGGTGGTCGTCATCGCGCTCGCGCCGGCCCTCGCTGCCGGCGTGCTCGCGCTGGTGTTCGGCTGGAAGACGCCGATCGTGGCGGCCGCGCCCCTTCTGCTCTATTTGGGGCTCCTCGCCATCATGCTCGGCGGCGACGTGATCAAGATCAGCCGCCAGCGCGCCGCGGCGCTCGCCGCGATCGTGCTCCTGGTGCTGCCGCCGGCGTTGGAAACAGCCACCAACATCATCTCGCCGTGGGTGGCGGAAGCCGGCCGGGCCACCAACTTCCCCGCGGCGGAAGCGGCGAGGCGGGTGACCGACGCATTCCGCGCGCGCACCGGGCGGCCGCTCGCCATCATTGCCGGCGACACCGACATGGCGGGCGCGATCGCCCTCTACAGCGCCGACCGTCCGCGCTTCTTCCCGGGCGCCGACTCTCGCCGCGCCCCGTGGATCGACGAAACGGAGTTGCATGCCGCCGGTGCCGTGGTGGTGTGGCGGGCGGAGGGACCGGGCTCGGCGCCGCCGATCGAGATCGCCGCGCGCCTTCCCGGCCTCGTGCCGGAGGCGCCGCTCGCGCTGCCGTGGGCGCGGCCCGGCCGCCTCGACCCGGTGCGCATCGGCTGGGCGATCCTGCCGCCCGGGCGCTGACGCGCCGTTAGTGGTGGTAGCTCTCCCCCTCGCGCACCTTGCCGCGAAAGATCCAATAGACGAAACCGACGTAGCCGAGCACGATCGGCAGCAGGAACAGGGTTCCGATCAGCATGAAGATCTGGCTCGCCGGCACTGCCGCGGTGTCCCAGATGGTGAGCGACGGCGGCACCAGGTACGGGAAGATCGAGATCACGAGCCCGAGATAGCCGAGCAGGAACAGCCCGATCACCGCGAAGAAAGGCAGCACCGTGCGTCCGGTCTCGAGCCAGCGCCAGGCGGCGAGTGCCACGGCGAGCGTGACGAGCGGCACCGGCCAGAGGAAATAGATATTCGGCGTCGAGAACCAGCGCGCCGCGATGCGCCCGAACTGCAGCGGCGTCCACAAGCTGACGATCGCCATGAACACGAGGACCGCGAGCAGCAGCCACTTTCCCTGGATGCGGGCGCGCTCGGTGATGGCGCCCTCGGTCTTGGCGACGAGCCAAGTGGCGCCGAGCAGCGCGTAGCCGGCAGCGACCCCGAGCGCGCAGAGGAGGGCGAACGGCGTCGCCCAATCGAACGTGCCGCCGGCGAAAGCGTTGTTCTGTACCTTGATGCCCTGGATGAGCCCGCCGAGGATCACACCCTGCGACAGCGCGGCGATGGTGGATCCGGCGGCGAAGGCCACGTTCCAGTAGACCTTGCTGGTCTGCGCCACGTGGCGGAATTCGAAGGCGACGCCGCGGAACACGATCGCGAGCAGCATGGCGATCACTGGCAGATAGAAGGCCGGCATGATGACCGCGTAGGCGACGGGAAAGGCGACCAACAGGCCGGCGCCGCCGAGCACCAGCCAGGTTTCGTTGCCGTCCCAGAACGGCGCGATCGACGCCACCATCTGATCGCGCTCGCGCTCGGATTTCGCGAATGGGAACAGGAGCCCGATCCCGAGGTCGAAGCCGTCGAGGATCACGTACATGGCGACGGCGATTCCGATCAGCGCCGCCCAGATCAGCGGAAGGTACCATTCCATGGCCGTCACTCCTTCGCCGCGAGCGCCGCGCGTCCGGCGTCGTGCGCCGCCGACAGCGGCGACAGCATCGGCGTCTGGTCCGCTTCCGCGACGTCCGACGGCCCCTTCGCGATGAGGCGGTTCATGTAATAGATGCCGGCGGAGAACACGACGCCGTAGACGACGACGAACAGCGCGAGCGTGGTGGCGATGCTGGCGCCGAGCACCGGTGAGGTCGCGTCGGCGGTGCGCAAGATACCATGCGCGACCCACGGCTGGCGGCCGGTCTCGGTCACCACCCAGCCGGCGATCACCGCGACGAAGCCGATCCACCACGTCTGCGCCATGACGCGCAGGAACCATCGCGTCTCGAACAGTTTGCCGTTCCACCACAACAGCGCGCCGAATAGCGCCGCGCCAATCATGAAGAAGCCGATCGCCAGCATGATGCGAAAGGCGAAGAACACCGGCACCACGGGCGGTCGCTCGGACCGTGGGACGCTTTTCAGGCCGGGGAACAGGCCGTTCGGGTCATAGGTGAGGATGAGCGAGGAGCCGCGCGGGATGGAGATTTCGAAGCGGTTCTGCTCATTCTTCTCGTCCGGCCAGGCGAAGATGTGGAAGTCGCCGGGCTTGGACCCGTCCCAATGGCCTTCCATGGCCGCAATCTTGATCGGCTGGTGCTTGAGCGTGTTGAGGCCGTGCTGGTCGCCGAGGAATAGCTGCAGCGGCGCCACGATGGCGGCGAAGCCCACCGCCATGCGCAGCATGGTTTTCGCCTCGTCGAGATGCTTGCCGGCCAGGAGATAGCGCGCGCCTACCGCGAACACCACGAAGCAGGTGGTGAGGAAAGCCGCGTTCACCATGTGGGCGAAGCGATAGGGGAAGCTCGGGTTGAAGACGACGGCGAGCCAGTCGACCGGGATCGCGACGCCGTTGCGCATCGCGTGCCCCGTGGGCGTGTGCATCCACGAGTTGGCCGACAGAATCCAGAACGCCGAGATGAGGGTGCCGACCGCCACCGCGATGCACGAGAAGGTATGCAGGGCCGGCGGCACCCTGTTCCAGCCGAACAGCATGATGCCGAGGAAGGTCGCCTCGAGGAAGAACGCCGCTAGCACCTCGTAGCCGATCAGCGGCCCGAGCACGTTGCCGGTGACCACCGAGAAGCGGCTCCAGTTAGTGCCGAGCTGATACGACAGCACGATGCCCGACACCACGCCCATGGCGAAGGAGACCGCGAAGATTTTCGTCCAGAACCGGCCGAGCCGATGGAAATGCTCGCGCCCCGTCTTCATCCACATCACCTCGACCGTCGCGATGTAGGCGGAGAGCCCAATGGTGAAGCTCGGGAAGATGATGTGGAACGTGATGGTGAACGCGAACTGCAGGCGGGCGAGGAGGACGGGATCGAGGTCCATGGGCGCCTCTTTCGCTCAATTCCCAGAAGGCCTGCGAGAATCGTGGGTTCGGCGGAAGCAGCAATGTGCACCTGCGCGCACCCTTGAGCCAAATCAATTACCTCCGCGCCACGGAGTTCCTTGCGCCATCAGCGCATTGACGGGGTTCATCGCACCGCACTGGCGGTGGAAAACTGCAAAGAATCCGGCTCCGGCTGCGTATCCGGCCGCTATGCTCGTGCCGCTGGGAATCGGCGCGCACTCCGCGCGAGGGGAAAGCCATGGCCACGAAAGCGATAGCGCCCGAGCGGGTGCGGCAGTCCAAGTTCGTCAGGAAGCTCGACAAGTATTTCGGCCTGAAGAAGGCCGGCACCGACGTGCGTACCGAGACCGTGGCCGGTCTGACCACGTTTCTCACCATGGCCTATATCATTTTCGTCAACCCGCAGATTCTGGCCAATGCCGGCATGGACAAGGGGGCGGTGTTCGTCGCCACGTGTCTGGCGTCGGCGATCTGCACGCTGGTGATGGCGCTCTACGCCAACTACCCTATCGCGCTCGCGCCCGGCATGGGGCTCAACGCCTTCTTCGCCTTCACCATCGTGCTCGGCTACAAATACACCTGGCAGCAGGCGCTCGCCGCGGTGTTCTGCTCCGGCGTCCTGTTCATGCTCATCTCGCTGTTCAAGATCCGCGAGTATGTAATCAACGCCATCCCGCTGAACCTGAAGTTCGCGATCTCCGCCGGCGTCGGCCTGTTCCTCGGCATCATTGGGCTCGAGACTGCGGGCCTCGTGGTCGATCACCCGGCGACGCTGGTGACGCTCGGCAACCTCGCCAAGCCCACGGCCATTCTCGCGCTGTTCGGCTTCGTCCTGATCGTGGTGCTGAACGCGCGCAACGTCACCGGCGGCACGCTCATCGGCATCCTTGTGGTGACCATCATCGGCCTCCCGCTTGGGCTCGCCCAGTACCAGGGCATCGTGTCGCTGCCGCCGTCGCTGGCGCCGACGTTCCTCAAGCTCGATTTCTCGCGCACCTTCGAGCTCTCCTTCATCATCGTGGTGCTGACGCTGTTGATGGTTGATCTGTTCGACAACGCCGGCACTCTGATCGGCGTCACCCATCGCGCCGGGCTCCTCGACAGGAGGGGCCAGCTCCCGCGCATGCGCCAGGCCCTGATCTCCGACTCCTTCGCCGCCATACTCGGCTCGCTGCTCGGCACCTCCACCACGACGAGCTACATCGAGAGCGCTGCCGGGGTGAACGCGGGCGGCCGCACCGGCTTGACCGCCGTCGTCGTCGCGATCCTGTTCCTGGTGGCACTCCTGTTCTCGCCGCTCGCCAGCATGGTCCCGGCCTATGCGACCGCCGCGGCCCTTCTCTACGTCGCCTGCGTGATGGCGCGGGGCATCGCTGAGATCACCTGGGACGACGTCACCGAATATGCTCCGGCGGTAGTGACGGCGATCACGATGCCCTTGACCTATTCGATCGCCACCGGCGTCGGCCTCGGCTTCATCACCTACGCGGGCGCGAAGCTGCTTGCGGGCCGCTGGCAGGAGTGCCCGATCGCCGTTTACGTGCTGGCGGTACTGTTCGCCGTCAAGTTCGCGGTGTCGGGCTAGGCGCCTGCAAGCGCCTTCTTGATCGCCAAGAAATCGTGCCACGCCTGGCGCTTGGCGAGCGGCGTGCGCAACAGATACGCCGGGTGGAACGTGGGCATGGCGCGGATCGTGCGCTTGCCGGTCTCGAAGTCATACCAGCGTCCGCGGACCTTTGTGATGCCGTCGCGCACGTTGAGCAGCGCCTGCGCCGAAGGCCCGCCCAGGCACACCAGCACGTCGGGATCGGCGAGCTCGATCTGCCGCGCGATGAAGGGAAGGCAAATCGCCGCCTCCTGCGGCGTCGGCGTGCGATTGCCCGGCGGCCGCCAGGGTACGATGTTGGCGATATAGACCGAGGTGCGGTCGAGGCCGATCGCGGCGATCATGCGGTCGAGCAGCTTGCCCGAGCGGCCGACAAACGGCAGGCCCTCGCGGTCTTCGTCGGCGCCCGGCGCCTCGCCCACGAACATCAGCCGGGCACCCGGGGCGCCGTCCGCGAATACGAGGTTCTTCGCCGTGACCTTGAGCGCGCAACCCTCGAAGCGGCCGAGCGCCTCGCGCAGTTCGTCGAGGGACCGCGCGGCACTCGCCGCCGCGCGCGCGGCGATGACGGCGGCATCAGGCGTCTGCGGTGCGGCGGCCGGCCGCGGTGCGAGCTCGATCGGCGGCGGCGGGCGCCGGACGGCAGGTGCGGGAGGCGCCGCGGTCTCGGCGAAGCGGTCGACGGGGCGCTCTTCCAGGGCCACGTCCACGCCGGCCTCCGCGTGGAAGGCGAGGATGTCGTAGGGGGATTTGGCGTTCGATTCGCGCATGGGTTCGTCTTCCCGAAACTCTCCTATATCATCGGACGCGATCCGCCTCACCCTGATCGGATGCATAGCGCATGAACGACCTTCCCCCGCGCGAGAGCACGGAGTTCGACGTGGTCGTCGTTGGCGCGGGCCCCGCGGGGCTCGCCGCCGCGATCCGCCTGAAGCAACTCTTGCCCGAGTGCTCGGTCGTGGTGGTGGAAAAGGGCTCCGAGGTGGGCGCCCATATCCTCTCAGGCGCGGTGATCGACCCCATCGGCATCGACCGGCTCCTGCCCGAATGGCGGAGCGACCCGCAAAGCCCGATCAAGACGCCGGTCAGCGCCGATCGCTTCTATCTCATGGGTCAGGCGGGCCGCCTGCGCATCCCGAACCTCCTCATGCCGCCGTTGATGTCGAACCACGGCAACTACGTGGTGTCGCTCGCCAACGTCTGCCGCTGGCTCGGCAAGAAAGCCGAGGGGCTCGGCGTCGAGATCTATCCCGGCTTTGCCGCCGCCGAGACGCTCTATGACCAGAACGGCGCCGTCTTGGGCGTCGCCACCGGCGACATGGGCATCGGCAAGGACCGCGCCCACAAGGACGGCTTCACCCGCGGCATGGAGCTGCGCGGCAAGTACACGTTGTTCGCCGAGGGCGCGCGCGGCTCACTGACGAAGCAAATCGTCGAGCGCTTCGGCCTCGACGCCGGCCGCGAGCCGCAGAAATACGGCATCGGGCTCAAGGAAATCTGGAAGGTCGCGCCGGAGCAGCACCGGCCCGGCCTCGTGCAGCACACCTTCGGCTGGCCGCTCGACAATTCCACTGGCGGCGGCTCGTTCCTCTATCACTTCGAGGACCTTCAGGTGGCGGTGGGCTTCGTCGTGCACCTCAACTACCGCAATCCGTATCTCTCGCCGTTCGACGAATTCCAACGCTTCAAGAACCACCCGACGATCCGGCCTACGTTCGAGGGCGGCAATCGCCTCGCCTACGGCGCCCGCGCCCTCACCGAGGGCGGCTGGCAGTCGGTGCCGAAGCTCACCTTTCCGGGTGGGGCGCTGATCGGCTGCGCCGCCGGCTTCATGAACGTGCCGCGCATCAAGGGCAGCCATAACGCGATCCTCTCCGGCATTCTCGCCGCCGAAAGCATCCGCGCTGCCCTGAATGGCGGGCGCCGCAACGACGAGCCGGCGTCTTATGAACAGGTGTGGCGTTCCTCCGCCATCGGCCGCGACTTGAAGCGCGTGCGCAACGTGAAGCCCCTGTGGTCGAAGCTCGGCACGCTCCTCGGCATCGGGCTCGGCGCCTTCGACATGTGGACGAACACGCTCGGCTTCTCGCTGTTCGGCACGCTCAAGCACGGCAAGCCCGATTTTGCCACGCTGAAGCCCGCGGCCGAATGCAAGCCGATCGCGTATCCCAAGCCCGACGGCGTGGTTTCCTTCGACAAGCTCTCCTCGGTCTTCCTCTCCAACACCAACCACGAGGAGGATCAGCCGCCGCACCTGATCGTGCGCGATCCGGCACTGCAAAAGGAGAGCGAGCACGACATCTACGCCGGGCCGAGCGCGCGCTATTGCCCGGCGGCGGTGTACGAATGGGTCGAGGGGCCCGACGGCGCGCGCTACGTGATCAACGCGCAGAACTGCGTGCACTGCAAGACGTGCGACATCAAGGATCCCAACCAGAACATCGTCTGGGTTCCGCCGGAAGGCGGCGGCGGTCCCAATTATCCGAATATGTGACGCCGCTCGGGGCAGGCCGGCATTGCGCTCGGCGACCGCGCTGGACCTCGATGCCGCAACGCACGGCGTCGACGGCGCGTGCGAACTCGGCGAGCACACCGTCGCCCATGGTCTTGGCGACACGCCCGCGGTGCTGCTCGATTTGGGGACGCAATACCGACGAGAAGACGGCCTTCACCGCCGCGAGCGTTCCCTCTTCGTCGTGGCCCATGAGCCGACTGTAACCCGCGACGTCAGCCGTGAGAATCGCCGTGAGCCGCCGCTCGCCCGCTCTCGATCCACGGCCCGCTCTCCGATTGGCTGCTCGGTTGCTGACTGTCTATCTGTCAACCTAGGAAAGTTTGCGGGGTCTTTATGAGTGCGAGGCGGGATTGATCTCGATCGGTGGGGATGCTCTTACGGCCCCAGATCAGCGTGCGGCGCTGCGCGCTGCACTGCATCCCGGATGACGCGATAGTCAACGCCCGCGTTACTCGGGCATGCCGGCAAGCCGCAGGCCGTCGGCGGTCTTCAGCCAGACATCCTCGCGCGCATACATGGTACGCGCGCGCAGGCTCGAGAGCGTGAGCTGCGGTTCCATGCGCAGCACCTCGGCAATGACCGCGGCCGCTTTTTCCTTCTCGCCGAGTTTGCCGAGACTCGCTGCGAGAAACCAAAGCGCGCTGGCCATGCGCGGGTTGTCTGCGAGCGACTTCTCCGCCCATGTCACGGCCTCGTGAAACTCGTCCCGCAGGTAGTACGCGTAGGCGACGGCGGAAGTCATGATGAACATGCGTGGGTCGCGCGGGCTCAGGCGCTGGGCGCGCTCCAGAAGCTCGAGCGCCTTGTCGGGATGTCCCTGGGTGTTTTCGACCCAGCCCGCGATCGTAAGCGCGATCGCCGAGTTCGGGTTCAACTGGAGTGAACGATAGACGAGCTCCCTGGCTTTTTGCCCATCCATGGCAAGATGCCAGATGGAATTGCCGGCCTTCCACAGCACCTCGCCGTCGTCCTTGCCGAGCTCGGTCGCGCGCCTGGCGAGCCGCAGGCCCTCGATGGCTTCCGCCCGGTAGTCCTTGCCCCAGCCTTGGAAGCGGCGCGAGGCGTAGCAGTTGGCGAGCGTCCCCATGGCAAGCGCATAGTTGGGATCGAGCGCGAGCGCCTGCTCGAGACAGCGCATTGCGGCTTCGATCCCCTCCGGGGTCCATTCGTAGATGTGCTGCTGCGCGCGTAGCAGGTGATCGTAGGCGTTGAGGTTATCGGCCGGCTTCCGCTTGATGCGCTCCATCTCGGCGAGCTGCAGCCGCGGCTCCATCGCGGCGACGACGCTTTCCGAGAAGCGGTCCTGCAGCGCGAAAACGTCGCTGGTCTCGCCCTCGAAGCGGTCGGCCCAGATATGAGCGCCCGACACTGCTTCGATCAATTGCCCGGTGAAGCGCAGCCGGTCGCCGGCGCGCCGTACGCTGCCCTCGAGCACGTAGCGCACGCCGAGCTCGCGCCCGACCTGGCGCACGTCCATGGGCTTGCTCTTGTAGACGAACGACGAGTTACGCGCGATCACGAACAGCGAGTGACAGCGCGACAGCGCCGTGATGATCTCCTCGGCCATACCGTCGGCGAAGTATTCCTGCTCCGGGTCGCCGCTCAGGTTGGCGAACGACATCACCGCCACCGACGGCTTGTCGGGAAGGGGGAGCGCCGTCTGTAGCGGAGCGGGAAGGTCGGCCGGCGCCCCGTCCGGATAGACGCAATAGACCCGAACCGAGCGGGCGATGTTTTTCAGGTAGTGCTCGCCCAGCTCGCTCATGTCGGCGGTCACTTTGCCGTGGATCTGCTGGTAGGCGTATTCCGACAGGCAGATCGTGCCGGGCTCCGCCAGCGCCTGGACGCGCGCGGCGATGTTGACGCCGTCGCCGAAGATGTCGCCGCCGTCGTGGATGATGTCGCCGACGTTGACGCCGATGCGGAACTGAATCTTGCGCTCGTCCGGGCGCTCGGCGTTGTAGCTTCCAACCGCGCGCTGGATGCCGATCGCGCAGCGCACGGCGTCGACCGCGCTCGCGAACTCCACGAGCACGCCATCGCCCATGACCTTGAACACGCGGCCGCGATGCAGCTCGATCTCGGGATCGAGCAGCGAGGAGAAAACGCTTTTCACCGCGGCGACGGTGCCTTCCTCGTCGTGCCCCATCAGGTGGCTGTAGTCAGCGACGTCGGCGGCAAGAATCGCCGCAAGCCGCCGGTCGGCCCGCGCTTCGCCCAAACTTGCTTCCCCCCTGGTCGAATTTTTTTTGACTGTAGCACAAGTTGCGCTTTGCGATGCTGTTCAGCGCGGCCACAGCCATGACAGGCGCGGCGCGATGGCGAAGTTCAGCTGTACGAGCGCGAAAAACGCGCTGCTCAAATATGTATTGGTGGCGCAAAGCGCTGCGGCGACCGCATGCAGCCCTTGAGCGGTGATGATGCATTGCTCAATCTTAGCGGCACGGCAACCGAGGTCGTGGGCTTCACCAGGCTCGCGGCTGTGGCCTAGCGCGACAGGCGGAACAGACCCGTGGGCGTCGCCATGATGGCCAGGGCGAGCCGCGGCTCAAGCCGGCGGCTTCTGCCTTGTGCCCTTCTGGAAGGCAAGTCGCTTCAATGCCGCGAGATCGCAAGGCGACTGGGCAGTATTGCAGTGTCCGGTGAACTCGTCGGCGCTGATCTCGACGACCTCGGCGACGTGACCTTGGCCCTTGGTGAAGATCAGCTCGCGCTCGGTGATCGCGGTCCATTCGGCGTAGGTAGCGGGCACCTCGGACTTCAGGAGATGGCGGAACGCCTCATACTCGCGGGCGGCAATCTTCGGGATGTAGAACGTGGCCATTGGGTGGTGTCCCCTGCCGCATCCTACACCGAGATCGAAGGGACCTCCAAAAGCGGCTCTTCTGTCACAGCCCGCAAAGCTGCCCCACACCCCGGGATCGGGCGGGGGCTTCAGTCCCTGATCTTGCGGCTTGCCTCGAAGAGGAAACAGTTGGCCGCCGCGGCCATCACGCGCTGCTGACGACTACATCGGCTACTACGAGCCCTATGCCACGAGCCATCAGGAGCTCGACGCCGCGCTGGTCAACGCCGTCAAGCTCCTGCGCGCTGGCGGGTTCGTGGTGCCCGACGCCGGCATCCACGAGTCGCGGCCGAAATAAGCGAGAGGTGTGTCGCCGGTGCGATAGCCCAGGAAAAAAAGTGCCGGACTCTTGCAAAGCGTTAACCTATCCCGCAACCATCGGGCTAGGGTGATTCGCTGAATCATAGGGCGGAAGAAGAGGCGTCGGCCCATGCTCGATCTGCGCGTCGTGCTCGCGGCGTGTCTGGCGGCCTTCGTGTTTCTCCTCGCCGGCATCGGCGTGTTCGCGATGCTACGTATGGGTCACCAGTCGTCGGTGGCGGTGGTGAAGGAGGGCGGCCTGCCGCCGGCGCCGGTCCGCCCGCTTGTCGTGCCGCGCGATCCGCGCGCGCCGGTGGCGACGCCCGCCGCGCAGACGCGGACCAAGGCGCCCGCCCCGCCGCCCGCGCCCGAGATCACTGGTTCAATCGACCAGGCGCTGCAAGTTCCGCCGCCGGCGCCGGTCGCCATCGATGATCTGCTGAAATCGCTGCCGTCGGCGTTCACCCGCGACGAGCCGGTGGAGACACCCGAGGTGAAGGAGACCGTGCCCAACCGCACGGCCGTGGCGCCGGTGCCGCCGCCGAAGTCGGCGGCGAAGCAGGCCCGCCACGCGCCAACCGCCGCCGCCAAGCGCCGCCATGTCCGCCGGACTCAGTCTGCCGCCAACCCCGCAGCGACCGCGGCCACGCCGCCACTCTTTTTCCTGTTCAACCCGCAGCCCGCCGCCGCGCGCTGAACAGCTTCATGACGAACGACGTCGGCTTGTCGTTCGGCCCGAAAGGTCCGGGTGCGCTTCGGTCGGCTACTTACAGGGATAGAGGCAAGGCGGTATCAGCCTTCCCACGCCCGCGGGCGATAGAAGGTGTGCACGCCGATCTTGTGGATGCGCCGCATGTCGCGGATCCAGTCCGGCCGCACCCAGTAGGCGTGGTAGTGGGTGGCCTTGCCGATCTCGCCGAGCCAGGTCTTGCCGTCGAGCACGTCACGCGCGATTTGCTTGGCCTTGCTCCACGACTCTTCGTCGCTGACGACGAGCCGCTTGCCCTCGCAGGCGAAGGTGAACTGGCAGGCGAGGTAGCGGTGGGCGTTCTGGTAGACCACGCCGCAGATGTTGTCCGGATAGAAGCCGGAGAAGGCGCGGTTGACCACCACCTGGGCGACGGCGATCTGGCCGCGCTCGGGCTCGCTGCGGGCCTCGAAATAGACGGCGTCGGCGAGGCACTTCTCCTGCTTGGCGCGTGCCGCGCCGGCAAGCTTCATGCGCTCGGCGGGTGATTGCGGGCGGCCTTCCTCGCCTGTGACCTCGCCCTTGGCGGCCACGCTCTCGCCCGGCAGCAAGCGGTGCTCGAAGATCAGCGGCGGCAGGCCGGCGCGGTCCTCGCCGAAGAACAGACGCGACAGGCGGAACATGGCGCCGGCGCTGCGCGGCGAGTCGATGGCGCGCCCGAGCGTGCCGGCGTCGTCGGCGCGCGGGCCCTCCTCGGGCGCGATGGCGACGAGATGGTTCTCGCCGAGCGCCGGCAACCGCGGGTCGATCTCGAAGGCCAGCGCCACGTCGTAGCGGTCGGCAACGATCTCGTCGGGGCGCGGCACCGGATTGACCGTGACCACATGCACCGCCGGCGTGCGCGCGGTGACGTTGACGGGCGCGCGGGCGGCCTTGATAGAGCGGTTGATGGTCGGTGCCGGCTCCTCGGCCTCCTCGGCGCCGGTCACGTTCTGCGGGATCGAGCCGGTGACGTCGAGACTCGCGAGTTGCGGCAGTTGCGGAATCCCCGCGCCAGCGGGGATGGCGAGCGAGAAGGTCGCGCTCTTCAGCGTGGAGAACGGATTGGAGAGGAAGAAGGTGCGGGCGCGCTCCGATACGCCGGGCTGCTGCGTGAGCAGGCTCGCCAGGTCCTGGTGCGCGATTTGAGCGGGATTGAGAATGAAGAAGAGCAGCGGAAGGCCAAAGTAGATAGCCGTCGCCCGCCGCCGGACGCGAAACCGAACCATACGCCGCCCCACACTACGCAACGCTTACGCACCGTCGCCCGAAACACTCACCACCAATTCGAGCAATTGTGAGAATTCTGTTCTCCCATGATTAAGGTTGAAGGTTAATTAACGGGCGGATCAGGCAAAAAAGTGGCCCCGCGAGCGGGGCCGTTTTCGCGCCGGGAGGCCAGCGGACGCTACATCCGCGCGCCTTTTTCCTTGAAGTATTTAATCGCGCCCGGGTGGAAGGGGATCGGGGAGTTCGCCTGCATCTGGTTTTCGACCACGAAACTAAGGGCCTCGCGGTGCACGGCGACGAGCTCGGGCTTGTGGTCGAAGATGGTCTTGACGATGTTGTAGGCCATCTCGTCGCTGATGCGGTCGCCGGTGACGAGAATGTTCCACACCACCGCGATGGCGTTGTCCTTGTCCTGGCCGGGATAGACGCCGCTGTTGATCACGCCCTTGGAGTAAAGGTCGCCGTACTTGGCGTTCATCTTGTCTACCACGTCGGCGTGATCGATCATCTTGATCTTCGTCCCCGGTGTGGCGCCGAGATCCGTAACCGCCGCGGTGGGCAAGCCGCCGACCCAGAAGAAGGCGTCGATCTTGCGGTCCTTCAACGCGTTCACGGATTCGGCGACCGACAGGCGTTCGCGGCGCATGTCCTCCTTGTCGAGGCCGGCGGCTTCGATCAGGCGGAAGGCCATCACCTCGGTGGCGCTACCGGGCGAGCCGGTGGACACGCGCTTGCCTTTCAGGTCCGCCATGGAGTTGATGCCCGTGCCCTCTACCGTTACCACGTGCATGCGGTTGGGATAGAGCACCATCAAGGTCTTCAACGGGACCTTGTTGCCTTTGAACTTGTCTTCACCCCTGAGCGCATCGAGGGCCGCGTCGGCCATGACGAAGCCAACCTCGCTTTGCGCAGAGCCGATGAGCTTGAGGTTGTCGACCGAGCCGCCGGTGACCTCGGCGGTGAACTGCGTGCCGCCCGGAAGATACTTGGACAGGACGTTCGCGAGGCCGCCGCCGAGCGGATAGTAGACGCCGCCGGTCCCGCCGGTTCCGATCGAGATCGCCTTCTGTGCGATGGCGCCAGTGGCGAGCACGGCCGCGAATGCGACGGCGCCGAGGATGCGGCCTTGCCATTTCCAATTGGACATTGGTTCCTCCCTCAGGGGGTGACTGCGGCGGGTTCTACCTTGCTGAGTTTTTGCTTCAATAGCACTGCGAGCGCAATCACAAATCCGAGAACGGCCGTGTAGTCGAGGTCCCGGCCGACAATCCATTCCGCCAGCGCCTCGATCAAGCTGGGAAATACCAAGAGCAGCCCGGCGAAGAGATAGAGCCCGGTCTCAAGCGGCGTGTTGCGGCGCAGGCCCCAGCGCTCGGCGGCGGCGGCGAGGGCGGCGAGACCGGCTGCCGCCTTGAACGTGATCCAGAAGATATCGAGCACCGAGCCGCCTGCCGGAATTTTCATCAGGAGCCCGATCCCGGACGGGTCGAGCACGAAGACGAACGGCACCAGGAACGCCGGCATCGTGTATTTCCACGCCTGCATGGTGGTCGCGTACGGATCGCCGCCGGTGATGGCGGCCGCGGCGAAGGGCGAGAGCGCAGTCGGCGGCGACACCTCCGACAACACCGCGTAATAGAAGATGAACATGTGAGCGGCGAAGTCGGGGACACCGAGCTGGATCATCGCCGGTGCCGCGATCACCGCGCAGATGATGTAGGAGGCCGTCACCGGCACCGCGAGGCCGACCACCCACACGATGAGCGCGGTGTAGACCGCTGTGAGGAAAAGGCTTCCGCCGGCGTAGCCGATGACGATCGAGGAGAACTTGAGCCCAAGGCCGGTCAGCGTAACCACGCCCACCACGATGCCGGCGGCGGCGCAGGTGGTGGCGGCGTTGAGCACGCTGATCGAGCCGTCGGCCATGGCGCGCACGAGCTTCTTCGGCTTGAGCGCGGTTTCGGGCGTGAGGAAGCTGAGGCCGAAGGTGAGGAGTGTGGAATAGAACACCGCCAGCCCCGGCGAGTAGCCCCACAGCATGAAGATGATGATGGCGACCAGCGATACGAAGTGAAATCCGTAGCGCCGCGTCATCTGGCCGAGCGTCATGTCCAGCTTGTAGTCGACCTGGCGGACGCCTAAGCGCTTGGCGTCGAGCTCGACCATGATCAAGAGCGAGAAGTAGTAGAGCAGCGTCGGGATGGTCGCCATCCAGATCACTTCGAGGTAGCTGATCTTCAGAAACTCGGCGATTAGGAAGGCGGCGGCGCCGAGCACCGGCGGCGACAGGATCGCGCCGAGGCCGCCGGCGGCGAGGAGCCCGCCCGCGGCGTTCGGCGTGAACCCGGCCTTGGCGAGCATCGGATAGGCGACCGCGCCGATCGTCACCGTGGTGGCGACGCCGGAGCCCGATGGTCCGCCCAGCAGGAACGACGACAGCACCACCGTGCGGCCGGCGGCGTTGGACTTGCCCCCCAGCACCGCGAAGGAGAAGTCGATGAAGAACTTTCCCGCGCCCGAGTGCGCTAGGAACGCGCCATAGATCGTGAACAGAATGATAAGCGTCGCCGACACGTCTACCGGCACGCCGAAGATGCCTTCGAGCGTAATGAACAGGTGGCCGACGAGGCGCGAGATGCCGTAGCCGCGATGCGTCCACGGTGCGGGCAGATACGGCCCGGCCATGGCGTAGGCGATGAACAGGATCGCCACCGCCGGCATGATCCAGCCCGTGGTGCGCCGCGTCGCCTCAAGCAGGAGCACGATGAAGATGACGCCGAGAACCACGTCGAGGCGGTTCGGCACCGTGGCGCGGTCGGTGAAGTCGTCGCCGCCCATGATGGCGTAGATCAGGATCGCCACCGCGGTGAGACCGAACAGCACGTCCCACCACTGGATGCGGTTGCGGAAACGCTGCGCTATCGGGAACAGGAGGAAGGCGAGCATCATCACGAACGCCACGTGCGTGTAGCGCAGCTGCTGCGTCGGCACGATGTCGTAGGCGGCCCACAGATGAAATATCGTCATCGCCACCGCGATCGCGGTGACGATGGTGCCGGCGTAGCCGGCGAGGCGGTTGACGGCGCCTTCCTCGCTCTCGACGAAGGCTTCGGCCTTCGCCAGCTGCTCAGCCGAAATGACCGGCTCGGCCTCGATCTTGGCTTCCGTTTCGCCGGCCATGAACCTCCCCCGGCGAGGCGCTGTTCTGAACGCAGCGCTTTCGCTCATTTCGAACCTAGCATGCAGCGCTCGGAAGCCAACCGATGCGGCAGGGCGCGCTATCCCTCTGTTAACCAAGCCGCAATCCGATCGCGAAATAGTGGCCCGCGAACGGGACACTGCGGACATGACTGAATTGCTTAGCCTTTCTTCGGGGCTGACCTGGCAGAGCGCGGCCCTGGTGGCGGCGCTCTGTGTGATCGCTCTTCTTGCGTTCGCGCTCTACCGTGTGCGCCGGCAGAACCGCCGGCTGACCGCCACGCCACGGCAAGGCAGTGACCTGGCGCATCCAGACCGGCGACAGCCGTTTCATTCACGCGGTGAACACGCCGATCCCCGGCGGCGGCTGGGTTGTGACCCACGAGGACATCACCGAGCTGCAGGATCTCGAAAAGCAGCGCGACGAGATGCTCGTGCAGCAAAGTCGCCGGACGGCGATCGACGCCGCGATCGTCTCGTTCCGCTCGCAAATCGACACGCTGTTGCGCACGGTGGCCGGCAGCGCCGACGCCATGAAGTCGATCGCACCACGCTCTCGCGCGCCTCGAGCGAGACCACGGAGCGCGCCGAAAAGGCGGTGTACGCCTCAGGCGAAGCGTCGAGCAATGTCAACACCGCCGACCGCATGCACGAGATCAACCACTACACCTCGGCGGTGGCGACCGCGGTCGAGGAGCAGAGCGTCGCCACCAGCGAGATTTCCTACAACGTCACCAACGCCGCCGACGTGGTGGTGTCGGTGCTCGAGGCGGTCGCGGGCGCCGCGACCGCAACGCGGGGCTCGGCGCAGACCATGCTCGATGCGTCGGCGGCGGTGGAAGAAGCTGTCGCCAACCTGCGCTCGGAAGTCGAGGATTTCCTGCGCAAGGTCGCGGCCTAGCTAGCCTTCGTCCTTGGCGGTTTCGCCCAGCGCCGCCTGCGCCGCGGCGAGCCGCGCGATCGGCACCCGGAACGGCGAGCACGACACGTAATCGAGCCCGGTCTCGGCGCAGAACGCGATCGACGCCGGGTCGCCGCCGTGCTCGCCGCAGATCCCGACCTTGAGACCGGGCCGCACGCTGCGCCCGCGCTCGGTGCCGATCCTGACGAGCTCGCCCACGCCCTCGCGATCGATGGAGATGAACGGGTCGGTGGCGAGGATGCCCTTGGCCGTATAGGTGTTGAGAAAGCTCGCGGCGTCGTCTCGCGAAATGCCAAAGGTGGTCTGCGTCAGGTCGTTGGTGCCGAAGGAGAAGAACTCGGCGGTCTCCGCGATCTCGGCCGCGCGCAGGCAGGCGCGCGGGAGCTCGATCATGGTGCCGACCTGATAGGTGAGCTTCGCTCCCATCTCGGCGCTCACGGCTTCAGCCATGGCGTCGATCCGCGCCTTGACCAGATCGAACTCGGCCTTGGTGGCAATCAGCGGCACCATCACCTCCGGCACCACCGGCGCGCCGGTGCGATGTCCCGCCTCGACGGCCGCCTCGAAGATGGCGCGCGCCTGCATCTCGGCGATCTCCGGGTAGGCGATGGCGATGCGGCAGCCGCGGAAGCCGAGCATGGGGTTGAACTCGGCAAGCTCCAGGGCGCGCTCGCGCAGCTTGTCGGCGCTGGCGCCGGTGCTCCTCGCCACCTCGGCGATTTCCGCCTCGGTGTGCGGCAGGAACTCGTGCAGCGGCGGGTCGAGGAGCCGGATCGTCACCGGCAACCCCTTCATGATCTCGAACAGCGTGACGAAGTCGGCCCGCTGCATGGGCAGAAGCTTGGCGAGCGCCGCGCGCCGGCCCTTCTCGTCGTCGGCGAGGATCATCTCGCGCACGGCGAGGATGCGGTCGGCGTCGAAGAACATGTGCTCGGTGCGGCAGAGTCCGATGCCCTCGGCGCCGAAGGCCCGCGCGGTGCGGGCGTCGGCGGGCGTGTCGGCGTTGGCGCGCACGCCCAACTTGCGCTTCTCGTCGGCCCAGCCCATCAGCACCGAGAACTCGCCGGACAGCTCCGGCTCGAGCATGGCGACGCGGCCGAGCAGCACCTGGCCCGCGGTGCCGTCGACGGTGATGATGTCGCCGGCTTTCAGCGCCTTGCCGCCGGCCGTCATCGTCTTCTTGGCGAAGTCGACGCGGACCGTGCCGGCGCCGGAGACGCAAGGCTTGCCCATGCCGCGCGCCACCACCGCGGCGTGCGAGGTCATGCCGCCGCGCGTGGTGAGAATGGCCTCGGCGGCGTGCATGCCGTGGATGTCCTCGGGCGAGGTCTCGACCCGCACCAGGATCACCTTCTTTCCTTGCGCCTTGAGCGATTCCGCCTCGTCGGCGGAGAACACGATCTCGCCCGAGGCCGCACCGGGCGAGGCGGGGAGCCCGCTCGCGAACAGCGTGCGCGCGGCGGCGGGGTCGATGGTCGGGTGCAGGAGCTGCTCCAGCGCCGTGGGGTCGATGCGGGCGACGGCCTCCTCGCGGGTGATGACGCCGCCGTTCGCCATCTCGACGGCGATGCGCAGCGCGGCCTTGGCGGTGCGCTTGCCGGAGCGGGTCTGCAGCATGAACAGCTTGCCGCGCTCGATGGTGAACTCCACGTCCTGCATGTCGCGGTAGTGGCGCTCAAGCTTACGGAAGATGCCGGTGAGCTCCTTGAAGATTTGCGGCATCAGCGTCTCGAGGGCGGGCTTGTCGGAGCCCGCCTTCTTGCGCGCGGCCTCGGTCAGATCCTGCGGCGTGCGAATGCCGGCGACCACGTCCTCGCCTTGCGCGTTCACCAGGAACTCGCCGTAGAGCTCGTTCGCGCCGGTGGAGGGATTGCGGGTGAAGGCGACGCCGGTGGCGGAATCCTCGCCCATGTTGCCGAACACCATGGCCTGCACGTTCACCGCCGTGCCCCAGCTCTCGGGGATGTGGTGCAGGCGGCGATAGGTGACGGCGCGCTGGTTCATCCACGAGCCGAACACGGCGCCGATCGCGCCCCACAACTGCTCGTGCGGATCCTGGGGGAACGGCTCGCCCTTCTCCTCCTCGACGCGCGCGTGGTAGCGCTTGACGATCTCGATCCAATCGTCGGCGGAGAGGTCGGTATCGAGCACCTGACCCTTCTCCTCCTTCCACGCCTCAAGAATCTCCTCGAAGTTATGGTGCTCCACGCCGAGCACGACGTCGGCGTACATCTGGATGAAGCGGCGGTAGGAGTCCCAGGCGAAGCGCCGGTCGCCCGACTGCTTGGCCAACGCCTCGACGGTCTTGTCGTTGAGGCCGAGGTTGAGCACCGTGTCCATCATGCCGGGCATGGAGGCGCGCCCGCCCGAGCGCACCGATACGAGCAGCGGATTGGCGGCGTCGCCGAACTTGCGCCGGGCGACGCGCGCCACCTCGTCGAGCGCCGCCTTCACCTGGCCTTCCAGCTGCGGCGGATAGCTTCGGCTGCCGGCGTAGTAGTGGGTGCAGACCCCGGTGGTGATGGTGAAGCCGGGCGGCACGGGGAGCCCGAGATTGGCCATCTCCGCAAGATTGGCGCCCTTGCCGCCGAGCAGGCTGCCCATGGCAGCGCCGCCCTCGGCCTTGCCGTCGCCGAAGCGATAGACCCATTTGCTCATGACGGACTCGGAAAAGGAGGGGCGGGCGATGCTTAGCCCGCACGATCACGCGCTGCAATGTGGCATGTTGCATTGCACATTTAACAAGTGGAAGCAGGGGCGGTTTCACCCCATGATTGCACATCCTGCCCTCCGGGGAGGTAGGCAGGAAGGGGAGAGCCACCATGAACAACCTGCACGCGCCTTCCAAGGCGGTTTTTCTGATTGCGCTCGCGCTCGTGGTTCTGGCGCTTCTCGGCTACTTCATCACCATACCGTTCGTCACCCAGTTCCAGTTCTGGCTGGCGGTGGTGGGGTACGTGGTGCTTGCACTGGGCTGCATCCTCTAGCTCACCGCATCCCGAACAGGCCGACGAGGCCGATGACGATCAGGTAGAGCGCTACCACGTAGTTGAGGATGCGCGGCACGATCAGGATCAGAATGCCGGCGATGAGCGCGATGATCGGTTGCAGCAGCACGAAGTTGAGGCTCATGGGGTTTCTCCTTTAGGGGCTGCGCGACAACGCGCGAAAGCGCGTTCAGTTTACCTTAGCCTTCGATGCGCGAGAAGTCGGCGACGCTCCGCGTGGCGGCGCGGATGCGGTCGAGGAGCTTGAGGCGGTTTTCGCGGAGCCGCCCGTCCTCGGCGTTCACCGTCACCTTGTCGAAGAAGGCGTCGACCGGCGCGCGCAATTTCGCGATGGCGCGCATGGCGGCTTCGAAGTCCTCTTTCCGGAGCGCCGCGGCGACTTCGGCTTCGACCTTTCCGATCGCCTCGGCGAGCGCCTTTTCTTCGGGCGCGGTGAAGAGCTTGGCGTTGGGCTCGCCGGCGTAGGACTTCTTGTCCTTCTTCTCCTCGTCGCGAAGGATGTTGGCGGCGCGGCGATAGCCGACCAAAAGATTCTTTCCGTCGTCGGTGTCAAGGAATTTGCCGAGCGCTTCAACGCGGCGGATGATGAGAAGCAGGTCGTCCTGGCCGGGCAGCACGAACACCGCGTCCACCAGGTCATGCCGCGCGCCGCTCTCGCGCAAGTGGACCTTTAGGCGATCGGCGAAGAAGGAGAGTAGGTCAGCAACAGCTTTTTGCCGATATTCAATTTCGTAATACGGATCGCCGATACCTCCGCCCGACTGGAAGAGATACTCAACCACCTGTCGACCGAATGCCTTCAGGTTCAATCTAAGTTTGTTTTCGACAACGAGCCTAATCACTCCTAATGCTGCTCGTCTTAGTGCGTACGGGTCTTTCGATCCTGTTGGCCGCTCATCGATCGCCCAGAAACACGCAAGCGTATCGAGCTTGTCGGCCAGCGCGACCGCGATGGAGACCGGATCGGTCGGTACGCGATCGGCGGGCCCTTGCGGCTTGTAGTGCTCCTCGATGGCATTCGCGACCGCCGCGTCCTCGCCCTGCGCGAGAGCGTAATATTTGCCCATGAGCCCCTGCAGCTCGGGGAATTCGCCCACCATCTCCGTCACGAGATCGGCCTTGGATAGCCACGCTGCGCGCTCAGCCTTGGCGGGATCGGCCTTTACGATCGGCGCGAGCTCCTTGGCGAGCCGCGCGATACGCTCGACGCGTTCCGCCTGCGTCCCCAACTTCTCGTGAAACACGATCTCGGCGAGTTTCGGCAGCCGCTCCTCGAGCTTCTTCTTGCGATCCTGCTCGTAGAAGAACTTCGCGTCGGTGAGCCGCGCCCGGATCACCTGCGCGTTGCCCGCCTTGATCGCTGTGCCGCCGTCCTTGGCTTCAAGATCGGCGACCAGAGCGAACTTGTTGGCGAGCTTGCCGGTCTTGGGGTTGCGCAGCACGAAGCATTTCTGGTTGTTGCGGATGGTGGCGCGGATCACCTCGGGCGGCAGCTCGAGGTATGCCGCGTCGAATTCGCTGAGCAGCACCACCGGCCACTCGGCGAGCCCGGCGACCTCTTCGAGCAGCCCCTCGTCCTCCACGAGCTCGAGCCCTTGCGCCAGCGCCAGGTTCTTCGCGTCGGCGAGGATTGCGGCCTTGCGCCGCTCGCGGTCGGGCGTGACCTTGGCCTTTTCGAGCTTCGCCAGATAATCCTCGAGCCGGCGCACGCGGATCGCCTCCGGCGCCATCACGCGATGCCCGTAGGTGGTGTCGCCGCTCGCGACGCCGTCGATCGCGAACTTGACGACCTCCGGCTGCTCGGTCTCGGGTCCAAAGGTGCAGACGATCGAATGCAGCGGCCGCACCCAATTGAGGTCACCGGCGCCCCAGCGCATGGACTTCGGCCACGGGAAATCGCGGATCACGGCCGGAATAATCTCGGCGATCACTTCCTCCGCCAGCCGGCCCTTGCGCTCGATGCGGGCCACGTAGAAGTCGCCCTTCTTGTCCGGCTGCACCTTGGCCTCAGCGATCGACTTCAGTCCGGCGCTTTTCACGAATCCCTCGATCGCCTTCTCCGGCGCGCCCACGCGCGGGCCCTTCTTTTCCTCGCGCAGATCCGGCTGACGTGCCGGCAGCCCATGCACCGCGAGCGCGAGCCGCCGTGGTGTCACGAAGCCCTTGGCGCCCCCGTAGGTGAGGCCGGCGTCGACGAGCCGCCCGGTCACGAGCTTCTGCAAATCCTCGATCGCGCGCGCCTGCATGCGCGCAGGAATTTCCTCGGAGAAGAGTTCGAGCAGGAGATCGGGCATTACCAGTCCGTCCGGGAAATCACGCCGCCCCGCCGCCCGCGGTCCTGAGCCACGCCGCGCCGCAGGCTTTGGCGAGTTCGCGCACCCGCAGGATATAGCTCTGCCGCTCGGTCACCGAAATCACGCCGCGGGCGTCGAGCAGATTGAATACGTGGCTCGCCTTGATGCACTGGTCGTAGGCGGGGAGCGCCAGCTCGTGGCGCGCGCCCTTGTCGCCGATCTTGAGCAGGCGCTTGCACTCGTCCGCGTGATCCTTGAAGTGTCGAAAAAGCATCTCGGTGTCGGCGGCCTCGAAATTGTAGCGGGAGTATTCCTGCTCCGCCTGCAGGAAGACGTCGCCGTAGGTGACTTTGTCGGCGCCATCGCGGCCGTTGAAGTTGAGCGCGAACACATTCTCCACGCCCTGCACGTACATGGCGAGGCGCTCAAGCCCGTAGGTCAGCTCGCCCGACACCGGCTTGCACTCGAAGCCCGCTACTTGCTGGAAATAGGTGAACTGCGACACCTCCATGCCGTCGCACCAGCATTCCCAGCCGAGGCCAGAGGCGCCGAGCGTCGGGCTCTCCCAATCGTCCTCGACGAAGCGGATGTCGTGGAGCTTGCGGTCGATGCCGATGGCTTCGAGCGACTTCAGGTACAGCTCCTGGATGTCGGCGGGCGACGGCTTCAGCATCACCTGGAACTGGTAGTAGTGCTGCAGCCGGTTGGGGTTGTCGCCGTAGCGGCCGTCCTTGGGCCGGCGCGACGGCTGCACGTAGGCCGCCTTCCACGGTTTCGGCCCAAGCGCGCGCAAGGTGGTCGCCGGGTGAAAGGTGCCGGCACCCATCTCCATGTCGTAGGGCTGCAGGATGACGCAGCCGTGCTCGGCCCAGTAGCGGGCTAACGCCAGGATCAATCCCTGGAACGAACGATCCGGACGGAGCGACGGAGGAAGCGAATCTGCCATGGGCCAAGCCGGTGAAAAGGCGCGCGACCCTAGGGAGGGGATGTAGCGAAATCAAGCGCGGGCACGGGCGTTCTAGCTGTCATGGCCGGGCTTGTCCCGGCCATCCCGATTCAGTGGGCGCTGTGCTCTCCTAAGCGGGATCGCCGGGACGAGCCCGGCGATGACAATGGAGATCAGGCCCGCGGCGGCCGGTACTCGCCGGTTTCCGGATCGCGCTCGAGCTTGGGCAGGCTCGCCCGCTCGTCGGTGGTGGCGCGCTTCTTCTGCTCTTCGAGCTCGCGCTCCTTGCGGCCGACGTCGGCGAGCAGCTTTGCCACCAGCGCCGCGCCTACCGCGCCGATCGCCCAGATGAACGGAGGCATCGCTTCCTCCTAGAGGCCGTAGCGCGCCCACCAGGCGCGCTCTTCGATCGCCGACAGCGCCCCGGCCGCCCAGTCGCCTGGCTCGATTACCCCGGGCATGCGGCGATGAAACCAGCTTTGCGACGGCGCCACCAGGGGCATTGAGACCTTCTTGCCGTAGCGCTCGCGCAGCACCGAGCGCACGTCGCCGAGGCCGTCCACGAGGCCGAGCTTCTGCGCGGTGCCGGCGATCCAGAACTCCCCGGAGAAGAGCGTCTTGTCGGCGCCCTTGAGGCGCTTGCCGCGGCCGTTCTTGACGAGGTCGATGAAGCCCGCGTGGATTTCGTTCTGTAGGCTCTTGAGGTGGCGCACGTCCTCGCCCTTCGCCGGCCGGAAGGGATCGAGTATCACCTTGCGCTCGCCCGCGGTGTAGACGCGCCGTTCGATGCCGAGTTTCTTGATCGCCTTGTCGAAGCCGAAGCTCGCGCTCACCACGCCGATCGAGCCCACGATCGAGGACGGATCGGCGATGATCTCGTCGGCGGCGCAGGCGATCATGTAGCCGCCGGAGGCCGCCACGTCCTCGACGAAGGCGATTACCGGCTTCTTGTGCTCGCTCGCCAGCGCGCGGATGCGGGCATGAATGAGATGCGACTGCACCGCCGAGCCGCCCGGCGAGTTGATGACCACGGCCACGGCTTTGGCGCGCTTGATCGCGAACGCGCGCTCGAGCGTGCGCGCGACGCCGGCAAGCGTCAGCCCCGGCGACAACGGCGTCACGTAGCCGATGACGCCCGATAGGCGCACCACCGGCACGATCGGCCCGCTGCGCATGAAGGGGAGCCAGGAGAAGAAGCGGTTGCGGATGGTGCGGGACATGCAACTCCATAGAGCGGAGCGGGGGCAGGCTCAAGCCGGATCGAGCGGCGCCGCGTGGCGCAGGATCGCCTCGGCCGCCTCGCTCGGGCGGTTATCGGCGCCGTTCAGCACAATGCCCGGAAGCAGCACCGGTTCCGCCCGAGCGCCCTTGGTGGCGCGCACGATCAGCCGGATCGGGGCGGCCGCGGGGCGGGGGAACACCGGGATCAGCTCCACCGCATATCCGGCAAGGGCGGCGAGAATCGCTTCCCGCGCATCCGGCCGGTGGATGAGCACGAGGCGGCCGCCGGGATCGAGAAGGCGGCCGGCGGCGTCGATCCATTTCGCGAGATCGGCGTCGTTCCCCACATGCGCCTGCCGGCGCGCCGGGTCGGGCGAGGCTTGCGTGCGGGCAGGATCGTTGAACGGCGGGTTCATGATCACCACGTCGGCGGCGCCCAATTGTTCGCGCCCGATCGCCGTCGCGTCGGCGCAAACAACGTCGACCCGCTCGGGGAAACCATTCCGTTCGGCGTTCTGCCGCGCCAGCGTAGCGAGCTCGCCGTCGGTCTCGACGAGCGTCACCCGCTCCGCCGTCCCGCGCGCCATGAGCGCGAGGCCCGCGGTGCCGACGCCGGCGCCGAGGTCGACCGCGTGGCGCGCTTTGGGCGCCGCCGCTGCGAGCAGGATCGCGTCGTGGCCAGCACGGTGGCCGCGCGCGGGCTGCAACAGCCGCAGCCGCCCGCCCAGCACCGCGTCGTCGGTGATGGCGAAGGAAAATTGCTCAGGCGGCCGGGAGCGCATAGCCAAGGCCGGCGTCGGTCAGCAGCCGTCGCGCCTTGTCGAGCGCCGCGCTCGGCACCAGCACCCGGCGCGGCAGCGCCCCAATCGAACCCTCCAGCGCGCTCATGTTGCCGTCCGCCACCATGCACTGGATCTTGGCGCCCTTGAGCAGCGCCTCCACCGCCGAGATCAGCACGAGATCGTTGGTGCGGAAGAGCTCCTTCATCGCTCGGCGCGCGGCGAGCCGTGCTCCAGGTACGATAGGCGCTTCATCTCGCGCCGCCCGCGCGTGACCGTGTCGAGGATCAAGCCCGACGCCACGGCGATGACCGCGAGCACCATGAGGCCGGTGGCGAGCACCGCGGTGGGGAGCCGCGGCACCGCGCCGGTGCGCAGATACGTTGCCACCACCGGCTCGGCGAGGATGACGGCGACGGCCCCCTCGACCACGCCGATGGCGCCGAAGAAGAAGAGCGGCCGTTCGGCGCGCCACAGCTTGAGGATCGTCCACAGGATGCGGAAGCCATCGCGCCAGGTATTGAGCTTCGATTCCGAGCCCTCCGGCCGGCTGAAGTAGGGCGTGTTGATCTCCTCCACCGGCATGCCGAGCTCGAGCGCGTGCACGGTGAGTTCGGTCTCGATCTCGAAGCCGCCGGAGAGCGCCGGGAACGATTTCACGAAGCGGCGCGAGAACACCCGGTAGCCGGAGAGGATGTCCGAGAACTTGCCGCCGAAAGTCTTGTTGATGAACCCGGTGAGCATGCGGTTGCCGGAGCGGTGGCCGCGCCGGTAGGCGTCCTCGCGCCGGTCGACGCGGCAGCCCACCACCATGTCGAGGTTCTCCTCGACCAGCCGCGCGATCATCTTGGGCGCGCTCGGCGCGTCGTAGGTGGCGTCGCCGTCCACCAGCACGTAGACGCCGGCCTCCACGTCCGCGAACATCCGCCGCACCACGTGGCCTTTGCCCTGCAGCATCTCGCGGCCGACGATGGCGCCGGCGCGCTTGGCGGCCTCAAAGGTGCCGTCGGTGGAGTTGTTGTCGTAGACGTGGATGGCGGCGCCAGGCAGCGCTTTCTTGAAGGCCGCGACCACCTGGCCGATCGCCACCTCTTCGTTGTAGCAGGGGACGAGCACCGCGATGCGCCGGCCGGCCGTCCCGGGGGAAGCCTGCCGTGAGGTCTTGCGCGCCGCCATTGTCGTCCTCCCGTAGCCGAAGTTCGCGCAATCTAGGCGGAAGAGTCTCAAGACGAAAGCCACCGGCCTTGCGGGCCACTGCCGCGCCTCTTTAAGGTAGCCGCGGAAAGGAAAGAGCCGTGGCCGTCGTCCTGCCGTTCGAATCCCAGGAGCCGTCGCTCGACCGGTTGGTGGCGATCGTGCGCGCCGACATGGAGCGGGTGAACGACCTGATTTTGTCGCGCACCGGCTCCGAGGTCACGATGATCCCCGAGGTGGCGAACCACCTGATCGCCTCCGGCGGCAAGCGGTTGCGCCCGATGCTGACGCTCGCCACCGCCGATTTCACCGGCTATTCCGGCGATGGCCACGTCAAGCTCGCCGCTGCCGTCGAGTTCATGCACACCGCGACGCTCTTGCACGACGACGTGGTGGATGAATCCGAGCTTCGCCGCGGCAAGCTCGCCGCCCGCATGCTGTGGGGGAACGAAGCCTCGGTGCTGGTCGGCGACTTCCTGCTCGGCCAGGCGTTCCGCATGATGGTGGACGTGGGCAACCTGCGCGCGCTCGAAATTCTGTCGGCGGCTGCCGCGGTGATCGCCGAGGGCGAGGTGATGCAGCTCGCCGCCGCGAAGAAGCTCGACACCACCGAGGACGCCTATCTCGCCGTGATCCGCGGCAAGACCGCGGAGCTGTTCGCCGCCGCCTGCGAAGTGGGACCCGTCCTCGCCGGCCGGCCGAAGCCCGAGCAGGCGGCCTGCCGCTCCTATGGCATGAACCTCGGCATCGCCTTCCAGCTCATCGACGACGCGCTCGATTACGGCGGCAGCCGCGCCCGGCTCGGCAAGAACGTGGGCGACGATTTCCGCGAGGGCAAGATCACGCTGCCGGTCATCCTCGCCTTCCGCCGCGGCTCCACTGAAGAGCGCGAGTTCTGGCGCGCGGCGCTGGAGAAGGGCGGCGGCAGCGACGCCGCACTCGAGCAGGCGATTGCGCTCTTCGCCCGCCACCGGTCGCTCGAGGACACGGTTGAGCGCGCGCGCTACTACGCCGCCATCGCCAAGGACGCGCTCGCGCTCTTTCCCGCGAGCGAAGGCAAGGCGGCGCTCATCGAGGCCGCCGACTTCTGCGTGGCGCGGGCGCACTAGCGCAGCGTCGCCGCCACCACCCACCAGTCGGGCCGGTCCTCGCGGATGGCGTCGGCGGAAGCCTCCGCCATGTCGAGGTCGTCGTAGAGCCCGAACACGCAGGAGCCCGAGCCGGTCATGCGGATGAGGCGCGCGTCGCCCGCCTCGTCGATCTGCTCCTCGGCGGCGGCCACCGCCGCCGTGACCGAGCGCGCGGCGCGGGTGAGATCGTTGGGCTGCCGGTGCAGGAGATCGAGGAGCGCCTTGCGCTCGCGCGGGATCGCGTCCGCCTGCGGGTGCGCCGGCTGGCCGGCGGCGCGGATTTCGTTTGCCGTCATCGCGTCATAGGTGCGGAACACGGTCGCCGTCGCGGCCGGCACGCCGGGAAACACCAGCACGGCATAGAGCGGCGGCAGGCGGAGCGGCTTCGACAAGATGTCGCCGGTCCTCGTCATCAGCCGCGCCTTTGGATCGAGCGCCGCCGGCACGTCGGCGCCCGTCGCCTCGGCGGCGGCGATCACGCGCGGATCGTCGGGCTTTAACTTGTTCGCTTTGGCCAAAAGTCGCAGCGCCGCCGCGGCGTCCGCCGAGCCGCCGCCGAGGCCGGCGCCCACCGGCAGCGTTTTCGTCAGCTCGAAGCGGCCGAGCTTCAGGCGCTTCACGCGCTTCTTCAGCGCGCGCGCCGCCTTGAGCACGAGGTTCTTCGCCACCGGGCCGGCCGCAGCGGCGGTCGGGCCTTTGACCGCGAGCTCCAGCTTACGGCCGGGCGTGAAGGCGAGCGTATCGCCGACGCTCGCGAATGCCACGATGCTAGCAAGCTCGTGGCGCCCGTCGCCGCGCTTGGTGAGAACGCGGAGCGTGAGGTTGACCTTAGCGGGAGCGCGGCTCGTGAGGCGGGGCATCGGGCGGGCAAGATGGCGGCCCGGCGCGGGCCGCGCAAGCACGCCAGTCGTGCCCTGCCTTTTCCTTGCGATAGCCATGAATCGGGGGCATGGTCCGCCAAATCGGGTGGCTGCCTCGGCCGCCCGCTGATTGATTCGCCCTGCGGCAGTCGAGGAGACCCGGCTTTGAACAAGATTTCCATGGGATTGGCGCTCGTCGTCGGCGCGCTTGCGCTCTCCGTTGCCGCGCGCGCCGAGCTGCCCAACCCTTCCGTGCTCGCGCGCACGTCGCCGTCGGGCAACTACCTCGCCGCGCGGCTCGCCGGCGGCCAGCGCGACATGGCCGCCGCCGCCACCTACTACCGCGCGGCCCTGCGCGCCGACCCCAAGAACGGCGAATTGATCGAGCGCACCTTCCTGGTCGTGCTGGCGAGCGGCGTTGTCGATGACGCGGTTCCGCTCGCCGAGCGCGTGGTCGGCATCGACAAGTCGCACCGCATCGCCCGCCTCGCCCTCGCCGCCCGCGCCATCAAGCGCGGCCAAGCCACCGCCGCCCGCGCCCAGCTCACCCAATCCGTGCGCGGGCCGATCGCCGACCTCACCGCGACGCTGCTCACCGCCTGGACCTACGCCACGGTCAACGAGGCCAAGACCGGCGTCGAGCTGATCGACAAGCTGCAGGGTGCCGAGTGGTACACCGCCTTCAAGGAGCTGCACGCCGGCCTCATTCTCGAAGCCGCCGGCCAGCGCAAGGAAGCGGGCAAGCGCCTGGAGCGCGCCTACCGCGCCGACCCCACCTCGGTGCGCATCGTCGACGCCTACGCCCGCTGGCTCGCGCGCAATGGCGACCGCGACAAGGCGCTCGAGGCCTATGCCGCCTTCGCCAAGCTCCTGCCCAACCACCCGCTGGTGGATAGCGCCGTCACCGACCTCAACGCCGGGCGCACGCCGCAGCCGCTGGTGCGCAGCGCCGCGCAGGGCGCGGCCGAGGTGCTGTACGGCCTCGGCGCCGCACTCGCCCGCCAGGGCGGCGAGGACCTCGGCCTCATCTATCTCCAGCTCGCCATCTACCTCGACGCCGAGCATCCGCTGGCGCTGCTCTCGCTCGCCGATCTCTACGAGCAGATGAAGAAGGCGGACCTTGCCATCGAAGCCTATGCCCGGGTGCCGTCGAATTCCCCGCTCAAGCGCAACGCCGAGATCCAGCGCGGCCTCAATCTCGACGTGCTGGAGCG
The DNA here is from genome assembly GCA_035601815.1 of Xanthobacteraceae bacterium. Taxonomy (GTDB): domain Bacteria; phylum Pseudomonadota; class Alphaproteobacteria; order Rhizobiales; family Xanthobacteraceae; genus DATNNN01. The sequence continues at coordinate 6,562 of DATNNN010000058.1, read as the reverse complement.
CAGCGACGAGGCGCGCGCCTACCTTGAGAAGCTCGTCACCGAGTACCCCCAGGATTACGACACCGCCGTCGCGCTCGGCAACGTGCTGCGCGCGCGCAAGCAGTACAAGGAGGCGGCCGAGGTCTATTCCAAGGCCATCGCCCGCCTCGAAAAGCCGGCGCGGCAGCACTGGACCGTCTTCTACTTCCGCGGCATCTCTTACGAGCGCAGCAAGGAGTGGAAGCGCGGCGAAGCCGATCTCGAGAAGGCGCTCGAGCTCTTCCCCGAGCAGCCGCAGGTGCTGAACTATCTCGGCTATTCCTGGATCGACCAGGGCATGAACCTCGAGCGCGGCACGCAGATGGTGCGCCGCGCCGTCGAGCTTCGCCCCAACGACGGCTACATCGTCGACAGCCTGGGCTGGGCCTATTACCGCCAGGGGCAGTACGAGGCCGCCGCCAAGGAGCTGGAGCGCGCGATCGAGCTCAGGCCCGAGGACCCGGTGATCAACGACCACCTGGGCGACGCCTACTGGAAGGTCGACCGGCATCTCGAGGCGCACTTTCAGTGGCGCCACGCCCGCGACCTGAAGCCCGAGCCCGAGGATCTCGCCAAGATCGAGCTGAAATTGAAGAACGGGCTCGCCGACGACGGGGCGCCGGCCAAGGCCGCCGTCAGCAATTCCGGAAACGGCGGCTGATCGACACCTTGGCGCTCGGATGGACGCTCGCTTCCCGGAGCACTACTGCCTCTTCGATACGCCGATCGGCGCCTGCGGCATCGCCTGGAGCGAGCGCGGGGTCACCCGCCTGCAGCTTCCCGAGGCTGAGCGGACTGCCACCGAGAAACGGGTGCGGGCGCGATCGCCGGGCGTGACACCGGCGGAGCCGCCGGTCGCGGTCGCCGAGGCGATCGCGGCGCTCCAGCGCTATCTGAATGGCGAGAGGACGGACTTCTCCTCGGTGGCACTTGATCTCGCGCGGGCCTCTTCCTTCGATCGCAAGATCTACGACGCCGCGCGCACAGTTCCCTGGGGCGAGACCGCGAGCTACGGCGAACTGGCCACCAAAGCCGGCGTGCCAGGAGAGGCGCGCGAAGCGGGACAATCGCTGTCGCGCAATCCGGTGGCGATCATCGTGCCGTGCCACCGGGTGCTCAAAAGCGGCGGCAAGCCCGGAGGCTTTTCCGCCTATGGCGGTGTGCTCACCAAGGAGCGGCTGCTGGCGCTGGAAAACGTCGAGCTCAGGCCGCCCGTGCTGCCAGGGTTGTTCGTCTAGCCCTTGCGCTCGGTGAAGTCGCACCACAGGCGGCCGTCGGGGGTGGCGATGCGGTAGCTGCCGGACTCCCGCACGCTCACCTTGTAGCAATCGTTCTTGCCGCCGTTCAGCCGCTGCCAGCGGATGCACAGCGCCTTGCCCGCCGCCTGCACCTGACCGCGGTCGTTCTGCTCGAGATCGCTCTCGCGCGCGCTCGGCATGCGGTAGAGGGCGGTGGCGGTCTGCCCGGCGCAGCTGGCGACGCCGGTGGTGCCGTTCACGCAGTTGAAGCTGAAGCGCTTGCCGTCGAGCAGGTGCTGGGCTTCGGCGCCCTGCAACTGGGAGTCGGCGAGGACGGGCGCGAGCGCGCCGCTCGCAAGCATCAGGGCGAACGCAAGGGTCGAACGCAAAGCGGGCCTCCTCGGCATTCTCGGCGAATCGTAAGGGAGCGGATCGTTCCGCGGGCGTGGCATGGGCGGCGAATGTGACGAGAGCTACGGGATGTAGCCCGGCAGCGAGCCAAGCAACGCGTCGTTGACCGACCGCGGCGTCGGCGCCGCGGCCGACGGGGCGCGTCGCCGCGCGAACACGCGCGCCTGGCCACGGGAGAAATCGCAGTACATGAATCCGAGCCCGGAGACGGAGCCGCGGAAGGTGGCCTCGCCGGTGCGGGTGAGGTTGAAGCAGGGGTCCCACGGCATGCCGCGCAGCGTGGCGCAGATGCGGTCGCCGTTGACGTAGAGGGTGTTAGTGGGAAGCTGGATGTAGCGCGTGGCGCCGGTGCCGCCCGGGCGGACCGTGCCCATGGCCGAGCCGTCGTTGAAGATGCGGCCGGCGCCCGCGGTGCCGTCGAAGCAGGTGTAGGAGAACAGCCTTCCGGCGACGAAGGCGCGCGCGCCGGAGGCGTTCATGGCCTCTTCGGCCGTGGCGGCCGAGGTCGCTAGGGCGAAGGCGGTGGCGAGAAGAATACGCGTGCGCGACATAACTCCGAGGACCCTGGTTGCCCCTGATGTTACCTGGCCGGCTATAAGCCAGCCAACCTCTCAAGGCTTTATTAAGGATACCCTACGAAATGCGGACAAATGCGGACAACGGTGCGGCCGCGCACTTTTCCATCGAGGATGGCCTTGGCCGCATCGATGGCCCCGGAAAGCGGAATTTCCGTGGTCATCGCCGCAAGTTTCTTGCGGTCGAGGTCGCTGGCAAGCCGCTTCCATGCCTCGCGCCGCCGCTCGATGGGGGCCCGCACCGAATCGACCCCCAGAAGCGCCACGCCGCGCAGGATGAAGGGCGCGACCTGGGTCGGCAGGTCGCGGCCGCCGGCGAGGCCGCAGGCAGCGACCGCGCCGCCGTATTTGGTCATGGCGATGAGGTTGGCGAGCGTGGTGGAGCCCACCGAATCGACGCCGCCCGCATAGCGCTCCTGGTCCATGGGCTTGGCCGGGCCGGTGAACTGGTTGCGGTCGACGATTTCGCTCGCACCCAGCGACTTCAGGTAGTCCGTCTCGCTCACCCGGCCGGTGGAAGCGATCACCGTGAAGCCGAGCTTGGCCAAGAGCGCGATCGCGACGGAGCCGACGCCGCCGGCAGCACCGGTGACGATGATCGGGCCCTGCGCCGGCGTGACACCGTAGCGCTCGAGCGCCATCACGCAGAGCATGGCGGTGTAGCCGGCGGTGCCGATGGCCATCGCCTCGCGCGTGGTCATGTTCGCGGGAATCGCCACCAGGAAATCCCCCTTGACCCGCGCCTTCTCGGCGTAGCCGCCGAAGATCGTCTCCGACATCCCGAAGCCGTTCAGCACCACCTTGTCGCCCGGCTTCCACGCCGGATGACTCGAGCTTTGCACGGTGCCGGCGAGGTCGATGCCGGGGATCATGGGGAACTTGCGCACCACCGGCGCCTTGCCGGTGACGGCGAGGCCGTCCTTGTAGTTCACCGTCGACCATTCGACGGCGATGGTGACGTCGCCTTCCATGAGATTGGCCTCGTCGAAATCGACGAAGCCGACCTTCTGGCCGGCCTCTTCCTTCTCGATCAGGATCGCCTTGAATTTTGCCACGCCGCTTTCCCTTGGATTACGCGGCGGCGGAGACTGGGCGCGCCACCGGCCGCTCGACGATGGGCAGGTTGATGAGCGCCGACAGGAAGCCGAACGTCACCGACAGCCACCATACCAGATCGTAGGAGCCGGTGCGCTCGAACATGATGCCGCCGAGCCAGATGCCGATGAAGCTGCCGACCTGGTGGCTGAAGAAGGCGAAGCCGAACAGCATGGCGAGCCAGCGCGTGCCGAACATCACCGCGATCAGGCCCGAAGTCGGCGGCACCGTGGACAGCCAGGTGAGCCCGGTGACGATGGCGAAGAGCAGCGCCGTGGTGTTCGTCATCGGCACCGAGATGAACGCGATGATCGACAGCGCGCGGATGAAATAGATCACCGACAGGATGTAGCGCTTGGGAACGATGTTGCCGAGCCAGCCAGCGGTGAGCGATCCCACGATGTTGAACAGGCCGATGATGGCGAGCGTCCAGCCGCCGGCTTCCGCCGACAGGCCGCGGTCAAGCAGATACGCCGGCAAGTGCGCGGTAACGAAGGCGAGCTGGAAGCCGCAGGTGAAGAAGCCGAGCACGAGCAGCACATAGCTGCGATGCCCGAACGCTTCCGCCAGCGCGTGCATGAGCGATTGCGTGCCCGGGTTGCCGGGCGTGGCGGTGGCCGAGGTCATCGGCGGCGTCGACAGCGCCAGCGACAGCGGAATCACCAGCAGGATGATCACGCCGAAGAGCATGAGCGCGTTCTGCCAGCCGGCGCCCTCGATCAGCACGATGCCGAACGGCGCGAACAGGAACTGGCCGAAGGAGCCGGCGGCGGTGCCGGCGCCGAGCGCCAGCGAGCGCCACTGCTCGGGCATCAGCTTGCCGAAGGCGCCGAGCACGATGTTGAACGAGCAGCCGGAGAGGCCGAAGCCGATCATGACGCCGGCGCTGAGCTCGAGCGTCGCCGGTATCGACGAGTAGGTCATCAGGATGAGGCCGGCGGCGTAGAGGATGGCGCCGGCGGAAAGGACGCGCGCCGTGCCGAAGCGGTCGGCGACGGCGCCCGCGAACGGCTGGCCGACGCCCCACAATAGGTTCTGCACGGCGAAGGCGAGGGCGAACACATCGCGCCCCCAATTGTTCGCCGCCGACATGGGGGTGAGGAACAGGCCGAAGGTGGAGCGCGGCCCGAAGGTGAGCATGGCGCACAGGCAGCCGCAGACCACGATGACGAGCGGCGTGCGCCAGGACGTCCGCGGCGCGGCGAGGGGAACGGTCGTCATGGTCGGACGTTTCCAATTTGGAGCGTTGTTGGCGCACCTTATCGCCGCACGCTGCGCTGCAACAGCGAATCTTGGCGCGAAGCAGCCATCGCGAACTTGCATGGGTGCTTGCCCGCCGCCCTCTGGAAAAATGCTCCGAGGTGCGCTATATTCTTTTTGCTCGGAATGAGGATAAGTCGAGCGCCGGCGGCGAAGCCGGTTTTTCTGGACCGCCAATATGCTCACTTAGAGCATAACGGCCGGAAAGAAGATGGGGAAGACGCCATGAACATCGCCGTCCAGCCGATCGAAGTCCTTGGCCCGCCGGTCCCGCGCGAGGGCGTGGTGCCGCGTCCGAGCACCGGGGCGGCCGCGCGCCGGCTCGGCGTGCTCGCGATGCCGAAGCTCGAGTGGAACGCCGAGGTCGATGCCGCGACAGCGCACCTCTACGAGAAGGTGAAGGCCGTGGTGCCGCCGGTGGAGTGGCCGTTCTTCGCGCCGTACGTGAAGGCGATCAATGAGCTGAAGCATGTGCGCGGCGCCGTCATTCTCGCCCACAACTACCAGACGCCGGAGATCTACAACTGCGTCGCCGATTTCGTCGGCGATAGCTTGCAGCTCGCCCGCGAGGCGACGAAAACCAAAGCCGGCATCATCGTGCAGGGCGGCGTGCACTTCATGGCCGAGACCTCGAAGCTCCTCAATCCCGATAAGGTGGTGCTGATCCCGGACCTGCGCGCCGGCTGCTCGCTCGCCTCCTCCATCACCAGCGCCGACGTGCGGCTCCTGCGCGAGCGCTTCCCCGGCGTGCCCATCGTCACCTATGTGAATACTTCCGCCGACGTGAAGGCCGAGAGTGACATCTGCTGCACCTCGTCGAACGCCGTGCAGGTGGTGGAGAGCTTCGGCGTCGACCGCGTCATCCTCATCCCCGACGAGTACCTGGCGCGCTGGGTCGCGACGCAAACGCCGGTGAAGATCATCGCCTGGAAGGGGCACTGCGAGGTGCACGAGCGCTTCACCGCCGAGGAGCTGCGCAACTATCGCAAGGCCGATCCCGGCGTGCAGATCCTGGCGCACCCCGAGTGCCCGCCCGAGGTGATCGCCGAGGCCGACTTCACCGGCTCCACCTCGGCCATGATCAACTTCGTCAAGACCAGGCGGCCGCGGAAGGTCGTCATGGTCACCGAGTGCTCCATGGCCGACAACGTCCAGGCCGAGACGCCGGGCGTCGAGTTCGTGCGGCCGTGCAACCTCTGCCCGCACATGAAGCGCATCACGCTGCCGAAGATTCTCGACAGCCTCGTGTACCTGCGCGAGGAGGTCGAGATCGACCCCATGATCGCCGGCCGCGCGCGGCGGGCGGTGGAGCGCATGGTGCAGCTGAAGAATTGACATCCATCCACGGCACTCGTTCCCCGGACGGCCGCGAAGCGGCCGAGCCGGGGTCCAGGAGAGGACAAAGCGAGTGACTTTCTGGACCCCCGGGTCTCGCCGCGCCAAATGCGCGGCTCGCCCGGGGAACGTGAGGCGCGGCGCGAGATCATGTCCCACCCATCCCTTGCAGGCTCTCTCTCGCCCGAAACCTGGGCCGGCCTCGACGACGTGGTCATCGTCGGCGGCGGGCTGGCGGGCCTGTTCTGCGCGCTGAAGCTTAGCCCCCGGCCGGTGACGGTGGTGACCGCCGCACCGATCGGCGAGGGCGCCTCGTCGGCGTGGGCGCAGGGCGGCATCGCAGCGGCGCTCGGGGAAGGCGATACCGCCGAAGCTCACGTGCGGGACACGATCAAGGCCGGCGCCGGCCTCGTCGATGCCGGCGTCGCCGAGATCCTCGCCCGCGAGGCGGGGCCGCGCATCGAGGACTTGATCCGCTACGGCGTGCCCTTCGACCGCGACAACAAGGGCGCGCTCGCGCTCTCCCAGGAGGCGGCCCATTCGGCGCGGCGCATCGTCCACGTGCAGGGCGACCGGGCGGGTGCGGCGATCATGGGCGCGCTCATCGACGCCGCGCGCCGCACGCCCTCG